>DBCQ01000025.1:6333-24363 GCA_002293155.1 Burkholderiales bacterium UBA954 | reverse complement strand
TGCGCAGAGACGGACGTCTGCCCTGGCTACGGCCTGATGCAAAAAGCCAGATCACGCTGCGCTATGTCGACGGAAAACCCGATCGCATCGACACCGTTGTCTTATCAACACAGCATTCGCCCGATATCTCGCTTGAGACCTTACGGGAAGCGGTGATTGAAGAAATCATCAAGCCGGTGCTGCCAAAGGCTCTTGTTAAAGGCGAGATCAATTACCTTGTGAATCCAACCGGTCGGTTTGTGATCGGCGGGCCGCAGGGTGACTGTGGCCTGACCGGCCGCAAGATTATTGTGGACACCTATGGTGGATCCGCCCTTCACGGAGGCGGTGCATTCTCAGGGAAAGACCCCTCCAAGGTCGACCGCTCTGCTGCCTATGCAGGCCGTTACGTCGCAAAGAATATTGTGGCGGCAGGGCTTGCCAAGAAGGCGCTCATTCAGGTCAGTTATGCCATTGGTGTCGCGCGACCTACCTCGGTAATGGTCACCACAGAGGGTACCGGCCTGGTGTCCGATGAGAAGATCGCAAAAGCGGTTCAAGATGTCTTTGATCTTCGTCCCAAGGGCATTATTCAGATGTTGGATCTGTTGCGTCCAATCTACGAAAAGACGGCCGCCTATGGTCACTTCGGCCGAGAACTGCCAGAATTCACTTGGGAGAAAACCGATCGCGCTGCCGCGTTACGGGCGGCTGCAGGTCTGTAGAACTGCCCGGGGTGCGAGCCCCGGCTCTTTTAAAAATCCCTCGATTGAATTAAACTTTTCGGTCCACTTAAGGGGCGCTGCGAGAAGAACCTCTTCCCAGGCTTGAGTGGCTCACTGTTGCAACGGCGCTCGCGAACCCTTCCCCACGAAAGGAGCGCGAGATGAGCGCTGTTTTAAAACCTGTAACTGCAAATGGTCAACCCGATTACAAGGTGGCCGATCTCTCTTTGGCCGATTGGGGCCGCAAAGAAATTCGTATCGCTGAGACCGAAATGCCGGGCCTGATGGCAATCCGGCAAGAGTACGCATCAAGAAAACCATTGTCGGGTGCGCGGATCACGGGCTCTTTGCATATGACAATTCAGACCGCGGTCCTGATCGAGACCTTAGTTGATCTCGGCGCAGAAGTGCGATGGGCTTCATGCAATATTTATTCAACCCAGGATCATGCTGCAGCAGCGATTGCGGCATCCGGAATTGCCGTCTATGCCTACAAGGGCGAGACACTCGAAGAGTACTGGGACTACACCCACCGAATTTTTGAGTGGCCCGATGCAAAGCCCTCAAACATGATTCTTGATGACGGTGGCGATGCCACTTTACTGCTGCATCTCGGAACCGATGCAGTAAAAGATCCCTCAGTCCTCTCAAATCCCAAAAGCGAAGAAGAGATCTGTCTTTTTAACTCGATCAAGCGGCAACTCCAGAAAGATCCTGGCTTTTATGAGCGCAATCTCAAGGCCGTGATTGGCGTCACCGAGGAAACCACCACCGGTGTTCATCGTCTCAAAGAAATGTCTGCCAAGGGAAGCCTCGCCTTTCGTGCAATCAACGTCAACGACTCAGTGACCAAGAGCAAGTTCGATAACCTCTATGGCTGCCGTGAATCTCTAGTCGACGCAATCAAGCGGGCCACCGATGTCATGATTGCCGGTAAGGTCGCCGTTGTGGCCGGTTACGGCGATGTTGGCAAGGGCTCTGCACAGGCACTTCGTGCACTCTCAGCACAGGTCTGGATTACCGAGGTCGATCCGATCTGCGCGCTTCAGGCCGCCATGGAAGGGTACCGCGTAGTCACCATGGATTACGCGGCAGATAAGGCTGATATTTTTGTAACCGCCACAGGAAACAAAAATGTCATCGACTTCAACCATATGGCGGCAATGAAGGACCAGTCAATTGTCTGCAATATCGGTCACTTTGATAACGAGATTGATGTTGCCTCGCTCTCGACATGTAAGTGGGAAGAGATTAAGCCCCAGGTTGATCATGTGATTTTCCCTGACGGCAAGCGGATCATCCTGCTCGCCAAGGGCCGCCTGGTTAATCTCGGCTGCGGTACGGGCCACCCGAGTTATGTCATGAGCTCGTCATTTGCAAACCAAGTGATTGCGCAGATCGAGCTCTTCTCACATAAGGATTTCTATGAGAGTGGCAAGGTCTATGTCCTTCCCAAGCATCTCGATGAAAAAGTGGCTCGGCTTCAGCTCACGAAACTCGGCGCACAGCTTACTGAGTTAAGTGATGATCAGGCCCGTTATATCGGTGTGCCGGTAGAAGGCCCCTATAAGCCCGATGCCTATCGCTACTAAACCGACGGCGCTCTGCCCGCGATGAGTTCACGCATCAGTCTTAGCCTTGAGTTCTTCCCTCCGAAGACTCCCGAGGCAAGCGAGAAGTTGTTGGTCACTGCAAACCGACTTCGGGAAATTGACCCCGAGTATGTTTCAGTGACCTACGGTGCTGGCGGCTCAACACGCGAAGGGTCGCTCGATACGGTACGCCAGCTGATGCCGGTGTTTTCTCAGGTGGCCCCTCATATTTCCTGCGTTGGGGCTACCACTGCCCAGATTGAAGAACTTCTGGGTCTCTATCAATCCCTCGGCATTCAGCAGCTGGTAGCCCTTCGGGGCGATCTGCCCTCGGGCTATGGTCAAGGAGGGGAGTTCCAGCATGCCGTCGATCTGGTGCGCTTTATTCGCAAGCGCTATGGTCAGGCGTTTAGCATTGAGGTGGCTGCCTATCCTGAGATCCACCCCCAGGCCAAGACCGCAGAAGATGACCTTCGATTCTTTTCAGAAAAAATGTCGGCAGGAGCCAATAGCGCCATTACCCAATATTTTTTCAATTCAGATGCCTACTTTAGATTTGTCGATGACGCTTTTGCACTTGGGGTCAAGGCCCCCATCATTGCAGGCATCATGCCGATTACCAATTTCTCACAGCTCGCCCGGTTTTCTGACGCCTGCGGAACAGAAATTCCCCGCTGGATTCGCCAACGACTCGCGAGCTACGGCGATGACATTGCCTCGATACAAGCCTTTGGACAAGAGGTGGTCACTGACCTCTGCGATCAGCTGATTGCTGGGGGCGTTCCTGGGCTGCACTTCTACACCATGAATCGGGCTGAACCGACGCTTGCGATCGTTAACGATCTGGGGCTTCACGCGCCCATCAGGGTTAAAACGTCTGCCAGCCCTGCTCGGTGACGCAGGCATTCAGATGCAGGTCATGGGGCTCTGCAAACTGTGTGCGATGTAAGCCTTGCGAAAAACATACGCCCACCAATCGGGGCCAGGGTGTTGGAGTTGCTGCAATGGTTCGGTCATAAAATCCCTTGCCTGCGCCGAGTCGCCCGCCAGCTGAATCAATACCCACGCAAGGAATCACCCAGGTATCGCAGGCCAGCGCATCCGCTGTCGCTGGTACCGATAGTCCCATTGCATCTCGAATCAGCGGCGCACCCGGCTGCCAGGCCTGCATCACGAGGGGCTGGTCGCGCGAGACCACTACAGGCAGGGCAAGCCGAATACCACGGGCGTGCCAGGCGCGCCAGGTTGCCATCAAATCGGGCTCTCCACGCCAAGGTAAAAAAACCGCGACATGCGTCCAGCCCTGTAGAACTGCATGGGCTGATAAGGTGTCTGAGATTTTCTTCTCGGCGGCAAGACGGGCCGGGCCAGACATTTTTTCCCGACGACTTAGCAATTGCTTACGAAGGGGATCTTTTGGGATCGATAAGATTTGCGACATTTCAGAGTAAATTTACCCCTTGTGCGCCTAATTCAACAGCCCATTCCTGCTAGGGGAACCCCTTTATTGATTCGATCGCCTGAAATTCAAAGGCTCCTTGCCCGTTTGAGCTCTCTGCATGGGGGTCTTGCCGGGCTATGCCTAGCGCTCTTGCTGCTCGCTAGTGCATCGGCGCTTCATGCCAGCACGAAAAATAACAAAACAACCGGCGAACAAAAAAAACAAACCGAGCACAAAGACAATAAAAAAAACGAGAGCCAGAAGGATTCAAACGCCCTCATCGTGTCCGCCAAAGAGGCTTTTCAGAAAGGCCGACTCCCGGAGCTTGAGCGGCTCATGGTCCGAACCCAAGGCCATCTGCTCGCGGCCTGGCCCGATTATTGGCGGCTAAAACTGTTGCTGGGCATGCCGGGCATCGACGCCAAAGCGATGAAGGCCCACGTGGAGGGTTTTGTTGGGCGTCACTCCAAACACCCACTAAAAGAAAATGCCCAACGTGACTGGGTCAACGCCTTAATTGGCAAGAACCTCTGGGAAGACGCCTCAAAGGCATTAGCGATGCTTCCTGATACCCTGAGTGGGCCTCAGATCGCTTGCGCAAAAGCCAAGCTCGGCATGTTGCCAGTCGATAACCCGTTTGAGAAAGGCCAATTTGCATCACTGGCCATCGGGCAGGAGACAAGTGATGCCTGCATTGGACTGGTGGACCAACTCGCCAAAGACGAGCAAGTCAGCCTTGCCTACCTAAGACAGCGTGCACGTTGGGCCGCGCAAGTCGGCAGTGACTCTAGCCATGGCCGCTACATCGAGGTGTTGCGAACCCAGGCCAAGGTGCAAGATACCCATAGCCGCGGGCCGGATCCCGTTAAAACCGAGACATTGCTTGGCGAGATTCTCAAGACTGCTCGCGTCAATAGCCTTTCATCGCTACAAAGCTATAAAAATCATCGTAAATCGCTAACACCGGATCAGGCCCACTACGCAGCCTTCGCTGTTGGTGCGGCACTCTGGCAACGCAGTCATAACGAATCGTGGACCATGATGCTAGAGGGTTGGACAAGCCTTGCTCAGCAGCCCTCTTTTGCGCTGCAGATTGCAGGCCGCGAGGCTATTCGACGTTACGAATGGCCACGATTACTTGAGATCATTGCAGCGATGCGCGAGAGCGATCAGGTCGAGCCTACGTGGCAATATTGGAAAGCAGTGGGATTGCGTGAGACCCAGAATAAAACAGCCGCCGAGGCGATTCTCGTTAACCTACGGGATGATTTTGGTTTTTACGGGATGCTAGCCCGAGAGAGTCTTGGGTCGACAATCAAGATCCCAACGCCGGCAGCGGTGACGCTCACGCCTGCCGACAGGCAGCGGCTCGATAAAGACCAAAGCCTGGCCCGAAGCTATGCCTTAGTGAAGGCTGGCCTTCGCGGCGAGGCCGTTATGGAATGGTCAGCCGCGATGCGAGACCGCTCAGACACCGAGCTGATTCAGGCGGCTCTCCATGCGCGGTCAGCCGGTTTCTATGATCGAATGATTGCAGCCGCTGATCGCACCCGGCAAGAGCACGACTTCTCGCTGCGCTTTCCCGTGCCCTTTAAAGAAACGGTACTGCCCGCCGCAAAAGAAAATGCAATTGACCCATGGTGGGTCCTTGGATTGATTCGACAGGAATCACGATTTATCCCCGATATCAAGTCCTCGGTCGGTGCTTCTGGTCTGATGCAGATCATGCCTGCAACAGGGAAGATGCTTGCGAAAAATAGTGGCATGAAGAATGTTGCAGGCCTCCATCTCACCGATGTGAATCTCAATGTAAAACTTGGAACGACTTACATGCGTCAATTACACGAGCGCTTTGGTGGCTCGGCTCTTCTCGCATCAGCCGCCTACAACGCGGGGCCATCTCGGGCCGTTAGCTGGCGGGCTGCCTTACCGCAACGGATTGATGGTGCAGCCTTTGCCGAATCAATTCCATTTTCAGAGACCCGGGACTATGTAAAGCGTGTACTTGCCAATGCAGTTCTTTACCATGCGGTTCATAATGGTGGGGTTGTACCCTCGCTCAGGCAGCTGCTTGGTGAGGTCCTTCCCGACTAGTTCGTGACCCCGGAGTGATTTATGGCTTTACTACATGCAGATGTCGTTCTTGTTGGCGGCTCAGGCTTTATCGGCCGCTCGCTTGCGTCCATTCTGATTTCCCGCGGACAATCCGTGCGCGTGATTACCCGCAATCGCGAACAGGCTAAAGAGCTCTGGCTATTGCCAAGAATTGAAATCGTGCAGGCCAGCCCACATGATGAGGCCGATCTCTACAACGCATTTGAGAATGCAGATGCGGTCGTCAATCTTGTGGGGGTATTACATAGCAAACCCGGTAAGCCTTGGGGGCCCGATTTCGACGCCGCCCATGTCAAGCTTCCGGCGCGGATCGCACGCTGCATGAATCGACGAAAAATTCGCCGACTCATTCACATTAGTGCGCTCGGGGCGGCGGACCAGGCACCCTCGATGTACCTGCGCTCAAAGGCCGCTGGTGAAGCCGCCTTACGGGCGAATCAGAATATTGATGTCACGATCCTGCGGCCCTCTGTCGTCTTCGGGGCGGATGATCAGTTTATGAATCTATTTGCCCGATTACAGCGATTCGCGCCAATCGTTCCGCTTGCAACTCCGCATGCCCGTTTCCAGCCCATTCATGTAACCGATCTAGCCAATGCAATCGCCAACTGCCTTGAGAAACCTTCAACCATCGGAAAAAACTACGAGTGTGTTGGGCCAGATGTACTCACCCTTTATGAACTCGTTCACTGGGCCGGTGCCTATGCGGGCTGTCCAAGGCCCATCATCCCGCTTCCGGATGGCGTCGCCTGGATGCAGGCCTGGATCATGGAGAATCTTCCAGGCAAGCCGCTCTTATCGCGCGATAACCTCGCCTCTGCCAGTGTGCCCAATATTGGTAGCGCACCAATGTCTGCAGATCTCGGAATACCAAACCCCTCATCAATTCATGCCGTGATTCCTACAACCCTTGGTGGGGAATCGCCCCGGCAACGGCTGTCGCATCGCCGTGCAAAGACATAATCCCGATTTCGCGGCCTTGGTTCCGGTCCGCGATACAGCCTGCAGAAAACTCCCACCCTCGGTAAAGATCTATTGCGTCGGTGGCGCGATCCGTGACTGCCTTCTCAAAGAGCCCTCAGGCGATCGTGATTTTGTGGTTGTTGGCGCCCGAATCGAGGACATGGTGGGCGCGGGATTTACCCCTGTTGGCAAAGACTTCCCAGTCTTTCTCCACCCCAGCACCCACGAAGAATATGCGCTTGCAAGAACTGAGAGAAAGAGTAGTAAGGGCTATAAGGGGTTCACGTTTAATGTCGACCCGAGCGTCACTCTGGAAGACGATCTCTCACGCCGAGATCTAACAATGAACGCCATCGCACTCGACGAAAGCGGGCAGCTAATTGATCCATTTCGCGGTATTGACGACCTTCACGCGAAAACCTTTCGGCACGTGAGTCCGGCGTTTCAGGAAGACCCTGTTCGACTATTACGACTCGCCCGGTTCGCAGCGCGGTGGCCTGATTTTGTAATTGCAGACCAGACACAAATGCTCTGTCAATCGATGGTTGCGTCCGGCGAGGCCGATGCATTGGTGGCGGAGCGCATCTGGCAGGAAATCGGTAAGGGACTTGAGGCGAAGACCCCCTCGCGCATGATGAGGGTCTTAGAAGACACAGGGGTCTGGGCTGCAATTACGAAAGGCGCAGGCCGTGTTCAGAGGAAAGCTCTAGAGCACCTTGATAGAGCGGCCGAGGAAAATCTCCCGGCTGAGGGCCGCTATGCTCTACTCATTCATAATGCTGGCGTTGACTGTTTTGAGCCTGCTTTGTTTAAGGCCCCAAAATCCCACCAGGCACTCGCGAGTCTGCTAACCCAGAGTTTTTTAACTCGAGACTCCTTGATCGATGCCCTTGATCACATCACAGCCGCATCCCCTGAGTTGATCTTTAATTGGATAACTGCAACAGACATCTTGCGTAAACCCGAGCGGTTTGAATTGCTTCTTGGATGTCTAAGAGTCGCAAATTATCTCAGTCAAGACCACGCAAATACACTTCAAGGCCTAGCCCAGTGGGTTGTTGGTGAGGCGGCAGGCAATGCGGTTGCAGCCGCAGCCGCAGCCTGGCACGCTAGAGAGGCCAAGGGGCCGATAGGCGATGGCCCAGGTCACGCCGGCAGCATCGCAGAGGTGGTTCGGCTAGCGCGGATTGAACACCTGCGGCAGTCTCCATTATTTTCCTAAACGATCGCCTGCAATAAAGCCTTTCTCGATCAGGGTCTGACGCCTCACTGAATCAAGGTTTTTTGTAAGCAGCATCACTTTGAAGCGTTCACCCATCTCCGGTTCTGACAAGAGTTGATGCAGGGCCTGTTGGTGTCGCGTGCGGCTGATGGTGTCGGTCGTCTGGTCAAGGATGTTCTGAGCAGACTCTAAGATTCCAACATTGATCAGAAATCGGGCCTGAGTCACAAGGCCATTGACCTGAAAACCCGCCTGCTCGGCCTCGCTACAGAGCTGTGAAAAATCAACGTGGGCGGTGAGATCCTGCTCACCAACGCGCTTTAATAACTCATCAAAATCATCAATGCGCTGATGGCGGTAGTGCGCGCATAAGGATCCTTTTGTTCTGCCGGGATGATCGAGCTCTGGGCGCATAAAGCCATAATCAATCAGCACAATCGCGCCGCTATCAATTGATTCCGACAGGCTATTTAGCCAGGCTGCACTCCAGGGGTTGTACTCCCCGCGGTAACCACTATCCCAATGAAGGCCAAGCGCCTCTGCATTACGATGCCGCTGCTGCACAACTGCGCTAAGCCCAGCCGATGCAGGCCTCGGCGCCCAACGGAATTCTGACCCCTCACTTGTCCTATCGGAATCAATTTCAACACCCCACTCAAGGACGGTCTGTGCATCCACCCACTCGAAGCACTTAACCGGCATTGCATCAAGAACCTCATTTGCAATAACGAGCCCTGAAAACCCATCAGAAAGGGTCTGACTCCAGCGCACGGTCTTAAAGCTCTCGGTTGCCTGGCGCTGAAGTGCCTGTAAGTTGGCACTGAGTTCGATCTCCTCAAGATGACAGGTGATCTGATCGCGCTGCGCACAGCTCAGTAAAGCGGCCGCCAAGTCCCCCCGGCCACCGCCAAACTCTCGGATTCGAAACGGGTCTGCCTGCGAGGCAAGCGGACGAGCCCAATGCCAGATTGCCTCGGCAAGCCAGGGCCCGAGCATTGGCGCAGTGAGAAAATCCCCAGAATCGGCGGGGTCTGCCGAGCCCAGCCCCCCAAAAGGCCGGCCGCCACCGCAGTAATAGCCGAGACCAGGGGCATACAAGGCTAACCCCATAAAAAGATCAAAGCCGATCCAGCCTCCGGATTGCCCGACCTCATCCCGAATCATTGCGCTCAGTGTCTGCATAGTCTGGCAGGGTATCAAAGCTACACTGTGGGCCATGTCTGAAAATCTCACAGCCGCACCTGCCGCCCAAGTGCCCACTGCCGCGTCCGCCTCGAAAGCATGCCTCATTACGGGGGGCGCCGCCCGACTGGGTAGGGTGTTTGGATTAGCAATGGCCCGCGCCGGCTGGGATGTTGCGATTCATTATCGGAAATCCCGAGAGCCCGCCTTGGCGCTGGTGGCCGAGATCGAAACGCTTGGCCAAAAGGCGGTCGCGATCCGCGCCGACCTTGGAGAACCCGACGATGTTGCCCGGCTGTTTGAGTCGGCATCACAACACTTCCCCCATCTTCGTGGTGTGATTAATAACGCCTCGATGTTCTCTTTTGATCGCCCAGAAAACTCTACAGCCGACCTGCTGCGACGTCATTACGATACCAACCTCATCGCGCCCACCCTGCTCACGCAAAAACTCCATCAGTTTCTCGCTCCGAAGTATCAAGAGGGCGAAGATCCATTAGGCGTTGTCATTCATCTGCTCGACCAGAAACTTGAAAATCAAAACCCCGATTTCTTCTCCTACACCTTATCGAAATCTGCACTCCAGAGCGCAACCACCCTCGCCGCAATGGCGTTCGCCCCGGTGCTTCGGGTAGTGGGTGTTGCACCCGGTATTACTCTGCCTTCGGCAGATCAGACCAGCGATGAATTTAAGGCTACTCATGCCATGACACCGCTGGGTGCCTCAAGCCGGCCCGAAGAAGTCGCCAATGCGGTGGTCTGGCTAGCCCAGGCAAGAGCCGTGACCGGTACGATGGTGCTGGTCGATGGCGGCCAGCACCTGATGGCGCAATCTCGTGATGTCATGATGGCCATTCGACAACGATAGATCCCAACCAGACCCTATGCAAAATCCCACCCTCAATGCACCTCTCTTATCAGACTGTCGGAAGATCTTTTTACGCGAATTGTCGCTTGATGCCTCAATTGGATTTCATGACTTTGAGAAAAAGACGCGTCAGCGCATTCTGATTAGTATTGATTTGTTTGTCCCGATCCTATCGAGCACGTCAGACCGCGACGACGTTCAGGATGTGGTCGACTATGACTTTGTGCGCAATGCGATCGCAGCACTCACACAATCACGCCACTTTAATTTACAAGAAACGTTAATTGATGAGATATGCACCGTCTGCCTCTCTCAGCCAGGTATTCGGGCTGTCCGTGTCGAAACGCAGAAACCGGATGTCTATCCGGATTGCAAGACTGTCGGGATCGAGGTTTTTCGCTGGGCGAACGCCCAGGTTCAACGGTCAGCCCAGTCCCTGAAAGCGTAACCATTCTATGGGAGCTCACGACAAATCCGCTTTTGAAGTCAATAAGCTTTCCAAGCGATTACACCGATTAACGGGTCAGGCCATCATCGATTTCAATATGATTGAAGAGGGTGACCGGGTAATGGTCTGTATGTCGGGCGGCAAGGACAGCTACGCCATGTTAGATATTTTATTGAGCCTGCGCGAGCGTGCTCCGATTGATTTTGAGGTGATTGCTGTCAATCTTGATCAAGGCCACCCGGGATTCCCGAAAGAGACCCTGCCAGATTATCTTCGCTCCCGAGGGGTTGCGTTTCACATCGAGAACCAAGACACCTACTCGATCGTCAAGCGGGTGATCCCCGAAGGCAAAACCATGTGCTCGCTCTGTTCACGGCTAAGACGCGGAGTGCTCTATCGGGTCGCCTCTGAACTGAAGGCGACAAAAATTGCCCTCGGTCATCACCGAGATGACATTCTTCAAACGCTTTTCCTAAATCTTTTTTTTGGTGGCAAGCTCAAATCAATGCCGCCCAAACTGGTCTCGGACGATGGGCGCCATGTCGTTATTCGTCCGCTGGCCTACTGTGAGGAAAGAGATCTCGCCCGCTGGTCAGACATTCAGAACTTTCCAATAATCCCTTGCGATCTCTGCGGGTCCCAAGAGAATCTCCAACGCCAGCAGGTCAAGCAGATGCTCAACGATTGGGAACGGAGATTCCCGGGCCGCATTGAATCCATGTTTCAGGCCTTAGGTAATGTCGTACCCTCACACCTACTTGATCCAAAGCTCTATCCCTTCAAGGGTCTGCAACCAACCCAGCAGCCAGACCCAAACGGTGATCAGGGATTTGATTTTGAATTCCCAGGCAAGACAGAGCACACTCTCGTCTTTGCGCCAGATGCCCCGAAGGCGTCTTAAGTCGACGATGTTCGTCCGAAGCGGCTCGAAGCCCTAGCGTCCTCCTACCCAAGTCATTCCTATGCGTTCTTTCTTTCGTCTTCTCACCATCCTGCGGACAATCCTACGGTTTGGTCTTGATCAGCTTGCTCTCGGCGGTGCAGCAAAGACCTTCGATTCGCGTCTACTTAACGGAATCATCGCGGTGTCACGCTTGGGTAGGCCTATGCGGGCCCCACGTGGTGTCCGCATACGACTAGCGCTCGAACATCTCGGTCCGATTTTTGTGAAGTTTGGCCAGGTCTTATCCACACGCCGAGATGTGCTCCCTGAAGATATCGCAGATGAATTAGCGAAGCTGCAAGATCAGGTTCCACCCTTTGATAGCGCTCTTGCCGTTGCAACAATTGAGAATTCTCTGGGCCAGCGTATTGAAGAAATTTTCTCTGAATTTGACCGAATACCGGTTGCAAGTGCCTCGATTGCACAGGTCCACCTTGGCCGACTAATCGATGGCCGAGAGGTTGCAATCAAGGTTCTGCGCCCAGGAATGCTCAAGGTTATTGAACAAGACCTTGGTCTGCTTCGACTGATCGCGGGATTTGTCGCTAGGTTTTCATCCGATGGCCGTCGTCTAAAGCCTGTCGAGAATGTCGAAGAATTTGATGGTTACCTGCATGACGAACTCGATCTGGTCCGCGAGGCAGCCAATGCAAGCCAGCTGCGCCGAAATTTCGAGGACTCAGACCTACTCAAGATTCCAGAGATGATCTGGGATTACTGTAGAACCGACGTAATCGTGATGGAGCGCATCTATGGGATTCCCATTAATCGGTTCGATCGGCTTGAGGCTGCCGGAATTGATCTAAAACAACTGTCACGGGATGGCGTTGAAATCTTCTTTACACAGGTATTTCGTGACGGCTATTTCCATGCGGATATGCACCCTGGCAATATTCTGGTGTCAGATCGAGGCCCCCACTTTGGCCGGTACATCGCGCTTGATTTTGGCATCGTCGGCACGCTGTCTGATTTTGACAAGAATTATTTGGCTCAGAACTTCCTCGCCTTTTTCCGCCGTGACTACCGACGGGTCGCCGAGCTTCACGTTGAATCTGGCTGGGTTCCAGCCGATACCCGTGTCGATGCGCTAGAGACAGCCATCCGGGGAGTCTGTGAACCATTTTTCGATCGACCACTAAAAGAAATTTCATTAGGCCAGGTTCTGGTCAGGCTATTTCAGGCATCACGGCGTTTTAATGTCGTGATTCAGCCGCAACTCACCCTACTGCAAAAGACCCTGCTCAATATTGAAGGCCTGGGCAGACAGCTCGATCCCGACCTTGATCTCTGGAAGACAGCAAAGCCGTTTTTAGAGCGGTGGATGCAAGAGCAGATTGGGTTTAAAGCCTTACGCGGATCGCTCCAAAAAGAGGCGGAACGCTGGTCTCAGACCCTGCCACAGATCCCAAGGCTAATCCATCAAGCCCTCAGCAACGCAGCCCGTGATCAACAGCCCATACTAGAACAACAGATCCAGGCCCTCGCACGCTCCCAGCAACTCATAAAACAGGTTCTCGGGGTTGTCATCGGTCTTTTGCTGGCACTGCTGGCCATGATGGGCTATTTCTTGGGCGCTCCCCTCCTATAATTGCGAGGTAGTGCCGCCCACGACTGGGCGGCAACGAGCCGCCCCTTAACCTAAATTCATTGTGGATCGCGAAAGGAGCCCCCGATGCTGCTCTGGTTAGTAATTGCGTATCTCGCCGTCTCGGTCGGTATTGGTCTGTATGCAGCAACAAAGGTGCATAACGCCAAGGATTACATTACTGCGGGGCGCAACCTCCCAATGGCCTTTGTTCTGGCAATGGTCTTTGCAACATGGTTTGGTGCCGAGACGGTACTGGGTATCTCTGCGACCTTTCTCGAAGAAGGCTTTCGGGGGCTAATTTCAGATCCACTTGGCGCATCGATCTGCCTCGTGGTCTTTGGGCTCGTTTTTGCACGGCCGCTTTATCGGATGAACCTCATGACTCTGGGTGACTACTTCCGGATTCGGTATAACCGACAGACGGAACTGCTCCTATCGATCTGCATTATCGTGTCCTATCTTGGCTGGGTCTCGGCTCAGATCACCGCCTTGGGCCTAACCTTTAACGTTCTATCCAACGATCTAATCTCGACCCATCAGGGCATGCTCATCGGGGCGGGTGTGGTCTTGATTTACACCCTGTTTGGCGGCATGTGGTCCGTCGCGCTCACGACCTTCGTGCAGATGATTGTGATCGTTATTGGCCTACTACTCGTTGCCAATAATGCAGCCGAACAGGCGGGTGGTGTGGCCAGCGTCATCGCAAAGGCGAGCGCTGAGGGTAAGTTTGATTTTCTGCCCACCTTCGACCCCATTGATATGCTGGGCTGGATTGCCGCACTTCTCACAATGGCGCTTGGGTCAATTCCGCAGCAGGATGTATTTCAACGGGTTAATGCATCAAAAAATGAGACTGTGGCGGTCTGGGGTACCACCCTCGGAGGAGTCGCCTATTTCTTTTTCGCGGCCGTACCGCTGTTTCTTGCTTACACCGCCAACATTATTGACCCGGCAATGGTGAAGAAATTTCTAGCTGATGACTCACAGATGATTCTGCCCACACTCATTCTGAATCACATGCCGTTTGTCATGCAGGTCGTTTTCTTTGGTGCGTTAATTTCTGTAATCATGAGCACTGCCTCAGGTACCTTACTTGCGCCTTCGGTGACATTCACAGAAAACGTATTGAAAGGCTTTGCGCCTCGAATGACCGATCATCAGTTCTTATGGGCAACCCGAATGACGGTTTTAGTGTTCACGATTGTCGTGACCTACTATGCCATTGCAACCGACTCCAACATTCACACCATGGTCGAGAACGCCTATCGCATTACTCTTGCAGGAGCCTTCGTTCCGCTCGCGGCCGGGTTATTCTGGAAAAAAGCCAGTAATCTTGGGGCTGGGCTCGCCATCGCCCTCGGTCTTACGACCTGGATCGTTCTTGAAATGACCGGCGTCGAGGAGCCCGTAGAGCCTCAGCTACTTGGTCTGCTTGCGAGCCTATTTGGAATGCTGCTGGGTTCCTGGGTTTCTCCAAATCAAGGCCATGGTCATGGCGGAGATGCAAAACACGTATGAATATCGTGATCCTGGCTGCAGGAAAGGGCACCCGGATGCACTCCGAGCTTCCAAAGGTGTTGCACCCGATTGGCGGTGCGCCCATGCTGGGTCATGTGCTCAACACTGCGCTTGCGCTCGCGCCAGAATCTATCGTAATCGTCGTGGGCCACGGCGCAGACGAGGTAAAAGCCTCTTTCGCACCAGCGGTCAGTACCTCCAGGATTCCGATTAACTGGGTGAACCAGGATCGCCAGCTGGGCACTGGCCACGCCGTAGCCCAGACGATCGATTTTTTAAAAGCGCAGACCACCTTGGTCTTATACGGTGACGTACCGCTGATCACTCCAACCACACTTTCACGGCTCATCCGTGCTGGGCAGGCCGGCCATGGGATGGCACTACTCACCGCCCAGCTCCCGGATCCCAAGGGCTACGGTCGAATTGTGCGTGAGCCGAAGCAGGCCAATGGGGCGATTCAAGCAATTGTCGAGGATAAGGATGCCTCTCCAGAGATTCAATTAATCTGCGAGATCAACACCGGAATTCTGCTCGCGCCCACACCTGCTCTGGTCCGCTGGCTTTCTGCACTAGAAAATAACAACGCACAAGGCGAGTTCTACTTAACGGATATCGTCGAGATGGCTTACAAAGAAGGGCTCGCTATCGCCTCTGCCCAGCCTGATGACCTCCACGAGATTCTCGGTATTAATAACCAGGCACAGCGGGCACAGCTAGAGCGCTACTATCAGTTGCGACTCGGACAGACCCTCATGGATTCCGGGGTTCGGATTATCGACCCCTCACGCCTTGATATTCGAGGCAGTCTACTCTGTGATCAGGATGTATCAATCGATATTGACTGCATTTTTGAAGGCGCAGTCACAATCGAGAGCGGTGCAACCATTGGCCCGTATTGTGTGATCCGCAATAGCCGGATTGGCAGAGGTGCCCATATCGAGGCGTTCTCGCATATCGATGGCGCCGATATTGGCCAACAGGCAACCGTTGGGCCTTATGCACGACTGCGCCCAGGAACTAGTCTTGGCGAGGGCGCGCATGTTGGCAATTTCGTTGAAATTAAGAACTCTCAACTTGGTGCCCGTTCAAAAGCAAACCATCTCTCCTATCTTGGTGATGCAACAATCGGCAGCCGGGTAAATGTTGGAGCCGGTACGATTACCTGTAATTATGATGGCGCCGAAAAACATCGAACCGTCATTGAAGACGATGCGTTTATTGGCTCCGATACGCAGCTCGTTGCACCGGTGACCGTGGGGCGTGGTGCAACCCTTGGCGCAGGAACAACCCTAACCCACGATGCCCCCGCAGATGAACTGACGCTCTCACGAAGCCAGCAAGTCACCATCAAGGGATATAAGCGCCCCCACAAGAAGGCTCACTAGAAAAGGAAATCCCACCGCTATGTGTGGAATCGTTGGTGCAATTTCAGCTGTTCGCTTAAAACGTAATGTTGTTCCGATCCTGATCGAAGGTTTAAAAAAGCTTGAGTATCGTGGTTATGACTCAGCAGGTTTGGCGATTCAATCAACAAACGGTTTAATCAGAACAATAAAACGGGTTCGTGCGGTGGGTCGCGTCGCTGCGCTTGAGTCGCAGTCTGAAGGGCTAACCGCAACAAGTGGAATTGCCCATACGCGTTGGGCTACACACGGTGCGGTTAATACCGATAACGCTCACCCTCATATTTCAGAGCGTGATGGCCTAAGCATCTGTGTGGTGCATAACGGTATTATCGAGAACCATGAGGACCTTCGTATCGCCCTTCAGGCAAAGGGCTATGTCTTTATCTCAGAGACTGACACTGAGGTTATTGCGCACTTAATCCACGATGTCCGTGGAAGAACCGCCAGCCTAAAAGAGGCGGTGGAGTCTGCCCGACATCAGCTAGAAGGCGCATATGCAATCGCAGTGCTCTCTAATCGAGACCCAGATGTGTTGGTCGGCGCCCGTCATGGAGCGCCGCTTCTCGTTGGGTTAGGTACATCAGAAAATCAAGGAGCTCCATCAGGCGACAGTGAGAATTTCCTTGCCTCAGATACCTCGGCGCTGCTTCAGGTAACCCGTCGAATTATTTATCTTGAAGATGGTGACCTCGTCTGCCTTGCTGCAGACCAGATTCAGATCTTTAATCAGGATAACCTGCTGGTTTCTCGTCCCGTAACCGTGAGTGCATTGTCCCTCGATGCAATCGAGCTTGGGCCCTACGCCCATTACATGCAAAAAGAGATATTTGAGCAGCCTGGCGCGATTGCCGCAACACTTCAAGAGGTGATTGGCGCTAAGACCCTAAGCGCCCAGCTCTTCGGTGCAGACGCCCAACCGCACTTTGCGGCTACCCAGCAGATCCTGATTCTTGCCTGTGGTACAAGCTTCCATGCGGGGCTTGTCGCTAAATACTGGCTGGAATCCATTGCAAAGATCCCGGTCTCAGTCGAGATTGCGAGCGAGTATCGCTATCGCGATAGTGTGGCACTCCCCGGCACACTCGTGATCACCATCTCTCAGTCAGGCGAGACAGCCGACACGCTAGCAGCGCTGCAACATGCGATTGCGAAGGGAATGACCAGCACGCTATCCATCTGTAATGTGCCTGAGTCTGCTTTGATTCGAGCATCGGCCCTGAGGTTTCTAACCCGCGCGGGGCCTGAAATTGGAGTAGCCTCAACAAAAGCATTCACCACACAGCTAGCAGCATTGTTTCTTCTCGCTCTGGTGCTCGCAAAGACACAAGGCCGTCTTTCTGCAACCAACGAGAAGCAATCCATAGAGCAGCTACGCCATCTGCCCGCAGCAATCATGCAGGTTCTTGCAGCCGAAGCCGATTTCAAACGCTGGGCAGCACGGTTTGTACACAAGCAGCATGCCCTGTTTCTGGGCCGCGGTATTCACTATCCAATCGCTATGGAGGGCGCTTTAAAGCTTAAAGAAATTAGTTACATCCACGCCGAGGCCTATGCGGCAGGCGAACTCAAGCACGGCCCTCTCGCCTTGGTGGATTCCGATATGCCAGTGATTGCGGTTGCACCAAACGACCAGCTTGTTGAGAAGCTTAAGAGTAACCTACAGGAGGTTCGTGCACGCGGGGGCGAGCTCTACATCATTGCTGATAAAGGTTCTGCAATCACTGCGTCTGAAGGCGTAAACCTGATCTCGCTTGGTGATCATGCGGGGCTCCTTTCGCCCATACTCCACGTTATTCCGCTTCAATTATTAGCCTATCATGTAGCACTTGCGCGCAACAATGACGTGGATAAGCCCCGAAATCTCGCCAAAAGCGTTACGGTAGAATAGGTTTACTTTCTCGCTTCACCTCTCAAAGGAGTTAGCTATATGCGAATTGCAATCGCCATCGACGGTTCTGATCACTGCCATCGTGCCCTAAAGCAGGCGTTGGCATTTGCTGACAAGATGAAAGAGTCGTCTACCTTTGTCTTGGTGAACGT
>DBCQ01000025.1:1850-6272 GCA_002293155.1 Burkholderiales bacterium UBA954 | reverse complement strand
CAGTATATGGATCAGATCGCTGAAGAAGAGTTGGCTGAGGCCAAGAAAATCCTGGCCGCGACTGGCCACACCGCACAGATCATAAAAGGGCACGGAGAGGTAGCGCCGGTTATTTTGGATCTTCTGAAAAAAGAAAAATTCGATCTCCTGGTTGTCGGCGGGAAAGGCCGTGGCACGCTCACCGATCTTCTACTGGGCTCGGTCGCCACCAAGCTCGTTAACCTCAGCCCGATTCCCGTGCTTGTGGTGAAGTAAGCGGCTCCGATTGGGGTGGGGCGACCAATAACCGCCTAATCCCCGCGAGCATCAGAAGGCCAGGCAGGGCCGCGGCCGTAGAAAACAAAAAGAAGGTGGGCCAGCCCCAATCGCTTGCCGTAATACCGGCAACAGGGCCCACCACCACGCGACCTATCGATGCAAGCGCTGAGAGCAATGCAAACTGTGTTGCCGTAAACCTCGCGTCACAGAGCGTCATCAACAGGGCCACAAAAGCTGCCGTGCCCATTCCACCTGCAAGATTTTCGAGCAAAACCACCACCGTCATTCCCGTGATCGTTGCGGGATAAGCTGCCAACCACCAGAAACCCAGGTTTGTAACCGCCTGCATGGCCCCGAAAATCAAAAGGGCTGTCCATAAGGAAATTCTTGACATCAGCAGCCCTCCGGCGAGGCCGCCAATCAGTGTGGCCAGTAAACCGACACCTTTATTCACAGCGCCCACCTCGGCAGGGCTAAAACCCGCACCCCGAATAAGAAATGCCGTTGATAGGCTGCCCGCAAATGCATCGCCCAGCTTATAAAAAATGATGGTAACCAGTAGTAAGATCGCGCCTTTTCGGCCAAAGAACTCTTTAAATGGCTCAACCGTTGCCGCAACAAGTGACCTCGGCGGTGCAGTCTCATTGGGTTCGGGTACGAATAAGGCGACGATGCCTAATACCCCACAAAAGCCTGCCATCAAGCCGTAGACGCCAGCAAACCCCAGATAGAGATCCGCCAACATTAGCGCGAGACCGCCTGAGGTCAGCATGGCCAAGCGGTATCCAATCACGGACCAGGCAGCGCCAAGCCCGCGCTGCGCGGCGGTTAAGGATTCCGCCCGCCAGGCATCAAAAACGATATCAAAGCTCGCCGAAAGCAAGACCAGGGTGAAGGCTAACGCGGCAACCCCCCAGAGGCTGTCATCCGAACTTGTGGGCGCCTGACGCGACATGCCAAAGAGCACAAGGCCCATGCCAAACAACAAGAGCACAAGCCAGCCTCGCCTGCGGCCGGCCCAGAGTCCCGCGCCTGGCACACGGTAGCGATCCAGGAGTGGCGCCCAGGCAAATTTATAGGTGTAAGGGAGGCCTAAAAGCGTAAGCCAACCCAATGTTTTAAGGTTAACGCCCTCAACAGTCAGCCAGGCCTGCAGCGTTCCCGACGATAACGCTAGCGGCAAACCGCTGGCGAATCCCAGAACTAAGGTCATCAGCAAGAGGGCTCGAGTTGGCCGAACAAAGACGGTAGATTGGTTCAAAATTAGGAACTCACGATCAATCAACAGGGGCTATTGTCTTAGGTTATGAAATTTTCTGCTCTGCTTTCTCAATGCGGCTTGCGGCTAATACTCATTAGTGTCGTTAGTCTGATGGGTTTTCTTGTGGGGCCAAGCTTCGCCCATGCGCAAACAGCGCCCTCCGAGAACGAGTCCGATACCGGCATTCAGGTCGACAAGCCCTCAAAACTGCGTAACCTTGTGCCCGCAGAGCAGCTTGAGCGGGCGGCAGATAAACAATTTAACCAAATGAAACGAGAGGCTGCACAGAAAAATGCGCTGGCTCGTGATGATCATCCAGAGCTAATTCGGTTGCGCACAATTGCCCAACGCTTAATGCCCCATGCCGCGCGATGGAATCCAGCATCGAGTCGATGGGCCTGGGAAGTCCAGCTATTTGGCTCAAACGCCATCAACGCGTTTTGTATGCCCGGCGGGAAGATCGGTTTTTATCTCGGCATTCTCGAGAAGCTAAAACTCACCGATAACGAAGTCGCGATGATCATGGGGCATGAGATGGCCCACGCTCTTCGCGAACACTCTAGAGAACGCCTCGCCAAGAATCAGCTCACGGGAATTGGTGCGGGGCTACTCTCTTCGATTCTCGGTCTTGGCGATCTCGGTCGAACCGTTATGGATTACGGTGCACAGCTCACCATGCTGAAATTTTCTCGCGATGACGAGAGCGAGGCTGATCTGATCGGCCTCGATATTGCTGCCCGCGGAGGCTTTGATCCGCGTGCGGGTGTAACCCTGTGGCGCAAGATGTCGAGCGCATCCAATAAGACCCCGCCGCAATGGCTATCGACCCACCCTTCCGGAACAGACCGCATTGCTGAAATTGAACGGCACCTTGATCGTGTAATGCCGCTTTATGCAAAATCAATCGGTGTAAGCCTTGATCAGTTGCTGCTAAGCCCGCCGATCACAAACTAAGAGAATTACAGCCAGCGCTCAGCTATTCCAAGGAGCGGCGGCTGCTATACGCCCCACCGACTTCGATAGGCCTCTACCGCCTGTGCATGCTGGGCCAGGGCACTGCTCTGGCTCGCCTTAAGAAATTCCAGCAGGCTTGATAAGGTCGCAATTGCAATGACAGGAATTCCGAACTGATCTTGAACCTCCTGCACGGCCGAGTTGGCCGTTGGTGCGGCAGCTGTGCCGCCGCGTTCCATTCGATCAAGTGCAATTAGTACACCTGCAGGCGTGGCACCATGAGACTTAATAATCTCGACCGATTCTCGAACAGAAGTCCCCGCCGAGATAACGTCGTCGACAATCAAGACCCTGCCCTTTAATTCCGCACCCACCACATTGCCGCCCTCGCCATGGTCTTTTGTTTCTTTGCGGTTATAAGCAAATCCAATATCGCGGCCTGCCTGGGCCAATGCGACGGCGGTTGCGCTGGCTAGGGTGATGCCCTTGTAGGCGGGCCCATAGAGGAGGTCGGCCTGCAGCCGGCCGTCAAACTCTGCCGCAATAAAGGTCTTGGCATAGAACTCCGCCAGGCTTCCCAGCAACCCGCCATGATGGAAAAGGCCCGCATTAAAAAAATAGGGTGAGTCTCGGCCTGCCTTAGTGACGAAGCTCCCAAATCTTAAGACGCCTGCATCAATTGCAAAGCGAATAAACTCGTGATCGATGGAGGGGGCACTGCGGTGTGAGGTCATGATGAGAGAATATAACCTATGCGAATTATTTCACTAAACCTGAACGGAATTCGGTCCGCCACGACCAAAGGGGCCCTCCAATGGCTCGGGCTTCAGCAGGCAGATGTTATCTGTGTGCAAGAACTAAAAGCGCAGGAGGCTGATCTTACCGATGCTCACCTCTCCGTGATTCACAATGACCGCGTAATGAAAGGCCACTTTTATGCGGCACAGAAAAAAGGCTACAGCGGGGTAGGCCTTTATAGCGAGGCTAATCCCAGCAAGATTACCCGTGGGATTGGAATCGCTGAGTTTGACCAAGAGGGCAGGGTACTTCGGGCCGATTTTGATCAGGCCGAAATTCCGCTAAGTGTTGTTAGCCTCTATCTGCCATCAGGCTCTGCATCGGAGGATCGACAGGCCTCAAAATATCGTTTCCTTGAGGGGTTTTTGCCAATCATAGAATCCTGGTTTTCAGAATATAAAAACTCGGGGCGAGAATTTATTCTCTGTGGTGATTGGAATATTGCACACAAAGAAATTGACCTCAAAAATTGGAAAGGTAATCTCAGGAATTCTGGATTCCTCCCAGAAGAGCGCGCGTGGCTCACAGCCTGTTTTGAGAAAATCGGCTGGGTTGATGTTTTCCGCAGGCTTGATCCCCGCCCAGACCAATACACTTGGTGGAGCCAACGGGGCAGCGCTAGGGCCAACAATGTGGGATGGCGGATTGACTACCAGATTGCAACTCCTGGTATTGCCGCGCGCGCAACCGCCGCAGAAATCTACACCGCTAATTATTTCTCAGACCACGCACCGCTAATTATTGATTACGAAGAGGCTCACTTCGCGTAATCTCTCTTAGGCTGCTGACTAGCCTCGGGCTCTGAGTATCTGCTGGGCAACCTGCTCTGCGATAAACATCACGGGTGCATTGGTATTACCGGATGTGATTACTGGCATTGCAGATGCATCTACTACCCGTAACCCCACAACTCCACGAACCCGGCACTCTGAATCAAGGACTGTCATTGGATCTTCGGGCCTACCCTGCTCATCCACTCGGCCCATCGCACAGGTCCCTACCGGATGAAAAATTGTTGTGCCAAGATCGCGCGCGGCATTTTCGAGTTGGGCCTGGGTCTGAACTAGATCACCGGGCAATACCTCTTGGGGGCAAAACGACTGCAGTGCGTGGCTCTTCATAATGCAGCGCGTGAACCGTAATCCAGCCAC
>DBCQ01000025.1:803-1837 GCA_002293155.1 Burkholderiales bacterium UBA954 | reverse complement strand
ACTGCTGCCTGCTGATCCTCAGCAGTCGAGAGGTAGTTACAGAATATTTTTGGTGCTGCCATTGGATCGGGATGTGCGGGCCGAACCCACCCGCGCGAGCTTGGCCTGAGGTTACAAACACTCGGCGTGATTGCATTAAATGGGTGAAGCGGCTCGCCAAACTTTGGCAGCGAGAGAGGTTGGACATGCCATTCGAGGTTCGGCGTTGGCTGGAGCGGATCACTCTTGGCAAAGGCGCCTAGGGTTGAGGGCGGCATCGTCATGGGGCCCGTGCGAAATAACGCATATTGCAACCCCATTCCAACCCGGGTGATCAGATTACGATAAAGCGTATTGACTGTTTTGCAGTTTTCTACCCGATAGACCGTTCTAATTTGTAGGTGATCCTGGAGATTCTCGCCCACGCCTGAGAGGTCATGGGCTACAGATAACCCGATAGAGGACAGGACCTTGGCAGGCCCAATCCCCGACACCTGGAGCAGATGCGGTGATGACACCGCCCCTGCGGCGAGGATAAGCTGATCTGTAAAGGAGACTTCACGTTTAACGCCGTCGTGCAGGATTTCTAAGCCCGTTGCCTGCAGTGTCGCATTAGCCCAGCCCTGAACACGACGCGGATCCTGCCCGTTAACAATAGGAGTCTTGGCCGTCAGGACCCGAAGGGCTTGTGCCTTTGTTAAAACCGTCAGATTCTTTCGGTGACGAACCGGATGCAGGAAGGCATCGGCCATAGACCAGCGAACGCCACGCTTTTGTGTCATCTGGAAATAGGCGCAACCCGCATTATCCCCACGATTAAACTCCTCAATTGACTCAATGCCCTGCTCTTGAGCTGCCGCCCGCCAGGCATCCAGAATCGGCCAATGAACACGAGGTGATTCAACCCGCATCTCACCACCGCTACCGTGCCACAAATTTTCACCAGCAAAATAATCTTCAAGACCACGGTAGATCTTTAAGGCCTCGTCCCAGCTCCAGCGGGTATCTCCGGTTGCCGCCTGCCATTTGGCGTAATCAGCCGCCTGACCCCGCAT
>DBCQ01000025.1:0-694 GCA_002293155.1 Burkholderiales bacterium UBA954 | reverse complement strand
TCGGTCTTAAAGCACCAGTCAGTCCTGGGATTGGCGATTGTAAAGAGATAGCCGACAGGGATTTTTATCCAAATCCAGTCGTCTTCACCCCCGGCCTCAAGAAGCAGTACCCGATGACTTGGGTCTGCAGAAAGGCGGTTTGCAAGCAGACATCCTGCGCTACCTGCGCCAACAATAACCGTATCAAATCTCATTGGGGGTAATGCCTAAAACGCAATTGCTCTGCGTAAGGATAGACATCGTCTAAGACGCCCTGCTCAATGCGTCTTTGCTGGGCCTGCCAATACTCTGGACTGAGCAGATCCCGGTGATGGCGCATGAAGGCCTGCCGCAAACGGGGTTGCCCCAAGAGGAAAGTCTCGAACTCCTCCGGAAAGACATCATTGGGACCCACGTTATACCAAGGCTCAGCAGCCATCTCATCTTCTGGGGTACGAGGCGGCGGTATCTTCCGAAACTGACACTCATTCAAATACTGGATCTCGTCATAGTCATAGAAGACCACACGGCGTTGACGTGTCATACCAAAGTTTTTATACAGCATATCCCCTGGAAATATGTTGGCTGCTACAAGCTGCTTGATCGCGTCGCCATACTCTTTCACCGCATGGTCAACCTCGGCCTCTGTCGCGTGTTCAAGATAGAGATTCAAAGGAATCATACGCCGCTCAATGTAGAGATGCTTCAAGACAAT
>DBCQ01000040.1:10148-26037 GCA_002293155.1 Burkholderiales bacterium UBA954 | reverse complement strand
CGTCGCAAAAGTGATTGAGTAAATCTGTAGAAATCCTTTTCGTTCTTTATTCGCTCTTTGGAGAAGTTCGCTATGCAACAGAAAATTCGTATTCGATTAAAAGCGTTTGATTACAAACTGATCGACCAGTCGGCTCTTGAGATTGTCGATACGGCCAAGCGTACGGGCGCCGTGGTCCGAGGCCCTGTACCCCTGCCGACCTCAATCCGTCGGTTCGATATTCTGCGAAGTCCGCATGTGAACAAGACATCGCGGGATCAGCTTGAAATTCGGACCCATCAACGGTTAATGGATATCGTTGACCCAACGGATAAGACCGTTGATGCGCTGATGAAGCTTGACCTGCCTGCGGGGGTTGATGTCGAAATTAAGCTTCAGTAATCGCTAGAGTTGTCGGGTGTGGCGGGGGATGAGCCCCCAAGAGCCTGACAAGGGATCCCCTTGCGGGGGCCCAAATGTTTTCGCTATAATTGAAGGCTTTCCTGAATTCAGGAAATATGTACTTAACTAGCCCCGGCCAATCGAAGTCGGGATCGGAGAAAAAATGAGCCTTGGACTGCTCGGTCGCAAGGTTGGGATGACCCGTATTTTTACGGACGAGGGCGATACTGTCCCCGTTACCGTGATTGACGTGTCGAACAACCGTGTAGCCCAAATCAAAACCGCTGACACTGACGGCTATTTTGCGGTGCAGGTCGCCTTCGGCACGAAGCGTCCCTCCCGTATCACCAAGCCTCTGGCTGGCCACTTGGCCAAAGCTGGGGCGAACGCCGCGTCAGTGCTAAAAGAATTCAACGTCGCCCAAGATCAGCTCGCCGCTCTAAAGCCGGGTGAAGTCATTGCGGCGACTATATTCGAGGCAGGTCAAAAGGTGGATGTCACCGGCGTAACCCAGGGTAAGGGGTTCACGGGCACCATCAAACGCCACAACTTCAGATCGGGCAGGGCATCCCACGGGAATTCCCGCTCCCACAATGTTCCGGGCTCGATTGGTATGGCCCAAGATCCGGGCCGGGTGTTTCCCGGAAAGCGGATGTCGGGCCATGACGGTGTCTTAAAGCGTACGGTTCAGAACCTGGAAATCGCTCGCGTCGATACGGCACGTCAGCTTCTATTGGTCAAGGGCGCAGTTCCCGGCTCAAAGGGTGGGGATGTGGTGATCCGTCCAACCGTTCGTCAACCGATTCGCTCGGCTAAAGCCGGCGCGAAAGGCTAAGGGGGCGCACGATGGAGCTAAAGTTACTAAACGAAGCGGGCCAAGCCTCGGGTACGGTGAATGCCAACGACACTATTTTTAATCGGGATTTTAATGAACCCCTGATTCACCAGGTTGTGGTGGCGTACCAAGCGAATGCACGGAGCGCCAATCGCGCCCAAAAAGACCGCTCAGAGGTCAATAAATCGACCAAAAAGCCATGGCGTCAAAAAGGAACTGGCCGCGCGCGTGCCGGACGAGCATCGAGCCCATTGTGGCGGGGCGGTGGAAAGATCTTCCCAAACTCCCCAGAAGAGAATTTCTCTCACAAGGTCAATAAGAAAATGTATCGGGCGGGTGTTCGTTCGATCTTGTCTCAGTTGGCGCGAGAGGGGCGTTTGGCAGTCGTTGAGAAGTTTGAGGTTGAGGCGCCTAAAACTAAGCTGGTCGCATCGAAACTCAAGCAGATGGGCCTAGAGTCGGTGCTCTTAATCACCGACAGCTTTGATGAGACCCTTCACCTCGCATCACGGAATCTACAGACGATTGCAATTCTGGAGCCCGAGTATGCAGATCCCGTGTCGTTGGTGTATTTCGATCGGGTTCTAATCACACGCGGCGCGTTGGCAAAAGTTGAGGAGATGCTGTCATGAACCAAGAGCGCCTCATGAAGGTCCTGTTATCACCGATCATTTCGGAGAAAAGCACAGCGATCGCAGAACGCAACAACCATGTGGCATTTCGGGTGCTGCAAGATGCGACAAAACCGGAGATCAAAGCCGCGGTTGAACTGATGTTTAAAGTCCAAGTGACTTCCGTGCGCGTATTGAATCAAAAAGGTAAGGCGAAACGTTTCGGCCGGACAGAGGGCCGCAGGCGCAATGTCCGTAAAGCGTATGTCTGCCTTGCGCAAGGCCAGGAAATTAACTTTGGCGGGGAGGCCGTCTAATCATGGCGATCGTAAAACTTAAACCGACCTCACCCGGGCGCCGCGCAGTTGTTCGTGTGACCAACCCCGACTTATTTAAAGGTCGCCCATTTGATGCGCTGATCGAGCCGCAGTCCAAGACTGCAGGGCGGAACAACAACGGGCGCATCACGACGCGTCATCGTGGTGGTGGCCATAAGCAGCACTATCGCATTATCGACTTTCGTCGCAATAAAGACGGCATTGCGGCAAAGGTAGAGCGTATTGAATACGATCCAAACCGAAGCGCGCATATCGCATTGCTCTGCTACGCAGATGGTGAGCGCCGCTACATTATTGCCCCTAAGGGTATCGCCCTTGGCCAGAGCCTGATGAGCGGAGCGGAGGCGCCAATTCGCCCGGGTAATGCATTGCCTTTGAGAAACATCCCGGTTGGATCAACGATTCATTGCATTGAAATGCTCCCGGGAAAAGGGGCCCAGCTGGCCCGGTCCGCGGGTGGCTCTGCCCAGCTCTTGGCTCGCGAGGGGACCTACGCTCAGGTACGCCTGCGTTCAGGTGAAATTCGCCGGGTTCATATTGAGTGCCGCGCGACGATTGGTGAAGTCGGTAACGAGGAGCATAACCTGCGCCAGTTTGGTAAGGCCGGCGCGATTCGTTGGAGGGGCATCCGCCCGACTGTACGAGGCGTTGCGATGAACCCTGTCGACCACCCCCACGGCGGTGGAGAAGGCAGAACAGGCGAGGCCCGTGTGCCGGTGAGTCCATGGGGTACGCCGACGAAAGGCTTTAAGACACGGCGCAATAAGCGCACGACCTCAATGATCGTTACCAGCCGTCACAAGCGGAAATAAGCGCAAGGACACAACCGATATGTCACGTTCTACAAAAAAAGGCCCGTTTGTTGATGGCCATCTTCTAAAAAAGGTGGAGAAGTCCTCTTCAGCAAATGACAAGCGACCGATTAAAACATGGTCCCGTCGTTCCACGATTCTTCCAGAGTTCGTGGGTCTCACGATTGGAGTTCACAATGGTAAGCAGCATGTGCCAGTCTATGTGACTGACAACATGGTGGGCCATAAGCTTGGCGAGTTTGCGTTAACCCGCACGTTTAAGGGTCACGCAGCCGACAAGAAAGCAGTCAAGAAGTAAGGAAAGATTATGGCAATCGAAACTCGTGCAGTACTTCGTGGTGTTCGTCTCTCGGCGCAAAAGGGCCGACTTGTGGCGGATATGATCCGCGGCAAATCGGTTGAGCAGGCGCTCAACACGCTCACCTTTACCCCCAAGAAAGCAGCCGGGATCGTTAAGAAAGTTCTCGAGTCCGCAATCGCGAACGCCGAGCATAACGATGGGGCTGATATTGATGAGCTGAAAGTGAAAACAATTACTGTTGAGCAGGGCACCAAATTGCGTCGTTTTGATGCGCGTGCGAAAGGCCGTGGCGTTCGGATTGAAAAACCGAGTTGCCATATCTCCATCATCGTGGGTAATTAACCACCGCGCAAACCAAGACTAACCAAGGAAAAGGTCACACCTTATGGGTCAGAAAATACATCCCACCGGATTTCGGCTTGCGGTCTCTCGAAATTGGTCATCACGTTGGTTTGCAAACCATCGCGATTTCGGACGCATGCTCAATGAAGACATCAAAGTCCGAGAGTTTCTCCGTGGCCGTCTGAAGTCGGCAGCCGTGGGGCGTGTATTAATTGAACGGCCCGCCAAAAATGCACGAATCACAATCTACAGTGCGCGCCCTGGTGTTGTGATTGGCAAAAAGGGCGAGGACATTGAAAACCTGAAAACCCAGCTCGCCAAGATGATGGGGGTCCCAGTTCATGTCAACATCGAGGAAATTCGTAAGCCTGAAATTGACGCACAGCTGATCGCCGATGGAATCGCCCAGCAGCTCGAGAAACGAATTATGTTCCGCCGTGCGATGAAGCGGGCGATGCAAAATGCAATGCGTTTAGGCGCTCAGGGCATCAAGATCATGAGTTCCGGCCGTCTAAATGGCGCAGAAATCGCCCGACGTGAATGGTACCGGGAGGGTCGCGTGCCCCTGCACACTCTGCGCGCAGATATCGATTACGCAACCTCTGAGGCGGAAACAACCTACGGCATTATTGGGATTAAGGTCTGGGTCTACAAGGGCGACACCTTAGGCCGTGGTGACGCACCTGTAGTGGTAGAGCAGCCAGAGGTTACCAAAGAGCGTGACGAGCGCAAACCGCGCCGAGCGCCCGCTAAACGAATTACCAAGGAAGGCCAGGAGCCCGGAGTTGTTGCGGCCCAGGCAGTACCACCCGGAGTCGAAGTCAAAAAACCTGTTAAACGTGTTCGCAAGGCATCAGCGCCAGCCGCTGATAAACCTGCGTCTTAATGTCGAGGCATCATTATGTTGCAACCCGCACGTCGTAAGTACCGAAAAGAACAGAAGGGCCGAAATACTGGCTTGGCTACCCGGGGCAGCTCCGTCGCGTTTGGCACATTCGGCCTTAAGGCAACCGCCCGAGGCCGCATCACTGCCCGCCAGATTGAGGCAGCGCGTCGTGCCATGACACGTCACATCAAGCGTGGGGGCCGTATCTGGATAAGAATTTTTCCGGACAAGCCAATCTCGATTAAACCCGCCGAAGTCCGGATGGGTAACGGAAAAGGCAACCCCGAATACTATGTTGCTGAAATTCAGCCGGGTAAGGTGTTGTATGAAATGGATGGCGTCGATGAGACCCTGGCCCGAGAGGCGTTTCGGCTTGCTGCGGCAAAGCTGCCTTTGTCCGTCTCATTTGTTACCCGTCAGCCAGGCCGCTAATCAGGCCTTGCCCTAGGAGAAGAACATAATGAAAGCATCTGAATTAAGAACCAAAGACGAGGCAGGTCTCTCGAAGGAGCTCGAAGAGTTGCTGCGCGCCCACTTTAACCTCCGTATGCAACATGCGACCCAGCAGCTTTCGAATACGGCCCAGCTGGGTCAGGTTCGCCGAGATATTGCGCGCGTCAAGACCCTGATTCGTGAAAGGAAGGCAGCATGAGCGTTTCACCCCTAGAGAAAGCCGCCCTCAGACGTACCCTCGTGGGCCGTGTTGTCAGCGACAAGATGAACAAGACCGTAACGGTGCTGGTCGAGCGTAAGGTCAAGCATCCGCTCTACGGCAAGATTGTGGGCCGCTCGAAAAAATATCATGCCCATGTAGAGGATAACGGCCTGAAGGTCGGCGATATGGTGGAAATCTCAGAAACCAGGCCGATTTCAAAGACCAAGGCCTGGGCGGTCACCCGGCGAATTGCGGAGGCCGTGGTTATTTAATAATGGGTTACCCTGTTTTTAGGTCAACAGGGTAAGAACTTGCTATACTTTAGGGCTTTTCGTGTTTGGACAGTAGTGGCGTGTGCAGTCGAGTTGTAAAAATGGTGGATCAACGGTTGGGAAACCTTAGCGGTAATTCGTAACACCGGGCAACGGTGGGGCGAAGACGGGAAGCAAGCGTTGGTCTGGTGTGTCACCCCGCTTTTTACGGGACCAAAACTGATTGTTAGATTAGGCGTTGTGCCGTCGCGAGGCGGGCATGGTGTTCCTGAGGTAGCAATTAAGTTGGGATGAAAAAATCATGATTCAGATGCAATCGCGTCTGGACGTCGCTGATAACACCGGCGCGCGTTCAGTCATGTGTATCAAGGTTCTTGGTGGCTCGAAGCGCCGTTATGCCGGCGTTGGCGATGTGATCAAGGTCAGTATTAAAGATGCCGCCCCCAGGGGTCGTGTCAAAAAAGGCGAGATTTATAACGCGGTCGTTGTACGCACAGCAAAAGGCGTGCGCAGACCCGACGGATCTCTTATCAAGTTTGATGGCAATGCGGCAGTGCTGCTTAATGCCAAGCTTGAGCCTATCGGAACGCGTATTTTTGGGCCCGTCACGCGCGAATTGCGGACAGAGCGATTCATGAAGATCGTATCGCTGGCCCCTGAAGTGATCTAACGAACAACGTCGGCGGAGCAATCGAATGAATAAAATCCGTAAAGGTGACGAGGTGATCGTCATCACAGGAAAAGACAAAGGCAAGCGGGGGATTGTGACCCAGCGCGTGAGCGAGGCACATCTCCTTGTGGAGGGGGTCAACATGGCGAAAAAACATGTGCGGCCGAATCCAATGAAAAATACAACCGGCGGTATCGAGAGCAAAACGATGCCAATCGACCAGTCGAACATCGCGATCTTTAACCCCAAGACTCAGAAGGCCGACCGGGTTGGGATCAAGCTTGAGCAAGACGGCAAGAAAGTTCGCGTCTTCAAGTCCGATGGCGAACCCGTCCCAAACCCAACACTGGCATAACGCAAAGGAACCCACACCATGGCGCGTTTGCAACAACACTTTCGAGAGAAGATCGCTCCTGAATTGAAAGCGAAATTCGGCTACAAGAGCCTGATGGAAGTCCCGCGTGTAACGAAAATAACTCTGAATATGGGCCTATCCGAGGCGGTCAGCGATAAGAAAATTATCGAGCATGCTGTCGGAGATATGACCAAAATCGCGGGCCAAAAGCCGGTGGTGACCAAGGCCCGCAAGGCGATCGCAGGGTTCAAGATTCGTGAGGGTTACCCGATTGGCTGTATGGTGACCCTAAGAGGATCCAGAATGTATGAGTTCCTTGATCGTTTTATTACGATAGCCCTCCCCCGGGTTAGGGATTTTCGTGGAATCTCAGGCAAGGCATTCGATGGCCGCGGGAATTACAACATCGGCGTGAAAGAGCAGATTATTTTTCCCGAGATCGAGTATGACAAGGTAGATACATTGCGCGGTTTAAATATCAGCATCACGACAACCGCAAAAAACGACGAAGAAGCAAAGGCGCTCTTAACTGCCTTCCGTTTCCCTTTCCGTAACTAATTCAGGCACTGAGGAACCTCATGGCTAAGTTGTCACTTATCAATCGCGAAAAGAAACGCGAAATGTTGGTCAAGAAATACGCTGCGAAGCGGGCGGCTCTCCAGGCCACAATTTCAGACCAGTCGAAGACCGAAGAGGAGCGTTATGAGGCGCGGTTGGCGTTGCAAAAACTGCCCCGCAACTCGAATCCGACTCGACTTCGCAATCGTTGTGAACTGACCGGCCGCCCTCGCGGTACGTTCCGTATGTTTGGGCTTGCCCGGGCCAAGATCCGAGAGATCGCGTTCCGAGGCGAGGTTCCTGGTTTGACTAAGGCCAGCTGGTAAGAAGGGAATCAAAACACATGAGCATGAGTGATCCCATCGCCGATATGTTTACGCGTATTCGCAATGCACAACGGGTTGAGAAGCCTTCAGTTGCAATGCCGGCGTCAAAATTAAAAATTGCTATCGCTACTCTGTTGAAGGACGAGGGCTATATCGAGCATTTCAACATTCATCAGTCCGGTGCGAAATCTGATCTTGAGATCGGGCTGAAGTATCACGCTGGCCGACCTGTGATTGAAAAAATTGAGCGCGTTAGCCGGCCAGGTCTGCGTATTTACAAAAACCGACATCAGCTTCCCACCGTTATGAACGGCTTGGGTGTTGCGATCGTATCGACCCCCAAAGGTCTGATGACCGACCGCAAAGCCCGCGCGACCGGCATGGGCGGTGAAGTGATCGGAATTGTGGCTTAAGGGGACGGACGATGTCACGAATTGCAAAATATCCCGTAGCGCTTCCCTCAGGAACCGAGGCGACCATTACGGCCGGTTCAATTACGGTCAAAGGCCCTTTAGGCTCGCTCACGCAGCAGCTCAAAGGCGATGTTGAGATCAAGTTAGATCAAGGCAGCCTCACCTTTGCTGCAGCAGATAGCTCGCGTCACGCGAAGGCGATGAGTGGAACACTTCGGGCAATCGTCGCTAATATGGTGCACGGTGTGTCCAAAGGGTTTGAGCGTAAATTGGCGCTCGTTGGCGTGGGTTACCGTGCACAGGCACAGGGTGATGCACTCAACCTCTCACTTGGATTTTCTCATCCTGTGATTCACAAGATGCCCAAAGGTATCAAGGCGGAAACACCCTCGCAGACAGAGATTCTGATTAAGGGAATTGATCGTCAGCAGGTCGGTCAGGTCGCAGCTGAGGTGCGTGCCTATCGTCCGCCCGAGCCCTACAAAGGCAAGGGTGTCCGGTATGCCGAAGAGGTCATCGTGCTTAAAGAGACCAAGAAGAAATAAGCCAAGTGGCCCTTTAACGATCTATCTAACCATCAATCAAGACAAACCTCGACAGAAAAGCGGACCAGGATATCGATCATGGATAAGAAACAAAGTAGGTTACGCCGTGCCAGACAGACCCGACTCAAGATTGCGCAGTTAGGAGTCAACCGGTTGTCGGTATTTCGAACCAATACCCATATCTACGCCAACATTATCGATGCGACCGGCTCCAAGGTTCTGGTGTCCGCCTCGACAGTTGAACCGGAGATTAAGAAAGCCCTCTCCGGCAAGGGTAGCAATATCGCTGCTGCGACCTTGGTTGGAAAGCGTGTAGCGGAGAAGGCGAAGGCAGCGGGAATCACCAGTGTCGCGTTTGATCGATCGGGATTTAAGTATCACGGCCGCGTGAAGGCATTGGCGGAGGCAGCCCGCGAAGGCGGATTGCAATTCTGATGCGGGCAACCAGGCAATAGAACAACTGAGAATATTCGAGGAATAACGGAGTCCCTCCATGGCAAAGATGCAAGCAAAAGTAACCACTGAAGATCGTGATGACGGTTTTCGTGAAAAGATGATTGCGGTTAACCGCGTAACGAAGGTTGTGAAGGGTGGCCGTATTCTCGGCTTTGCAGCCCTGACCGTAGTGGGTGATGGTGATGGCCGAATTGGTATGGGCAAGGGAAAGTCCCGCGAGGTACCTGTTGCAGTTCAAAAGGCAATGGATGAGGCGCGTCGAAAGATGCTGAAAGTGCCTCTTAAAGGCGGCACCTTCCATCACACGGTGACAGGAAAACACGGTGCGTCAACCGTGATGATCTCTCCGGCACAAAAGGGTACCGGCATCATCGCGGGCGGCCCAATGCGTGCAATTTTTGAGGTCTTGGGTGTAACGGATGTTGTGGCCAAAAGCCTGGGCTCTACCAATCCTTACAACATGGTAAGGGCAACGTTAAATGGTCTTCGCAACATGCAGACTCCGGCCGAGATTGCGAATAAGCGCGGATTGTCGCTTGAACAGATCCTGAATTGATCAGGGGAATCGTTATGGAAAAGAAAACTCTGAAAGTTACCTTGGTCAAAAGCACGATCGGGACGCGCGAATCACATCGCGCCACCGTGGTGGGCCTCGGTCTAAAGAAGATCCGACAGACGCGGGTTTTGGAAGATACCCCAGCGGTCCGCGGAATGATCAACAAGGTGTCTTACCTAGTAAAGGTTGAGTGAGAGCGCTATGTCTGAAAATACAACCGATAAAGCAATGCGATTAAACACGATCGCCCCCGCCGAAGGCGCAAAGCACGCGAAACGGCGTGTTGGCCGTGGTATTGGATCTGGAATTGGTAAAACGGCAGGCCGCGGCCACAAGGGCCAGAAATCGCGTTCAGGTGGCTTTCATAAAGTCGGGTTCGAAGGCGGCCAGATGCCCTTACATCGCCGACTTCCCAAGCGTGGTTTTACAGCGCCTTTTGCAAAATTCAATGCAGAGATTCGGCTGTCCGATCTTCAACGTCTGCCCATTGATGAAATTGATCTCCTCGCGCTGAAGCAGGCTGGCATCGTTGCTGAGTTAACGCGGGCTGCCAAGGTGATCAAGTCGGGCGAACTGTCTCGAAAAATTACCTTGCGCGGCGTTGCGGTGACTGCCGGCGCAAAGGCAGCAATCGAGGCTGCAGGCGGCAATGTGATTATCGACCCCCCTGTCGAGAAGCCTAAGAAGCTTCCCTCGAAACGGGTCTGACCGCACCACGCGCGCCCCTTGAAACCGTCTGAGACGAGATCCGAATAGACCATGGCTAACCCCGCAATGAAAACAGACCGCTTCGCAGATTTGCGTAAGCGTCTCATTTTCTTGGCGCTCGCACTGGTTGTCTATCGGATTGGTGCGCATATTCCTGTACCCGGGATCGACCCTGAGCAGCTCGCTCAGCTCTTCAAATCCCAGGCGGGTGGAATTCTTGGGCTCTTTAATATGTTTTCAGGCGGCGCATTATCTCGCTTTACCGTATTCGCGCTGGGCATCATGCCGTACATCTCCGCATCAATCATCATGCAGCTAATGACGGTGGTGGTTCCTACTTTTGAGGCACTCAAGAAGGAAGGGGAGGCGGGCCGCCGGAAGATCACCCAGTACACCCGTTATGCGACGGTCTTTCTTGCAATTTTTCAGGCAATCGGAATCTCGGTGGCTCTAGAGTCACAGCCCGGCCTTGTGATTGATCCGGGCATGATGTTCCGATTCGTTACCGTGACGTCGCTGGTAACCGGAACCATGTTCTTGATGTGGCTTGGCGAACAGATTACTGAGCGGGGCCTCGGTAACGGAATCTCAATCATCATCTTCGCAGGTATTGCTGCGGGCCTCCCGAGTGCGTTGGGCGGGCTCTTCGAGTTAGTTCGGACCGGCTCGATGAGTGCATTAGCGCTCCTGGTAATTGTATTTCTCGTCGTGTTGGTGACCGCTTTTGTCTGCTTCGTTGAGCGAGGCCAGCGCAAAATTCTAGTGAACTATGCCAAACGACAGGTCGGCAACAAAGTCTACGCGGGTCAGACCTCTCATCTGCCCCTGAAGCTTAATATGTCAGGCGTTATTCCACCGATATTTGCCTCGAGCATTATTCTGTTTCCTGCGACGTTGAGCTCCTGGTTTAGCTCCTCCGACGGCAATGCGAGTTTCCTCAGCGACATTGCGGCATCGCTGTCTCCCGGGCAACCCTTGTATATCGCACTCTATGCGGCCGCCATCATATTTTTCTGCTTCTTTTATACCGCTTTAGTTTTCAACAGCAAAGAAACGGCCGACAACCTAAAGAAATCGGGTGCCTTAATCCCGGGTATTCGACCGGGCGATCAGACCGCGAAATTCATCGACAAAATTCTCATGCGACTGACGCTGGTTGGGGCGATCTACATCACCCTAGTCTGCCTACTGCCTGAGTTTATGGTTCTAAAGTGGAACGTTCCCTTTTATTTTGGTGGCACATCCCTCCTGATTATCGTGGTCGTGACAATGGATTTTATGGCCCAGGTTCAGGCGTACATGATGTCTCAGCAATACGATAGCTTGTTGAAGAAATCGAATTTTAAGGGCGGAGGGCTCGCTCGGTAATGGCGAAAGACGATGCGATTCAGATGCAAGGCGAGGTCGTTGAGAACCTGCCAAATGCGACCTTTCGCGTTAAATTAGAAAACGGCCATGTGGTGTTGGGCCATATTTCGGGGCGTATGCGGATGCACTACATTCGCATCCTTCCGGGCGATAAGGTGACCGTTGAGATGACACCCTACGATTTAACCCGTGCGCGAATTGTATTTCGCGCCAAGTAACTGAGAGAAACAGAGGAAAACACTATGAAAGTTTTGGCATCTGTTCGGCGTATTTGCCGTAACTGCAAAATCATTAGACGCCATGGCGTGGTCCGGGTGATCTGTACAGATCCTCGTCACAAACAGCGTCAAGGCTAACCACTTCCGGAACCTAGGAGTCGACTATGGCACGTATTGCCGGCATTAATATCCCGAATCATCAGCACACCGAAATTGGCCTAACGGCGATCTATGGTGTCGGACGCCAACGCGCTCGCGATATCTGCGATGCGGCAGGCGTTCAGTACTCTAAAAAAGTGAAAGACCTTACTGACGACGAACTCGAGCGTCTGCGGGCCGAGGTTGGAAAGTTCAGCACGGAAGGGGACCTGCGCCGGGAGATTTCCATGAGTATCAAGCGGCTCATGGATCTCGGCTGTTATCGCGGGTTGCGCCACCGTCGTGGTCTTCCTGTTCGTGGGCAGCGTACCCGCACGAATGCACGTACCCGTAAAGGCCCGAAAAAGGCTGCAGCGGCTCTAAAGAAATAAACCAAGAGGTTATCTATGGCGAAGGCAGGCACCACTTCTACCCCGCGCACCCGGAAAAAGGTTCGCAAGAATGTCACCGATGCAGTGGCTCACATCCACGCATCATTTAATAACACCATCATCACGATAACGGATCGTCAGGGCAACGCGTTGTCTTGGGCTTCAAGTGGTGGCGCTGGGTTTAAAGGTTCTCGCAAGAGCACACCCTTCGCAGCGCAGGTCGCTGCAGAATCAGCGGGCCGGGTGGCGCTTGAGTGTGGGGTGAAGAATGTTGAGGTACGTATTACGGGCCCCGGCCCCGGCCGAGAGTCAACAGTGCGTGCATTAAACGCTCTGGGAATGAAGGTTACGCAGATCTCGGATATCACGCCCGTTCCTCATAATGGATGCCGTCCGCCGAAGCGTCGCCGTATTTAAAACGATATCGGGGGGCCTCAGTAGAGCTTAGCTGTGGCCGCCGAAACCGTTGTAGTAAAAGCCCCTGGCAAGACATTGTGTCGCCAGGATTATTCAAGCCCACCGTCAGGAATTTTTTCTGACACTTCGCCAATCTCTGCTTATAAACAGTTGGCGTTTTTCGAAAAGGAATCGAAGTGGCACGTTACACAGGACCACGTTGTAAATTATCTCGCCGAGAAGGAACAGACCTCGGCCTGAAGAGCGCTCGCCGCTCACTCGACTCGAAGTGCAAGCAAGACAGCAAGCCGGGTCAGCATGGCCGCACCTCTGGCGCGCGCCTATCGGATTACGGTAAGCAGCTTCGCGAGAAGCAAAAAGTAAAGCGCATCTATGGAATGCTCGAGCGGCAGTTCCGACGTTACTTCGCGAATGCCAGCCAACAAAAAGGTAATACCGGCGAGAGTCTACTGCAGCTCTTAGAGTCCCGTCTCGATAATGTCGTGTTTCGTATGGGCTTTGGCTCGACTCGGGCTGAAGCCCGTCAGCTGGTGAGCCACCGATCCATTCTGGTCAACGGAAAGAGCATCAATATTCCATCGGCCCACATCAAGCCTAACGATATTGTTTCGCTAACCGAAAAAGCAAGGGCACAGGCCCGCGTAATTGGGTCGGTTCAGCTGGCCGAACAGAATGGCTTCCCGGCCTGGGTCTCGGTAGACACCAAGAAAATGGAAGGCGTATTCAAGCAGGTACCCGATCGCTCTGATCTCCCCGCAGAGATTAATGAGAGCTTGATCGTCGAGTTGTATTCCCGCTAATTATCGCGAAGGATTTTTATGCAAACAGCATTTCTTAAGCCACGTATTATTGAAGTTGAGCCTACCGGAGCCAATTCGGCAAAGATTGTCATGGAGCCCTTTGAGCGCGGGTTTGGCCATACGCTCGGTAACGCATTGCGCCGCGTCCTACTCTCCTCGATGGAGGGTTTTGCCCCCACGGAGGTTCAGATCGCAGGGGTCGTACACGAGTACTCAACGATTGAGGGGGTACAAGAGGACGTCGTTGATCTCTTGCTAAACCTGAAAGGCGTTGTATTTGACCTTGAAGGCCGTAATGACGTCTTGATTTCCTTACGTAAACAGGGTGGTGGTGTTGTCAAGGCCTCTGACTTTGATCTTCCGCACGACGTAAAAGTTATTAACCCGGATCATGTCTTGGCCCATGTGTCGGATAACACCAAGCTTGAACTACAGGTCCGTGTCGAAAAGGGTCGTGGCTATGTTCCAGGAACCCTTCGCCAAATGTCGGATGATACGAGTCGTGCAATTGGCCGGATTGTTCTTGATGCGTCCTTCTCCCCTATTCGTCGGGTGAGCTATACGGTTGAGAGTGCCCGCGTCGAGCAGCGTACCGATCTCGATCGGCTTGTGATTGAGGTGCAGACGAATGGCGTCATCAACCCTGAAGACTCCGTTCGTCGGGCCGCCAGAATCTTGGTAGACCAGCTCTCAGTATTTGCAGCACTCGAGGGTGGTGAGCAGGTTGCCGAAGCGGGTCGGGGCGCGAGTGTTGATCCGATGCTGTTACGCCCCGTTGATGATTTGGAGCTGACGGTGCGATCGGCGAACTGCCTGAAGGCAGAGAGCATTTATTACATTGGCGATTTGATCCAGAGAACGGAAAACGAATTGTTGAAAACGCCGAATCTTGGACGGAAATCGCTCAATGAGATCAAAGAGGTGCTGGCTTCGCGCGGCCTCACTCTGGGCATGAAGCTTGAGAATTGGCCACCAGCAGGCTTGGATCGCTAATTTATTTCTAGGTTAACCGCGCGAGAGCGCGAAGAGAGTTAAGGAGAAAACCCATGCGTCACCGTCTCGGATTACGCAAGCTAAATCGCACAACGAGTCATCGACTCGCTATGTTCCGTAATATGGCAAATGCGCTATTACGCCATGAGGCGATTAAGACAACCCTGCCTAAGGCGAAAGAGCTGCGAAAAGTGGTGGAGCCCTTGATTACGATCGGCAAGACACCGAGCTTGGCCAATCGTCGTTTGGCCTACGATCGTCTGCGCGATCGGGAAATTGTTGGAAAACTTTTTGCGGAAATCGGCCCCCGTTATGCATCCCGTCCGGGGGGCTACTGTCGGATATTGAAGTTTGGTTTCCGCAGCGGCGATAACGCTCCGATGGCCCTGATGGAACTTGTTGATCGTCCAGAAGTATCCGAGCCCGTCGATACAGAAAAAGCAGCGTAATCAGCGCTTCTTGTAGTTAAAGGCCGAATCCCAAAAGGAAGCGGCCTTTTTTATTGATTCCGTTTGTCTGGGCCTATGCCTTTAACCATCCCGCGATATCGGGCGCATAGTAGGTGAGCACACCATCTGCACCAGCCCGCTTAAATGCGATCATGGCCTCCAGCACTGCCTTGCGCTCGTCGAGCCAGCCGTTGGCGCAGGCGGCCTTTAACATCGCATATTCGCCACTGACTTGATATGCAAAGGTCGGCATACCAAATTCAGCTTTAACCCGCCAGACGATGTCGAGATAGGGAAGGCCAGGCTTTACCATGACCATGTCAGCGCCCTCTTCAATATCGAGAGCAACCTCTCGTAAGGCCTCGTTCGAATTGGCCGGGTCCATCTGATAGGTTTTCTTGTCAGACTTGCCAAGGCTGCCGGCGCTTCCCACCGCATCTCTAAACGGGCCGTAATACGCCGACGCATACTTCGCCGCATAGGACATGATTCGGGTGTCAATCAGATGGTTTGATTCCAACGCTGCTCGAATCGCGCCAATTCGGCCATCTTGCATATCGGAGGGCGCGACAATATCTACACCGGCCTGGGCCTGCATTAGCGCCTGTTCAACCAGGACCTTTACGGTCGAGTCGTTAAGAATTCGGCCTTCCTCGTCGATAAGACCGTCTTGGCCGTGGCTCGTGTAGGGGTCAAGAGCGACATCGGTCATGATTCCTATCTCAGGAACCCGCTGCTTGAGGGCGCTCACCGCTCGCGGGACCAGACCGGCAGGGTTGAAGGCCTCTCGCCCATCGGGTGTTTTTTTCGAAGACTCAATCACAGGGAAGATTGCGAGCACCGGGATGCCCAAGTCCCTAGCCCGCTCTGCCACCGGAACGAGCCGATCGATCGAGTATCGAAACACCCCGGGCATCGACGCAACCTCTACCGTTATGCCAGACCCCTCAGTAACGAAGACTGGATATATAAGATCTTTCACTGATAACGTGTGCTCACTTACCAAAGAACGAGACCAGGGATCTCTGCGATTTCGTCGCATTCTTGTGGCCGGAAATTTGGAGTTCAGCATAGCTACCCTTATAACACTACCC
>DBCQ01000040.1:0-10072 GCA_002293155.1 Burkholderiales bacterium UBA954 | reverse complement strand
TCGTCTCCCGCTTCTCCTCCCTGAGCGGGTGCCTATCGAATTTAGGCGTTCTTAACCCGGCGATTACCTCGCTGGGTTTTTTTTGCCTTCGATCCACGAGGCCCCATCAGATCGGAAATCCAACTTAAATCATAACGAACTCTGAGCGCAGAAATTAAATCGCCTCTTTACTGACCGCGGTTGCTCAGGCCCCACCAGTCAGCGATATGGTCAATCACTTCCTCCCGTCCGATTCGGGCTGTGGCTGAGAACAGGCTGGTCGTGACTTCATCGCCCCAGCGCTCGGAATGTTCCTTAATCAGTCGCTGGGCCAGAGCAAGCGTCTTTGTTTGCTCCTGTTTGCCGAGTTTGTCGGACTTCGTCAGCAGAATGTGGATTGGTTGGCGACGCCGACCAAACCAGTCGAGCATGTCTTGATCGAGGGGCCCAAAAGGATGCCGGATATCCATCACCAGGATCATCGCCACCAGGCTCAGCCGTGACTCGAGAAACCGAGCGAGTTCCTCTTGCCATCGCGCCTTCGTGGCATGATCCACGGCCGCATAGCCGTAACCCGGCAGATCCACTAGTCGGCCCTTCTCCTCTTCTTGCCAGCAGAGCTGGAACATATTGATCAGCTGAGTCCGGCCCGGAGTTTTGCTGCTAAAGGCGAGCTTTCGACGGTTACACAGAAAATTAAGGGCGGAGGATTTCCCGGCGTTGGAGCGGCCAGCGATTGCGATCTCGCCTGCCCCAAGGGCGGGCAAGTCGGCCGAACGCGCTGCACTTGTTAGAAAGCTAATCTGATGAATCCAGTCTTTGAGGGGCGGCAGAGGGTTTTTGGCTTCGGACGACATGAGGCAAAGGGACTCGACTAAAATAGGGGCTAATCAAAACAAGCAGGGAGTAATTATGCGTTACCAGTTTGACACGCTTTCCGCGCGCCCGATGAGAGATCAACCCATTCGTCGGTTCAGCAGCTTTTTTGCTGCAGCCTTGACAACGATCGGTCTGCTGATTTCAACGCCGACTATCGCCGCTGATCCGGTATCGAAAAAACCCGCTGACCTCGCCAAGGGAAAAACAACAGCGGCAACCGTCTGCGCCGCCTGCCATATGCCCGACGGCAATAGTGTGATCGCACAAAACCCGATCCTCGCTGGTCAGCATGCCGCATATCTTGAGAAACAGCTCTATAACTTTAAGCTTAAGGCTGGCGCTAAAGAGCCCGAGCGTAATAACGCCATCATGCTGGGCTTTGCATCGATCTTGTCGGACGAGGATATTCGCAACATTGCTGCGTTCTATGCAGCACAAAAAGCAAACAATGCGTCCGCAAAACGGAAAGATCTCATCGTGCTTGGCGCGAAGATCTATCGCAGTGGACTTCCTGAGAAAGGCCTGCCTGCCTGCGCCGGCTGCCACAGCCCTAATGCGGCCGGAATCCCAGCACAGTTCCCACGTCTCGCCGGACAGCATCCAGAGTACACCGAGGCGACTCTGAACAATTTCAGGCTTGGTCAGCGTAAAAATAGCGCTCAGATGATGACCATTGCAGGAAAGATGACGGAGGCGGAAATCGCCGCCGTCTCGGAATATCTTGCTTCGGTCCGGTAAACACCGCCAGCTGATCTCGGGGGATCATCTGCAGTCGCAGGTGACTCCAGAGACAGTGTTTTTAAACCGTCGAACTCTGATTGCCGGGCTTGGCGGAGCCGCTCTAGTTGCGGCGACCACTCGTGGTGGCATGTCGAACGCTCAGGCGAGCACCCGCGCTCCAGGCAACTATGCTGCGCTACCCGGAAGGCCAAGTCGTTTTTCGATCATGGAAAAACCGGTTCCGTTTGCAGATGCCGCCGGCTATAACAACTTCTATGAGTTCGGCTTAGATAAAGATGACCCCGCCGCTAACGCACCGAGTCGGTTAAAGACATCGCCATGGAAATTATCGATTGAAGGTCTTGTGGCGAAACCCCGGATTTTTGATATCGATGACTTGATCAAGATCGCACCACTAGAGGAGCGCATCACCCGATTACGCTGTGTTGAGGGCTGGTCGATGGTGATTCCTTGGGTGGGCTACTCATTATCCGAGCTGATTAAACAGGTCCAGCCTTTAGGGTCAGCAAAGTATATTGAGTTCACGTCTCTAGCAGATCCTAAGCAGATGCCGGGCCTGAATTCCCGGGTTTTGCGTTGGCCCTACCATGAGGCACTTCGGCTTGATGAGGCACGAAACCCACTCACGATGCTGACGTTTGGGATGTATGGCGTTGTGTTGCCGGCACAGAATGGGGCTCCTGTCCGGATGGTTGTGCCTTGGAAATATGGTTTTAAAAGTGCCAAGTCTCTAGTCAAGATCCGGTTTACAGAAGCCCAGCCAACTACCAGCTGGAGCCTTGCCGCGCCAAATGAATATGGTTTTTACTCCAACGTCAATCCTAATGTGGATCATCCACGCTGGTCACAGGCCACTGAGCGGGTATTGGGTGTCGAGAGTTTATTTGCAGTTCGACGCAAGACCGAGTTATTTAACGGTTACGCCGAGCTTGTGAGCGGGCTCTATGCGGGCCTAGACCTTAAGAAGTTTTATTAACACCTTGGGGCCAGACTCTTCGGCTCCTCGCGCGACCCTTGCACGCTGATCTAAAGTCTCAGACTCGACTGCTCAGACTCTCCTTATTCCTATGGGCGGCAACCCCGCTCGTTGATCTCTTTCTCCTTGCGCTGTCTGGGAATCTGGGCGCCAATCCGCAAGAGACTCTGCTGCGTTCTACAGGAATGTGCTGCCTAGTGCTGCTATTGGTGACACTGTCGATCACACCACTGCGTCGTCTACTGGACTGGACTGAGCTTGTACGCCTGCGACGGATGCTAGGTCTTTGGGCCTTTGCCTATGCATTTATTCACCTCTTGGGATTCTGGGCCTTTGAACACGAGTTTCTCTGGAGTGCTGTACTTAAAGATGCGTTCAAGAGGCCCTTTGTTACCGTAGGGCTGGTGGGTTTCGCCTTATTGATACCGCTGGCAATCACATCTAATCAGTGGTCTATGCGGCAGCTTGGAGCCCGATGGAAAACGATTCATCAGCTAATCTACGCAGTGGCTTTACTTGGCTGCATTCATTTTTTTCTGCATCGTGCAGGAAAAAATAATTTTTTCGACCCGAGTGTCGCGCTCGCTGTAACAGTCGTGTTGCTTGGTTTGCGGTGGAGATGGCGCCGACCTCGACACCATTAACCTTATGTATTCCCCAGAAGATAGGCGGGAATTCTTTCGGTAAGGATGAGGTCTTCGAATACCTCACGTCGGCGAATTAGATGCGCGTCTCCGTTTAAATCAACGAGGACTTCAGCCGCCTTAGGCCTGCTGTTGTAATTTGAACTCATACTCATGGCATAAGCGCCTGCTGACAAGATGGCGAGCAGATCCCCCGAAGACAGTGAGAGCCCGCGATCCTTTGCGATCCAGTCCCCGCTCTCGCAGACGGGACCCACCAGATCCCATTTTGTATGGTCTGCATCCACTCTATTGTTAGCCAGAGGCTCAACACCATGCCAGGCGTCGTATAGGGCTGGTCGCATTAAGTCGTTCATAGCAGCATCGATGACGGCAAAGTTTTTTTCTCGGCCGGGTTTGAGCAGCTCAACCCGCGTTAACAAGAGTCCCGCATTACCGACGATGGCCCTCCCGAACTCGAATAAGACTTCGGGTGCGGCAGCCTTTCGGGATTGCGACCAGGCATCAATTCGGCCAAACAGGGCATTAAGCATTTCTTTTGGGGATGGTGGACTTTCTTGTTCGTAGGTGATTCCAAGGCCGCCACCCAGATCAAGGTGATGAATCTGGATCTTCTGCCGATCTAAGACCGCTACAAGATCAAGAACTCTCTCTAGAGAGTCGAGGAATGGTTGAATGTCCGTAATTTGTGATCCGATATGACAGTCAATTCCTTGAATATCAATGCCTGGAAGCGTTGCCGCTTTCTGATAAACCGCGACTGCAGATTCCATGGGAATACCAAATTTATTTTCTTTCAATCCGGTAGAAATATAGGGATGTGTCTTTGCATCAATGTCAGGATTGACACGAATCGAGATCGGCGCACGCGAGCCCTGCTGGGTTGCGATTGACGAAATCATTTCCAGCTCTGCCTCAGACTCTACATTGATGCATTTAATCTTTGCATGAAGGGCTGCAGAGATCTCCTCTGGCTTTTTCCCAACGCCAGAAAAGACAACCCGGTCGACAGACCCGCCGCAGGCTAAGACACGCTGTAATTCACCGATCGACACAATGTCAAAACCAGCCCCCTGTTGGGCAAGCAGACGGATAATCGCAAGGCTTGAATTTGCTTTCAATGCGTAACAAATTAAGGCGTCTCGGCCCTGGGCAGCCTGAGAAAATGACTGGTAGGCATCCGTAATCATGCGTTCGGCATAGACAAATGTTGGTGTACCGAATTGCTGTGCAATCGCCGCTAACGGCTGACCTTCACACAGAAGATCCCCTGTCTCGGACCGGGAAAATGAGGACCCCCTCAGGGGACCTGTGTTAAAGATATGGGCCATGATTAAGGTCTGGGTGTTTCTGCAGGGGGTGCCGGAAACTGGGGCTTTGGAAGAACCAAGGGCCCTTTCTGCCCGCATCCACCCAGAATCAGGCAAAGGCTTATGCTTAGCAGTAACACCGCCGCTACACCATAGGGGCGAGAGGCAACGGACTGTTCTGGCTGCGGTCTAGGTAGGTGGGTATTGAGGTGGTGCATAGGGGATAAGTATGACGGAAACCGAGTTTTTAGATGAGGTTCAAAGAATTTGGCAGACTATTGAGTCCACTGTTGATCGATGGGCAGAGACGCTTTCAATCGACATTGAGGCCATTCGTAACGGATCGGTCCTTGAGGTTGAATTTGAAAATGGGAGAAAGATCATTATCAACCCACAGACCCCCTTGCAGCAGGTCTGGCTGGCGTCGGTGCATGGCGCCTTTCACTTTACGAGGCAGACGCAAGGCTGGATTGATACGCGAAGTACGAAAGATTTTTGGCAGATATTTTCTGAACAGGCAGCCCTCGAGGCGGGCATGGCTCTTCCAGGCTAACGCAGCCCCACGCTTGCCACACCAACACCGGGCCTGCTCTCTTGGGTGTAATACTCGCCGCCAATTTCGAGGACTCCATTCGGCATTGATCGCATAGCGTTTGGTGCACGCAGTAGCGCAACTTTCATGTATTCCATCCAGATTGGCAGTGCCAAGCCTCCTCCGGTTTCGCGGTCACCTAGTTTTTTTGGCTGGTCAAATCCTACCCAGGCAACGCCAACCGCATTGCCACCGTATCCAGCGAACCAGGCATCGTGGGAGTCGTTAGTGGTACCGGTTTTCCCGGCCAAGTCGCTGCGACCAAGTGAGACCGCGCGGGCAGCTGTTCCAGAGCGGACCACCTCACGCAAGAGGCTATTCATGATGAAGGCATGACGGGGATCCATCACTCGTTGGCTTTCCGTCCCAGATTTGACCGGCTGCGCACGGCCTAAAACCTTTCCTTTGAGGTCCACAACACGATCAATGAGGAAGGGATTGACACGATAACCCCCGTTTGCGAAGACCGAATAGCCTGTAGCCATTTGCATTAGGGTGACCGAGCCCGCGCCTAAAGCCATAGTCAGGTAGGCCGGATGACGCTCGGGTTCAAAACCAAACCGTGTAATGTAGTCCTGTGCGTATCGCGGGCCCACGCTATGCAGCACACGGATTGAGACCATATTTTTTGATTTTGCAAGACCTTGCCGCAGGGTCATCGGCCCATCAAATGTGCCATCGTAATTTTTTGGCTCCCATGCCTGCCCCCCTGTCTGCCCAGGATCAAATTGCACAGGTGCGTCATTCACTATGGTCGCGGGCGAGAAGCCTCGGTTGAGCGCACTGGCATAAACAAAGGGTTTGAATGCGGAACCTGGCTGTCGCCAAGCCTGTGTCACACGATTAAATTTATTACGATTGAAGTCAAACCCGCCTACGAGTGCCCGGATTGCACCATCCTGCGGGTTTAGCGCAACAAATCCAGATTCAACCTCAGGCATCTGCGTGATCTCGTATTGGCCGTCTGGCATTTGAAGAATTCTGACGACTGCGCCTTTACGCAAGCGTTTTGCTGGCGGCGCAACGGATGACAGACCTTGGCTTGAAAACTTCAGGCCATCACCAGAGATTTCGACGGTTTGATTACGGCTTCGTCGAACAACAACCCGGGTGTCGCTGACATCGATCACAATTGCGGTGAGGAGTTCCTCGCTATCAGGGCGGTCGTTTAATGCATCTTCGATGGCATCTTCAAAGGCGTCGCGCGCGCTAGGCAGAGCGATGAAGGCCTCCGGCCCTCGCCAGCCTTGGCGACGATCGTATTCCAGCAGGCCTGCGCGTAGGGCTTTCTGGGCTGCCCGCTGCTCGTCAGCCGAGATGGTGGTGTAAACAGTCAATCCCCGGGTGTAGGTTTCTTCTTTGTATTGATCAAACATTAATTGGCGTGCCATCTCTGCTACGTATGGGGCACGCAGAGGAAATTCATCTGCACGGCCGATGACCGTGAGCTTTTCCGCCTTCGCCTCGGCGGATTGGCGGGGGCTTATTAAGCCGAGTTTTTCCATTCGCCCGAGAACGTAGTGCTGCCGCAATGTTGCACGGCGGAGATTGGCTGAAGGGTTAAATGCCGATGGGGCCTTAGGAAGCCCCGCCAACATCGCAGCCTCAGCCAGAGAGATTTTTGTAATCTCTTTACCAAAATAAGTCTGTGATGCAGCCGCAAAACCGTAGGCCCGCTTACCTAGATAAATCTGATTTAAGTAAAGCTCAAGAATCTGATTTTTGGTGAGCTTGCGCTCAATCTCAGACGCTAATAACACCTCATAAATTTTTCGTGTAAACGTTTTCTCTGAGGAGAGATAGAAATTTCGCGCGACCTGCATCGTGATCGTACTTGCCCCTTGTGATCTTCCTCCTGCAAAGATATTGGCCAAGACGGCGCGTGCGATACCGGTGAAATCAATACCTCGGTGTTGAAAAAAAGCATCGTCCTCGGCTGCGAGAATCGCCTGAACCAGATGCTTGGGCACTTCTGGCAGGCGCACGAGGCTTCTGCGCTCCTCACCAAACTCACCGATTAAGATGCCGTCCGATGTCAGGACCCTCAGTGGCATCTTGGGCTGGTAGTCCGCAACCGCATTAATTGGCGGCAGCCTCGGGGTAGCCAAGGCGATGACCAAGAGGGCAACCGCGATTAACGCAATCAGACTTGAAAGGGCGATGGCTAGCCAGCGCAGAGCTAATTTCATGGGGTAGAGTTTATCGCCTGATAGACTCCTCGCCATGCGAAATATCGTTTTTGTTGGCCTAATGGGTGCGGGCAAGACGACGGTGGGTAGGCGACTCGCCAAGCGTCATGGCCTGGTTTTCATGGATACAGACCAGGAAATCGAAGCCCGCTCGGGCGCTCCGATTCCAACCATTTTTGATTTGGAGGGTGAGGAAGGCTTTCGAAAGCGGGAGTCTCGGGCTATTTCGGAGGCGATGGGGCGTACCGGTCATGTGATCACGACGGGAGGAGGAGCCATTGTGCGCGCAGAGAATCGGGAGATGTTGCGGTCGGGATTTGTAATTTATCTGGATGCAGACCCTGAGCAGCTGTGGCAGAGATTAAAAAATGACACGAGCCGACCACTATTAAGTCGGTCGGCCGACCCCCGGGCGACGCTGATCGCGCTGCATGCTGAGCGTGATCCCTTGTATCGAGAAATTGCAAACCTGATTGTGCCGACGACACGGGCCTCCGTGTCGGTGGTAATGCGCGCAATTGACCAAGGCCTACATCAGGCGGGGATTTTATGAGATGAAGACACTACATGTTGCACTCGACAGTCGGAGTTATCCGATATGGATCAGTTCTGGGCTTATTGATAATTCAGAGTGTTGGCGGGAGGCCCTGTCGCCGGGGCGGGTTGTAATTGTGACTAACGAGACGGTAGGCCCTCTGTACACCGCGGCTGTTCGCGACACGGTTGAATCCTTAGGCCATCCTGTAATTTGCATTGATCTTCCAGATGGCGAGCAATTCAAAGACTGGGCCCATTTAAATCTGATTTTTGATGGATTGATGGCGAACCGTATTGAGCGCGGAGAAACAATTGTTGCCCTCGGCGGAGGTGTTGTCGGTGACATGGCAGGCTTTGCGGCTGCCAGCTATCAACGGGGTATGCGGCTGATTCAGGTGCCAACAACCTTGCTGGCGCAGGTGGATTCCTCGGTTGGGGGTAAGACCGCAATTAATCATCCCCTGGGCAAGAATATGATTGGTGCGTTTTATCAGCCTTCGGCTGTGTTCTGCGATCTCGATGTTCTCGGCACATTACCGGCTCGGGAATTCAGTGCGGGCCTCGCAGAGGTCATCAAGTACGGGTGTATTCTCGATGCGGAGTTTTTCAATTGGCTCGAGGCCAATATCGAGGCCCTTCTGCGGCGTGACCGTAATGCGTTGACCGAGGCCGTCTATCGATCCTGTGAGTTAAAGGCACAGGTTGTTGCTGCAGATGAGCGCGAAACAGATCGCCGAGCAATTCTGAATTTCGGGCATACCTTTGGCCATGCGATTGAGGCGGGCCTCGGCTACGGCAAATGGCTTCATGGGGAGGCAGTCGGTTGCGGCATGGTGATTGCGGCGAACCTGTCTAAGGAGCTTGGCGGCTTGTCCTCGGAGATGGTGTCGCGCATTGTTGCGCTGATTGAGAAGGCAGCGCTCCCGATTCGTCCGCCCAGATGGCCCGTCAAGGATTATTTGGAATGGATGTCACACGATAAAAAGTCAAAATCGGGGAAAGTCCGCTATGTGGTGCTGCGCAGCATGGGGTCCGCCCAGACCCAGATCGTCGACGATGGATTGATTTCGAAGGTTCTTGAAAAAGCCATTGCATGAAACGCCCTGCAGGGCGCATCATTTCCTCTCCGACTCTCCCATGAGGATCTCATGGCTCGACAGGCGCGTGATGCAAGACCCGGCAGGACTTATCACCTAGTGCAACGAGGGCACGATCGTGCGGAGATTTTTCGCGACGATCAGGATCGTTCGTCTTACTTCGATTCCTTTTTGCAGGCCGCCATCGGATTTGGGCTTCGTGTTCATGCATACTGTTTATTAAGAAGTGAGGCCCACTGGCTGGTCACGCCACAACGGGCCGATGCAATGGCAGACGTGGTTCAACAGGTGGGCCGAAGTTATGTCCGGCGATTCAATACACGATGGATGAGACAAGGCACCCTCTGGGAGGGGCGTTATCGAGCGTATTGGATTGATGAACCGGTCTTTGGCCTACTCGTTCAACGGGCAATTGAGTGGCTGCCTGTGCGGGCGACCTTGGTGAATCACCCGGCGGACTGGACGTGGTCGAGCGCGCAAATTCATTGTGGCCGTCGGCCCGAGACCCGTCTGATGCCCCTGCCGAGTTACTGGGCCCTGGGCAACACGCCGTTTGAGCGCGAAGCCTCCTATCCAAGCATTCTGGACCAGGCCCTGACCGACTCGACCTGGGAGTGTGTCAAAAAGGGCCTCTCTAGTGGTCGGCCTTGGGCGACTGAAAGAACAATGGCCAGCCTACCGGCAGAGGAGCAGGCCCGTTGGCAGCAGCGGCCACGCGGCCGGCCAAGGGCACTATCTAAGGTAGCTTAACAAGGGACTCCAATGCCTGTTACCCTTTCTTTAATGTGTCCCCTAATAAATTTATAAATAAAAAAAATCACATTTATATATGTTCTGACCCTATTTAAAATTTATATTTTACAAGGGTTAAAGCGGATTTTTCGTTGATCTTCTGATTGGGCTGCCGCTATAGTCTTAGGCCCTTTGATTAATTTTGCTCCGCACCATGATCCCAGCTCAAGGCCTCTACGATCCCCGAAACGAACATGACGCTTGTGGGGTCGGATTCGTTGCCCACATCAAGGGCTTGAAGTCTCACGATATCGTCCAGCAGGGCTTAAATATCCTGCGCAACCTCGACCACCGCGGCGCGGTGGGGGCAGACGCACTAATGGGAGACGGCGCGGG
>DBCQ01000065.1:4222-4824 GCA_002293155.1 Burkholderiales bacterium UBA954 | reverse complement strand
GAGATCCTCGTGGCACTTGATGAACGCGGCAAACTCTTTTCCACTGAAGAATTTGCGGATTTTATTGAGGGTTTACGTCGCGAGAGCCGAGATGTCGCTTTTTTGATCGGCGGGCCTGATGGCCTTGATGAGCAATTAAAAAAGAAGTGTCAGCATCTGATGAGCCTCTCTCCAATGACACTCCCCCATGGCCTGGCAAGGGTCTTACTGGCAGAGCAACTCTACCGTGCCTGGTCGCTTGCAAATCACCATCCCTATCACAGAGCCTAGTAAGGCAGGCTACAGCCCGCCATCTGCGCCAGCGGAGTTGGCACTGCAACAGCAAAGCGAACGCCAAGCTCTCTAAGTTTCACGCGATCTGCCGGTGCTGCATAGATCCACCACCAGCCCTTACCAAGGTGATCCAAAACCATCGGGCTTGCGGCAATCACCGCTGATTGTGCGAGATCGCCAGACCAGACTAATGTTGGCAGAGGCTCTTCACGTGTCGATTGAACAGCCACCCAGATTCCAACACCAACAAGAAAACTCACAACTAGTAACAGCAGTCCACCGATATGGGCAGCAAGACCCAATCGGCTCCTAAAATTTAGGTTGCAAGA
>DBCQ01000065.1:3116-4210 GCA_002293155.1 Burkholderiales bacterium UBA954 | reverse complement strand
GGCGACTTAGATTTCAATCAGTCGGTAGTCGTGGGTAATCTCGGCGGTAAACCCCAACATTTTTGTAGCCGAACAATACTTTGTGTGGGATAACATCACGGCCCGCTCGACAAGGTTGGCCTTTAATCCACGGCCGCGGATATTGAACTGCATATGGATTTTCGTAAACACTTTGGGGTCCGTGGATGCGCGCTCTGAGCTTGTCACCACCTCGCAGCCCTCCAAAGCCATTCCACTTTTTCGCAGAATTAAGACTACATCGTAGGCAGTGCAGGCGGCTGCGCCCGAGAGTAAGGCCTCCATCGGCCGTGGACCGAGATTGCGACCTCCGCCCTCCGGTGCGCCATCCATCACAAAGCTGTGGCCGGAGCCGGTCTCTGCGATAAAACTCATTGTGTCGGGTCCGGCCCAGCGAATCGTGCACTCCATCATGACTCCATTTTTAAACGCGCGACCCATAAGCGTTCACGAATCGGCAGGTGTAAAAGCGATGCAATTAAAGCCAACACTACACTACCCCACCAGATCGGAAGGTAGCTGCCCGTCATGGCAAAGATCTTCCCGCCAAGCCAGACACCGAAAAACGCACCAATCTGATGAGACAAAAACACAAATCCAAAGAGCATGGCCAAGTAACGGTTACCGAACATCACACCAACCAATTGTGCTGTTGGCGGAACTGTCGATAACCAGAGCACACCCATCGCCGCACCAAAACATAGAACCGAGACCGTTGATAGCGGCGCCCATAAAAATATAACAAACACCACGGCACGAGAGAAATAAATCACAGAAAGAAGAATCTTCCGAGACCACCGGGCACTTAAGGGCCCACTCAGATAACTCCCAACAATATTAAAAAGCCCAATCATCGCAAGGCCCCAACTCGCAACCGTGGCCGACACTCCCATATCGCTGAGGTAGGGTGGGAAGTGAACCGTAATAAAAGCGAGCTGAAAGCCGCAGACAAAAAAACCACCAAGCAGTAACCAGAAGCTCGAATAACCAAAGGCCTGGGATAGCGACTCTCTAAACGAGCCTGCAGTCGATGTAGTGGGGGGTGGCGCCTGGTTTGCCTTTTTGCTGGTTCGAAG
>DBCQ01000065.1:1640-3011 GCA_002293155.1 Burkholderiales bacterium UBA954 | reverse complement strand
AGAGGCACCACCATAAACTGGCCAAGGCTTGCCATCGAAGTAACAAGTCCCATCGCCCAGGGCCTGCGCTCCTCAGGCATGAGCTGCCCAAAGGCAGCTAAGACGGTGTTGTGACCGGCGCCACTCATCCCTAAGCCAATCAGAATACCCGCCGTTAGCGAAAAACCGGTTGGGTCACTGGCAATCGACATCAAGGCCAGGCCCAATGAAAAAAGCACGCCCCCTCCCGCAAGCACCTTCCATGGGCCGAACTTATCCGACAGCGCCCCCGCTATCGGCTGTCCAATACCCCAGAAGAGATTTTGCAAAGCAAGCGCCATCGCAAAGGCCTCACGACCAAAATCAAAACCTGCAGGCCCAGAGATTGGATCAACGAAAAGCCCAAAGGACGATCGGGTTCCAAAAGAAATCAAGCCAATCAAACAGCCGCAGACCAACATCACCCATAGGGCAATCGTCATCGGGCGGGGCGAGCGCGCATTACTTGGAAAGGGCGGCATGCAAAGACCTAGCGTGAAAAGGCTCAAGTATGGTGAGCAGCGCGCATTAGGGCAAGCGAAGCCTTACAATTCAAGCCATGATGAATCGCCCAACCTCCCTTTTGCTCAACGCAGCCCACGCCCTTGATCATCTCGTGCTCTTGGTCTTCGCATCTGCGGTAGGCACTATCGCAATAGAATTCCAGATCGCCCGTTGGGAAGATCTTATGCCCTACACAGCAGGTGCCTTCATCATGTTCGGGATTGGCTCCATTCCCTCAGGCCGATTGGGCGACCTCTGGAGCCGGCGAAAAATGATGTTGGTATTTTTCTGGGGTATTGGGTTTTCCTGTCTCGCTGTAGCCTTAACCAAGACACCTATTCAGCTCGCGATCGCTCTCACGGTCTTGGGAGGTTTTGCCTCGATCTATCACCCTGTAGGCATCCCGATGCTTTTAAAAAATTCCCCAAGGGTTGGGGTGACGATCGGCTGGAATAATCTGGCCGGCAATATGGGTATCGCGATTGCCGCGATACTGACAGGCTTTATGGTGAAATATTTTGGCTGGCGGGCTGCATTTATTTTTCCGGCCATCATGGCGATACTGATGGGCGTCATGTTTGCAAGGCTTGCCCCTGAAGAGGCCGAAGCCCCTGCGAAGAAAAAGGCGGAACCACATCCAATTCCCAGGGACATCACCATACGGGCCTTGGTTGTTATGACAGTAGCCGCCACCTCTGGGTCTTTACTCTTTAATTTCACAACGAATGGCAATAACGAACTGCTGCGTGAACGCTTCACTGGAATCATCACCGACCCAGCAGCGCTTGGCGTCTTGCTTGCAGTGATCTATTCGGTCTCCGCGTTTAGCCAGGTCATTGTGGGGCGGCT
>DBCQ01000065.1:321-1620 GCA_002293155.1 Burkholderiales bacterium UBA954 | reverse complement strand
TTAGATCAGATTCCAATGAAGCCGCTATTTCTCTGCATTGTCGGCAGCCAAATCGTTTTGTTGGCCCTTGCAACCCAGGCTACGGGCTGGGCACTCTTTTTCTGCGCCCTGGGCTATATGGCCGCCATATTTGGCGCTATTCCTTTCCTTGATGCTGTCGTGGTGCGCTATGTTGACGATCGAATGCGTAGCCGTGTTGCAGGTATTCGAATTGCAATCTCATTTGGTGTAAGTGGCATTGCAGTGTTTCTTCTGGGACCGATCGTCAAAGCAACGGGCTTTGAAACGCTATTGATTAGCATGACATTGATTGCCTGTTTCACGGCATTTACCTTGACATGGCTTCCCTCAGAGCGTCGCATCGCCTCTGCGATCCTACGCAACCAGAATCAATAGCCCACACCCACATGTCGCACTCGAAAGCCCAGGCCCTCACGCTCGAGGCGCAGATCCGCTATGCAGAGCTTCCCATGCCAGAGACGGGCCAGGTATCTCAAGTGGCACCAGGCCTCTTCTGGCTGCGTATGCCTCTGCCCTTTGCGCTTAACCACATCAACCTATGGTTACTTGAGGACCAATTCCAAGGAATACAGGGCTGGGCAGTCATCGATACCGGCGTTGCCAATGACGCAACTCGAGCTGCATGGCTCCAGTTGATCAACACGCACTTTAAGAGTCTGCCAATCACTCGAGTGCTCTGCACACACTTTCATCCTGACCATGTCGGTCTTGCCGCATGGCTCTGCCGTGGAGCGGGCGGAAATCGCTGGAAGGCGCCTCTGTGGATGAATTTTGCAGAGTACACGGCTGCCCGGCTATGGAATCGTCAGGGCGCTGCCCCAACAAATGCCGAAGATCCCGACACCGCCAATATTGCAGACCACTTTCACAAGCACGGCATCACCGACCCAGAAACACTCGATAAATTACGTGCAAGACGGGACTATTACCCAAGCCTTGTGCCGGAGGTACCCACGAGTTTTCGGCGGATATTTCCCAACGAAACTATCTCCATCGGTGCGCATGAATGGCAAATCATTGCGGGCTATGGTCACTCCCCAGAGCACTGTGCTCTCTTTTGTAAAACGCTCAATGTTTTAATTTCGGGCGATATGGTGCTGCCTAAAATCTCCACCAATATGTCTGTCTGGGCGCAAGAACCCGAGGCTGACCCTTTAAAGCTCTATCTCGATTCGCTGAATGCCTACGAGGCCCTACCCGATGATGTCTTAGTACTACCCTCCCACGGCAAGCCCTTTGGCGCGCAAACTGGCGGACGCGACGGCGGCATTAAGATTC
>DBCQ01000065.1:0-201 GCA_002293155.1 Burkholderiales bacterium UBA954 | reverse complement strand
CTTGATCTCCATCAACTCACCTTTGCCCTAGGCGAAACCATTGCCCACTTAAATCATCTCTGGCATTTAGGGAGACTTAAACGAGTCGAAGACCCTAATGGTCGGCTGCGATTTGCCGCCTAAAACTCTTAGAATTTAAGAATCAAATCCGTGTTCAGGCTTTGGATAGGCCCCTGATTTCACCTCGGCAACAAACTGCGT
>DBCQ01000007.1:31726-50103 GCA_002293155.1 Burkholderiales bacterium UBA954 | reverse complement strand
GTCGTAGAGGACGCCTAGCCGCAGAGCGCCCTCACCGTAATGCATCACCTCAATTTCCAACTCATCAAAAATTGCAGACATGATTGCAACCCCACCGGCAAATACGGGTATGCGGTCTGGTTTTAGGCCCAACAGACCCGAATCCTCAACCCGGCCAGCCTCAATTAACCGAGTACGCAGACGCTCGAGCCCCACCGCAGTGATTCCCCGATCGTTCATCGCATTCGCGGCTAGAACCTCTGAAATTGCTTTAGCGGTTCCACTCGAACCTACGGCCTCGTTCCAGCCATCTGAAAGAAACGCCTTGCGAATCACCTGGATTTCTTTTCGGGCCTCAAGAATTGCGGCCTTCATAGCGCCACGGTTAATTTCGCCACCGGGGAAAAACTCTCGACTAAACCGAACACATCCGACATAAACGCTCTCTAGAAGCTTTGGTTCGTAGTCAATGCCAACAATAAATTCGGTGGATCCTCCGCCGATATCAATAATCAGCCGACGCTGACCATCGCGTGGCAGGCTATGGGATACCCCCATGTAGATCAGGCGAGCCTCTTCTCTTCCCGCGATAATCTCGATCGGGAACCCAAGAGCAGCCTCGGCTGTTTTTAGAAACTCAGCACCATTTTTGGCGATACGAAATGTGTTGGTTGCGACGGCCCGAACACGATCGGGAGAAAATGACCGCAGCCGCTCACCAAACCGCTGAAGGGCAAGGATTGCCCGCATCTGGGAGGCCGCGTCGAGACGCTTATCCCTACCCAATCCCGCGGCAAGCCGAACCACCTCTTTGAGCCCATCAAGTGGATAGATCTGATGCCCAAGCGACGACTCATCTACCCGTCCGATCAACAAATGAAAACTATTAGATCCAAGATCCACTGCAGCAATCAGTTTGAGGGGACTCGACATAGGCATAACGGACCAATTGTCGCACGAAGGGTTCGTCTGGATAGCGGGATCGTCACAGACTTGTCATAGTGTGAGATCAGACTATGAAGACCATGGCCCAGCCCCCACTTAAAAATGTTGACCGGTTTTTAAACCGGGAGCTAAGCCTACTTGCCTTCAACGAGCGGGTGCTCGCCATGAGCGAGGACCCCTCGGTCCCTGCCCTAGAAAAACTTAAGTACATCTGTATTGTGTCGAGTAACCTCGATGAGCTTTTTGAGATTCGGGTGGCGGGAATCAAGGCGCAGCTGCGCAACAACCCCGATCAGGTTGCAGAAGACGGCACCACGGCGGCCGACACCTTTCGAGAGGTCTCGGCACGGGCCCATGCACTGATTGCGCACCAATACAAAATCTTAAACTCCCAGATCTTTCCTTTGCTGGAAAAGTACGGAATCCATTTTCATCTTGCAGCCAGTCTCAACTCTGTGCAACGCGAGTGGGCACACCAGTATTTTTCTCAAGAGGTCTTGCCTGTTCTAACCCCGATTGGACTATCGCCAACACACCCCTTCCCCAGAGTGCTCAACAAGAGCCTGAACTTTGTCCTCGAACTCGAAGGCCAGGACTCCTTTGGCCGAGAAAGCGGCATCGCCGTGGTCCAGGCCCCCCGCGCACTTCCGCGCCTAGTGGCGATGCCTAAGGAAATCTCCGGCCATGAGTTTGGCTTTGTGATGCTGTCATCTTTCTTGCAATGTTTTGTCAATGACCTCTTTCCCGGCATGACCGTGCAGGGCGTGCACCAATTTCGGGTTACCCGCAACAGCGACCTCTTCGTTGACGATGAAGAGGTTACCGACCTGCGACAGGCGCTCAAGGGGGAACTCACCCAACGTCACTTCGGTGATGCCGTGCGCCTTGAGGTCTCCGAGGGGACTTCAGAGCGCATCATGCAGTTACTGCGCAACGAATTTAAACTCAGTGAGGCCGATTGTTATCGCGTTCATGGGCCCGTCAATATGGTGCGGCTCATGCAACTGCCAGATCTCGTTGATCGGCCTGACTTAAAGTTTTCGTCTTTCGCGCCACGGTACCCAAGCGCCTTTATGGCGGGCAATCTCTTTGAGGCAATCCAGAAGCAAGATGTTCTTGTCCACCACCCCTACGACGCGTTCACCGCTGTCTCAGATTTTATTCGTCTTGCTGCCACTGACCCTGACGTCGTCGCCATCAAACAGACCATCTATCGTACCGGGCAGACCTCTGAGCTAATGGAATCCCTGCTCATCGCGGCTCGCGCGGGAAAAGAAGTCACTGTCATCGTAGAACTCATGGCCCGGTTTGACGAGGAAACGAATATTAATTGGGCCTCGCGACTCGAAGAGGTCGGCGCACATGTTGTGTTTGGTGTAGTGGGCAACAAGACCCATGCCAAGATGTGCCTTGTCGTGCGCCGCGAGCAAGGCAGGCTACGTCGCTACGTGCACCTTGGCACAGGAAACTATCATCCGCGGACTGCAAAGCTCTATACCGATTTCGGATTGTTTACGGCCAACCCCGATCTCTGCGACGATACCCACGAGATCTTTCAGCAACTCACTGGCTTAGGCCAGGCCAAGGCACTCAAGGCCCTCTGGCAGTCCCCCTTTACGTTGCATGAACGGGCCATTGCTGCCATCGGTAAAGAGGCCACACTTGCAAAGGCCGGTAAGCCCGCGAGGGTCATCGCCAAGATGAACTCCCTCGTTGAGCACAAGATTATCGAGGCGCTCTATAAAGCCAGTCAGGCCGGCGTCAGAATTGACCTGATTATCCGGGGCGTATGCGTTCTTCGTCCCCAGGTGCCGGGTCTATCTGAGAACATTACAGTGCGCTCAACAATCGGTCGTTTCTTAGAGCACAGCCGAGTTTTCTACTTCCTCAATGACGGCGAAGAGAGCGTCTATCTATCGTCTGCAGACTGGATGGACCGCAACTTCTTCCGACGAGTCGAGCTTGCATTCCCAGTGCTTGATAAAAAGCTCAAGCAACGGGTGATCCGAGAGGGCCTGATGGTTCACCTGCGTGACAACGCACTTACCTGGCTGATGAAGTCCGATGGCACCTATACGGTCAGAAGGACAACGGGTGCAACGCGTCGGGCATCGCAGGAGGTTCTCATGCCAGACGCAGTCAAAAGCGAGCGCCCAAAACGCGCACGCCTAGCGGTCTCTGCGAAGCGCAGGGCCCAGAAGTAAAAGCGGCAAGAGCCCCACCACTGCAATCATAAGTGCGGGCCATGCAGCCTGTGCGAGCAACTCATCGGCAGCCAAGTGGTGCGCAGACACTGCCAGAGTTTCCAGATTAAAGGGGCGCAACACCAAGGTCGCAGGCAACTCCTTCACAACATCGACAAACACCAGCAGTGCAGCGATACCGGTTGCGCCACGGACCATCGGGAAGTGCACGCGAGACAAAATCTTCCACGGTGATAGGCCGAGACTACTTGCCGACCATTCAAGGTTGCGCGTGATACGGCCGAGACCACTCTCGATCGCACCTAGTCCGACAGAAAAAAAACGGGTGAGATAGGCGCCTAACAGCAGAACTCCGGTGCCGACCAACGCAACGCGCCAATGAAGCCATCGATCGGCCATCTCCGTAAAAAGCCCAGACCAGGCCAGCAGACCCACTGCGATCACGAGCCCGGGCATGGCATAGCCCGCTGCGGCGAGCCGAACTGATCGGGTTGCAATTACTCCTCCCGAACGAAGCCCATACGCGCCAAGCCAGGCGCAGGGGATAATCACCACAACAGCAACCGATGCAAGCACCACCGTATTCATCGCTTGTACGATCAGTAGGCCCACCTCTGGCGTGGCCTGCGCACTCAATGCCGAATAGAGCAAGAGCCCCACTGGAATCACAAAACCAATCAGGCCCGGAATCGCACAATAGGCCGCCATCATCACTGCTGAAATCCCCGCCACAGGTGTCGGCTGTGCTCGTGTTCCGATTCGGCTCGCTGCCCAAGACGCACGGCCCCGCGCACGATGCTCTAGGTAGAGCAGAATCGCAACCGTCATCATCATCACCAGCGCAATCAGAGCCGCCGACGAGCGATCTCCGTAGTTAAACCAAGCCTTAAAAAGCCCTGTCGATAGGGTCGGAACAGAGAAAAACGCGACTGTTCCGTAATCTGCAAAGCACTCCATCACCACGAGTGCGAGCCCAGCAATCCAGGCGGGTCTTGCAAGCGGAACCGCGAGACGAAAAAACACCTGACGCTGCGATAGGCCCATGGCGCGCGCCGCATCAAACGCTGCACCCTGCCGCTCGGCGAATGCGTTTTTTGCTAACAGCGCCACATAGGGGCTCAGTGCGACCCCTAACACAATCGATGCTCCCCACAGGGATCGGATATCAATCCGTGGCAAATTAAATCCAGCCCACGCGAACCAGGTCTGAATGATTTGATAAAGCCAGCCCGAGGGATCGAGCGCATCGGTATAGGCATAGGCCAGGACATACGCTGGAATTGCCATCGGCACGACGAGGGACCACTCCAAAATCCGCCGCCCCGAAAACTCATAAGCCGTCACAAACCAGGCCGAGGGAACCCCGAGCGCGAGAGCAATCAGACCCGAAAACCCAGCCAGCAAAAGCGTATTGAGCAGATAGGTGGGAAGCACAGAGCCCAGAAGGCTCACCAGGACCTCTGGCCGCAAGATCGCCTGAACCCCGAAGACAGCGACCGCGAGAAGAGGCAACAAAATGACGATCACCAACAGGCCTGTCGCCGCTGCGAGCGGCCGCGAGACAGAAGGTCTTTTCCAGCGGTGCGTGGGCTGGGAGATGTTGGGTGCCGTCATTGATGGTTTTTCTAAATGAGAATTATAATCATCTGCAATGGACGCGCTTATCTTGAAAGAAGTCTCGATCGTCTACGACGATCCAACAAGCTCGGGTGGCCGCCTGGAGGCCGTGCATAACCTCTCGTTTTCGCTCGCCAAAGGAAAGATCGGCTGCCTCTTGGGCCCCTCCGGGTGCGGAAAGACGAGTATCTTGCGGGCAATCGCCGGATTTATCGGTGTCTCGGCGGGCGAGATCTGGCTTAATGGCCTACAGATTGTTGGACCGGGCCTTCTGGTGGCCCCCGAAAAACGCAGCGTTGGCGTGGTCTTCCAGGATTACGCCCTCTTCCCCCACCTATCGGTTGCAGAAAATATCGCCTTTGGACTCACCCAAGGCAGACGCCTCAGGCCTGGCCAGCTTCCCCAAGAAGCGCTCGAGATGATCGAATTGGTTGGTCTCGCAGGGCAGGCTGACCGCTACCCCCATGAGATCTCCGGTGGCCAGCAACAACGCGTCGCTCTGGCCCGAGCCCTCGCCTCTAAGCCAAGCCTCGTGCTTCTTGATGAACCATTCTCGAACCTTGATATCGCCCTGCGTGAGCGTCTCGCCCGCGAGGTCCGGGATATTCTGGAAAAAACCCAGACCACTGCGATTCTAGTGACACACGATCAGCATGAAGCCTTCGCAGTGGCCGATGAGGTTGGCGTGTTATTCGATGGCCGATTAGCCCAGTGGGGCGACCCCTATCTGCTTTATCACGAACCAAATTCTGCGCATGTGGCGCGATTTGTTGGTGAAGGTGCCTTAATCAGTGGCCAACAACTGGGCCATCATGTGACGACGCCCCTGGGCGAGCTTGCGCTAAAAGACTGCTGTTGCTTAGCGAACTCTCCGTCTAAGGATGTTCGTGTGCTCCTTCGGCCCGACGATGTCGTTCACGATGACGGCTCTCAGTTAAAGGCAACCGTCGTTCGCAAGGCATTCCGAGGCGCAGATTTTCTCTACACGCTTGAACTGCCAAATGGGGAAAAGATTCTCTCGCTTGTACCCAGTCATCACGACCATGCGATTGAAGAAAAAATTGGTATTCGCCTTGAGGCCGATCATGTCATTACCTTTGACGCAGCCGAGCCCGCGAGTGCTTTTTAAGCATGGCCCAGAAATGAAAAAAGATCCCGCAGGATCTTTTTTCATTCAAACCACGAATCGCCTGAATTAAGCAGCCTTCAGGGCAGTCGTTGCAGCTTTCACGCCCGCCTTCGTTGCGGACTGAACATTCTGCTCAACCACGGCCACGGCCTGTTTTGCAGCCTTGCTCGCGGTCTCGTAGGCTGCGTTTGCTGCCGTTAGCGCCGACTTCACCAAAGCAACACCACTCTCTGAACCGGCAGGTGCATTCTTAGAAAACTCTTCGACAGCAGTCGAGATTTTCTGATTGCTTGCGGAGATCTGTGACTCGGCCATCTTTGCAAACGTATTTGCGGTCTCGGAGGCAATTCCGTAGATCGCGTTTGCGTAGGAGACAGCGGTTTCGATCGTTGGCATGGCAAACGACGACTGAACTTTCATCAGCTCTTGCACATCTTTTGCAGAGGCAAGTGCTTTCAGATTGTCTGCGCCCTGGCTCATGGCGGTCTTTGCAACCTTCAACTGCAGATCGACCAATTTCTCAACGCCGGTCATCGCGGCACCGGACAACTCAACAGCGGTGTCAACGTTCGTTTTTGCGATCTCAGCGATTTGCTCGTTTACATTTTTCATAGTTTCAGCTCCGTTAGGGTTAAAAATGATCATGGTTTTATCAGTTGCACTGCATCAGATGCTGGGCTCTGGTACCCTAGAAAACGGACCTAAATCGAGCTTGTTTGGCATTTGATGCAACGCACAAGTCGGATTTAAACCTAACAACTTGTGCAGTGCAACCCCCTGGGGTGACTATTTTGACGCAACGCGTCATATTTTTACATTATGAAATATCGGGTCAATCCAAGCGCCCTGATTGCCCCCAAACCGTCTACCTGAGGCGCTCTCGATCAGAATCCCGCTCTCGAACCTCGACATCAATCACATTCGGGTCGGTGTCGTCCTCGGCGCGGCGCCTAGCCCCTGGCCCCGCCCTGAACTGACCCCGCAAGGCTGTATTGCCGGTCGCCAGCCCGATCAGAAAACTCACAACGGAGACCAGCAAGGCACAGACCACCGACATCCAGAACCCATCGATCTCGAAATCCTTTACAAGCCCGGCAATCGCGAGCAAGACAAGGCCGTTGATCACGGGCAATGCCAGCCCAAATGACAACACGGTGATCGGTAACGTGACAAGGAGCAAAAGAGGCTTGATCGTCTGGTTAACTAAGGCCAGCAGAAATCCGCTCAGAATCAGGCTCTCAAGGGTCTTAAAGCGCACGCTATCGAACGCGCCATCTGCAACCCAGAGCGCAGCGGTAGTCGCAATCCAGAGCAGAAAAAGTCGTTTAATCATGATCATTTCGTCATTATTCTCGAAATTCCCGTTGCGCCGCACACAAATGACGTACTATTCGGGCTTGCGTTTAGCCTCACTTACATCTGGAGCGTTAAGTCCAGATCGTCGCTTTGCTTGGCCGACCGCAATCGTTGCGGTTTTTCGCGCCTAAAACTCGCCCGCCAATTGGTGTGCTCATGATGAGCGCCAGGATTTGGCTGGCCCATTGAAAGATAATTTTGAAAACATTTGCAGATCTCGGCTTAGCCGACCCCTTGCTTCGGGCCGTTCAGGCCGAAGGCTACACCCACCCCACCCCAATTCAGGCCGAGGTCATTCCCGCAATGATCGCCGGTCATGACGTGATCGGTATTGCACAGACCGGCACGGGTAAGACCGCCTCATTTGTTTTGCCTATTTTGCAAAAACTCGCCGCAAGAAAGTTAAGTGCTGAGAAGTGGTCCGGTCCCGGACCCAAGTCGTTCACCACTCTAATTCTTGCGCCGACACGGGAGCTCGCCAATCAAATCTGCGAGAGCATTCGAACCTACGGAAAATTCATGCGCCCCTCGGTTGCACTGGTGGTTGGCGGCGCAAGCCCCGTTCCACAGATCAAGGCACTCTCAGGCGGTCTCGATGTTGTGGTGGCAACGCCAGGCCGATTACTTGATCACGTGCGCTCCGGAAAGGCGCGCCTCGATAAGACCAGCGTGATTGTGCTTGATGAGGCCGATCAGATGCTTGATCTTGGGTTCATGCCTGCGATTGAAGAGATTATGCGCAAGATTAGTCAGACGCGTCAGACTCTGCTTCTCTCGGCAACGATGCCACGTCCGATTCGTGCACTCGCCCAGGAGTTCATGAATCAACCCAAAGAGATTGCGGTCGCGGTGGAGTCGAAACCGGCCGAAAAGATTCATCAAGAGATCATTATGGTGGACCAATCACAGAAGAGTGAACTCCTTGTTGATCTCCTCGCAGCACGCGAGGTTGAGCGGGCAATTGTATTTACCCGAACAAAGCGTGGCACCGATAAAGTAGAGCGTATGCTCAACGACGCTGGTCTTCGTTGTATCGGGATACACGGCGATAAGACGCAGGGCCAACGTAACAAGGCCTTAGCACAATTTAAGTCAGGTGCAATGCGCATCATGGTGGCCACCGATGTCGCAGCACGCGGCTTAGATGTCGATGACATCTCCCACGTCGTGAATTTTGATATGCCAATGATGCCGGAAGCCTATGTGCATCGAATCGGTCGAACCGGGCGTGCCGGTAAGAGTGGTATCGCGATCTCGCTTTGTGATCGATCGGAGCGCAACCTGCTTAGAGATATCGAACGCCTCACCAACACCTCTCTCGAGTCCATCAAAGCGTCACCGGAAGGCTCAAGTCAGACAGGCCGCTTTACACTGGCTCCCCTGCCTCCGGGGTCTGCGCGCCGTGATGATGCTCAACGCCGCATCCATCCCAATCCCAGAGCGGGCGCCGCAAAAAAACCGTTTTCCCGAAAGCCCCCAGGCGATGGCCGCTTCGCTGCCAAGTCTTCTCCCAGGCCAGCAGGTAAGTTTGGAGCCAAATCAAGCGGATTTTCCTTTGAAAAGCCTTCTGGCTTTAGTCTAAAGAAACCCGCCACGGCAAAGCCTAGTTCAGCGAAACCCGCTCAAAAGCCCATGGCCAAATCAGCGCATAAGTCAGCCAATCATCCTGCTGCGAAGCCCGCAGCGGGCCTGGGGCGCCGGCCTAGTGGGTATCGTGATAACGGTGGATTCGAAAAAACCCATTCATAAAGATTTGGGCGCTACGCTCATAGGCGACCCAGGGAAATTCGAATTCGGTATCGCTTAAGCGCTGTCCGAAAACACGCGCCTTGAGAATGCCTGCAGGGTTCTCCATGGCAACGAGGTGCTCGGAGGCCTCGGCGCCCAGCGGAGCTAGGCCGCTGGCGATCGCGTGCGCGGTCGTACCCGGAATCAGACAAGCCGTCGCAAGACAACAGCCCCCGGTGACCGCCAGAGAATTGTGTGGTTCCTGGGGCGTAAAGTAGCGTGCACTAATATGACCGCCCTCAGTTGGCGTTGATATCAGACAGACCTTAGGCAGCGACTCGCTCGCGGCGAGTTCTGCAGCAGTCATGAATTGACCCCCTTTGCGTTTGAGTTTCATCTTTAAGCCCGCCTGCACCCATATGGACCGCAGGCGCTCCTTTAGGGCGGCATCTGCCCCAAGAGCTGCAATCGATTCCTGACCGGTCAGACCCAATGCACCGGCTGCCATGATCACCATAGGCACAGCAACATCAACACAACTTGCCTCTATGCCATCGAAGACATCCCGCACGGCTCCCGTGGGTAACAGCATTTGGGTATTTGATCCTGATGGGTTGCGCAGACTGAGCTCCACCGCGGGAAACGCACCATTCACCCCTGGGATTGTCGTATCCGAAATTTCGTGCACGCCCTCTCTGGGAGTTGGTACTCGGCAATCGGTGATCACGCCGGTGTTGCTATTGAGTATTCGAACCTCTGTTCTCGGATTCTCTGGATTAATCAATCCATACTCAAGCAGAAATAATGGAATCGCTGCAGACATATTGCCGCAGTTCACGCTCCAATCAATCGCCGATTTGTCAGCCGCAAGCTGCGCAAATGTGCTGACGAAATCCGCTCTTGGATCATCAGACCGATCGATGATGAAGACCTTATTACTCGTTGCGGGGCCACGTCCAAGACCAGTGATCTGACGATTACCTTTTAGCTCACCCTGATCAGGCACCCCCATAATTTTACGGATAATCACCTCTCGATCCTGCGCGTAAGGTGCGAGGTGCGGCCCCCAGATCAGCACACCCGTGGAGGTGCCGCCTCGCATCGCAGTCAAGGGAAAGTGAAAGACGCCATTACGCGTATAGGCAGTCTGTTTTAGAAAATCGCCAGAATCACTCATGAATTTTCGGATTATCAAAAAGCGGTACCCGCGTCGCGAGGAGCAAGCACCTGGGGTGGCGGAAGCGGTGAGATTCGAACTCACGGAGGGGTTGCCCCCTCGCCGGTTTTCAAGACCGGTGCATTCAACCGCTCTGCCACGCTTCCACTAACGGAAGCGGCCCAGAAGAATGCCCCGAGCCGCCCGGAAACGGGAGATTTTATCAGGGTATTATCCCGCCGTATGAAGCCTATCTTCCAGACCGGTCAATGGCCCGCGGCAATGCAGGCCGAGGTTGATTTACGAATCAAAACGGTACGGGAGCCCAATGTAGACATTGAGGGCATCTTGATGCGCAGTGCCTACAAGCTAGATCCCACGCTCATTGAATCACTTCCTAATCTTAGAGTCATTGCCACCTGTGGTGTTGGCGTAGACGGAATTCCACTTGAGGTCTGCCGAGCGCGCAATATACGCGTCAGCAACACACCCGGTGTGCTCAATGACGCGGTTTGTGAACTCACCATCGGCCTGCTGCTGAGCTTATTGCGAAGACTTCCGGCTGCAGATCGATTTACGCGCGATGGGAAATGGGAGCAGGGGCTTTTCCCCTTAACCCGTTCCTTGGCTGGAAAGCGTATCGGTATCGTTGGCATGGGACGAATCGGCCAAGATCTTGCGCTTCGCCTGATCCCGTTTAAGGTATCGATTAGCTATACCGGCCCCAATCGAAAAGGTTGTCCTTACGACTACTTCCCCTCTGCCCAAGCCTTGGCGCAGGCCACTGATATCCTTATCCTCACCTGCCCGGGAGGCAAAGAGACCGACGGATTAATTGATCGCAGTGTCCTTGATGCAATCGGCCCGAATGGCTTCTTGATCAATATGTCTCGCGGCAGCGTCGTGAATGAGTCTAATTTGATTGAGGCGCTCTCAGCAAGGACGATCGCCGGGGCCGCATTAGATGTCTATGCCGATGAGCCCCATGTACCGCAAGCCTTGCGCCAACTCGATAATGTCGTACTCTCGCCCCATGTTGGGAGTGCAACTGAAGAAACTCGAATTGCCATGACCCGTCTTGCGGTTGACAACCTGCTGGAGTTTTTTAAAACAGGCGCCATGATCAACCCTGTTGCCTAATACCTTGGCCTTTTAAGACTAAGCACGCCCAGAGACGATACTCGCGAGGAACGCGCGTCACGACTGCATACAAGGAACCGCTATGACCGATCAAATATCTCGACTCCACCCCTCCACACTACCCCGCGTTCTATCACCTGCAATTACACCGTTTAGAAAAGACGGTTCACCAGACGCAGACAAATTAGCAGCACACTGCCGCTGGCTTGGTCAGAATAATGTTGGAATGGCGGTATTCGGTACGAATTCAGAGGCGAACTCGATGTCGGTTCGCGAGCGGCTAGAGTGCCTTGAGTTCCTGATCAAGGCGGGCTTAAGCCCCTCGCAGATGATGCCGGGCACCGGTGCCTGTTCGGTAACGGATGCCATTACGATGACAAAGTCTGCTGTCGAGGCCGGCTGTGCTGGAACCTTAATGCTGCCACCTTTTTACTATAAGGATGTTCCCGACGACGGACTCTTTGCTTATTTTGCGCAGATTATTGAGGCTGTTGCCAGCCCTCGCCTCCATATTTATCTCTACAACATTCCACCAGTGAGTAAGGTCGGCTTTTCTCTCAATCTTATTGAGCGACTGATTAAGACCTATCCAGACACGGTGGTCGGCATGAAAGATAGCTCCGGTGACTGGTCCTATACCGAGTCTGTTATTAAAGCCTTTGCCCCATCAGGATTTCGGATGTATGTCGGCAGCGAGTCATTTCTGCTGCGCGGTATGCAGGCTGGCGGCGCGGGCTGTATCTCGGCAACCACCAATGTCAATCCCGCCCCCATCGCTGCCCTTGCAGCCAACTGGCAATCTCCACAGGCCCAAGCGCAACAAGCCCAACTCGATACCATTCGCGCGATCTTCCAGAGTAGGCCGATGATTGCCGCCATGAAGGCCGCAACGGCGCATTTTCGGGCTGATCCGCAATGGGCGGCCGTACGGCCACCTCTAGTCGCCCTTAACGAAAAACAGACCGAGGACCTCCTGCAGACGCTATCGAAGCAGGGCTTTTCAATGCAATTCTAAAGATGACCTGGCAAGCCCCCTAACCTGCTTTATCAGCAATTTCCCTCGCCATTAGGGCACTCGCCGCAGCTAACAGAGTCTCGTAGCGCTCGCGCTCCTTCACCATTTTCTCGGGGGTCCACTCATAAAAGCCCCGTCCAGCCTTCATGCCAACAGCGCCGGCATCCACAAGATCCCGCAGCGTCTGACTGGGCATGGAGTCGTTACAGAGGTCGGGGTAGATCGAGTTACCTGCTGCAAGATGAACATCAAGCCCCGCGTGGTCACGTTGCATACACGGACCCGCGGCAAGATAACGAAAGCCGAAGCCGAAGCGAACCGCTGCATCGATATCGGCAGGCGTGGCGATCCCGCGGTCAATCAGTTTCATTGCCTCTCTCGAGACCGCATGCTGTAGTCGATTAACGAGGAAACCAGGTAGATCTTTCTTCACACGGATCGCGACCTTACCCACGCCCGCGAGAATCTCAGCAACACGATCTGCCACCGCATGATCAGTATATTCGGAGCAGACTACCTCTACCCCAGGCACCAGATGCGCCGGCATAAAGTAATGCGTTCCCACCATACGATGAATGCTATCGAGGCCTCTTCCAATTTCACTAATTGGAATTGCAGACGAATTACTACAGAGCGCAATATCCGGCCTTGCCAACCCCTCTAACTCGCGAAAGATCGCTCGCTTCAGCGCAAGATCTTCAGGTATCGCCTCAATGACCAACTCAATCTCGCTCCAGGAAACCTCCATCAGCGTTTCCACCTTCACCACCGGAAATTCCGCATTCCGCTCTAGCCGCCCCAGGGCTGCCTTGAACCGGTCTGCAATCGTCGCTGCACGAGGATCAGGGGGGTTCACAATGACAGTCCGCCAACCAAATGCGGCGAACGAGGCGGCAATATCGACCCCCATGGTTCCACCACCTACCACACACACCGACCGAGTATTCATTAGGGCAACCTATGGGGTTAAAGCTGCCATGATAAATCCGTAAAATCCCCCCGTCCTAGTACTTCTACTAGGTTAATAGGGGTCAATACGGCTTGAAAAAAGACCGCCTAACTGAGACCCTTGGGGCTTCGAAATCAATGAGCCTGTAAGGAGACTGTCCATGCGTTTCACCAAGTTTCTCGCTGCGATCGCGGTTGCAGCAACGAGCACAGCATTTGCCCAGAATATCTCCATCGCAACTGGCGGCACCGGTGGCGTGTACTACCCCATGGGGGGTGGTTTAGCGGCAGTGCTGTCCAAGCACGTCTCAGGTATGCAGGCGACCGCTGAGGTCACAGGCGGATCCGTAGACAACCTCAACCTGATCGCCAGCGGCAAACCCTATGTTGGGTTCTCCATGGTTGATGCAGCGCTTGACGCCTCGAAAGGGAAAGACAAGTTCGAGGGCCGGCCGGTTAATCTGCGCACCTTACTTGTGCTCTACCCAAATCGTATGCATGTGGTCACCACAGAGGCCACTGGCATTAAAAAAATGTCCGATCTTAAAGGCAAGAGAATTGCGACTGGCAGCGCCGGAAGTGCTACTGAAGTCATGTCGATTCGCCTGCTAGAGGCTGCCGGCTTAGATCCTAATAAGGATGTGACCCGGGAGCGTCTGAGCGTCGCAGAATCTGTGAATGCAATAAAAGACAGGAAGATCGAGGCATTTTTCTGGGTTGGCGGCCTGCCAACAGCAGCTGTAACCGACCTAGCAAACACACCGGGCACCAAGATTCGGATGATCGATCATGCAAATGCAGTCGCGGCGATGAATAAAAAATATGGCAATCTCTACTATGCCGACACAATTCCCAAGGCAACCTACTCGGGCATGGCTGCGGATAACAAGATGGCATCCGTTGCGAACATACTTCTCGTGAACGCGAATATGCCAGACGACCAAGCCTATAAAATCGTAAAAGCAGTTTTTGATCACCAGAAAGACCTGATCGCGGTTCATCAGGAGTATGCCAACGTCACAATCGCGGGGCAGAAACAGGCCTCTACCCCGATCGATTTTCACCCCGGGGCGGTAAAGTACATCCAAGAAAAGGGTGGCAACATTAAGGGCAGCGCAGCGAAGGGCAAGAAATAAGGAATTCGCCTTAGCCCTTGAAAAATCAAAACGAAGGCCCGCTTATTGCGGGCTTTCGTTTTAAGGCAATGCTAAGCGCAGCGTCAACCTAACTGCCAAAAAGGAATCTGTATGAGCGATACCCTACAGAAGATGGGCCTGCCTGAGAAGGAGCTCGACGACGAGACCCGACAGCGCGTCGAGAGCCTAATCAAAGAAGAAGAGGGCGACTCAAATTCTTACAAAGGCTGGCTCGGCATTGCGCTCACGCTTGTTGCTGTTGGGATGTCGCTCTTTCACCTGTATGCCGCGTATGCGATTGTGCCTGCGCAGGTCTTGCGTATGACCCATGTCACGCTCGTGCTTGTGTTTGTCTTCTTGACGTTTCCCATAGCCCTGCGGTTTAAGAATCGCCTAATGGTCTGGGATATCGCCTTTGCTGGCCTAGCAATCGCAGCGTTTATCTATGCGATGCTGGGCGGGGATAAATTTACTGATCGAAACACCTTCCCCTTAACTACTGATGTTGTCTTTGGTGCAATTTTTATTCTATTGATTCTTGAAGCCCTCCGGCGCACTAATGGCCTGATTCTTCTATCCGTAACGATCTGTTTTCTTCTCTATGCGCTATTCGGAGACTCGCTTCCTGCCCCCTGGACCCACAAGGGCTACGACCTATCGCGGCTGGTTGGATTCATGTACATGACACTGGAGGGGGTTTTTGGAACAGCGGTTGATGTCTCATCAACGCTCATTATTCTTTTTACAATTTTTGGAGCATTCCTGCAGTTTAGCGGGGCAGGAAAATTCTTTATCGACTTCTCGTTTGCCGCTATGGGCGGCAGGTCATCAAGCGTTGGCCGAACCGTTGTGTTGGCGTCCTTTCTCATGGGAGGGCCCTCAGGATCTGGGGTTGCGACCACCGTAACCGTAGGCTCTGTTGCCCACAATATGCTGATCAAGGCTGGCTATGAGCGCAACGCCGCGGGTGGTCTGTTGGCAGCCGGTGGTCTAGGCGCAATTATCTCGCCGCCTGTTCTCGGTGCAGCGGCATTTCTGATTGCCGAGTTTCTCAAGATCTCCTACCTCGATGTCTTGTTGATGGCAACGATTCCGACCTTCCTGTTTTATCTCGGCCTCTTTGTCATGGTCGAGATTGATACCCGTAAATACGGTATGTCGGGGCAGAAAACCGCGCTGGTTGAGACCGCCTGGCAGTTAACGAAGAAATATTGGTTTCATTTCTTTTCGCTGATCTCCATTGTTCTCTTCATGCTGATGGGGTTCTCGCCCGTGATGTCTGTCTTTTGGGCAACTGTTGCCGCCTTCGTGACCAGCTTTCTACGTAGGGATTCAGCAATGATTCCCTACGGGGCATTTACGCGTAAGGAGCCATTTCTAAAGAGCGTGTATCGCTCTAACGTGATTACGGCCTTATCGGAAGGATTCACGCAGGTCTTATCGATAGCGGTCACCTGCGCGGGCGCTGGCCTAATCGTTGGCGTTGTCGTGCTGACCGGCCTTGGTTTGAAGTTCAGCGCAATTGTGATTGATTACGCGGGCGGCTCACTTCTGCTCACGGCGATTTACACCGGGCTAATCGTCTGGATTGTCGGTCTGGCCGTTCCCGTAACGGCCTCTTATATTATCTGTGCCGTGATTGCTGCCCCAGCACTCATCAAGCTCGGGGTGCCTGCTTTCGCAGCCCATATGTTCATTTTCTACTATGCCGTGCTGTCAGAGGTTTCGCCACCCACCGCACTCTCGCCATTTGCCGCTGCAGCAATCTGTAAAGGCAACCCCTATAAGACAACCTTTCAGAGCTGGAAATATGTAGCGCCGGCCATCTTGGTTCCGTTTATTTTTGTACTTGATCCATCCGGTGTTGCGCTTTTACTAATGGGGTCGACTAAAGCACTCGCTAACGCGAACTGGCTTGATATTGCATGGATCACCTTCACCGCCTCGGTTGGGATCATTGCATTGGCAGGCGGACTTCAGAATTGGTTCATTGTTAAAACCCACTTTATCGAGCGTTGGGTATTGATCGCAGCAGGTTTCGCGTTGACCTACCCTTCTGCGATTAGCGATATCGGCGGATTCGTTGGGTTTGGCCTAGTGATTCTCTGGCAACTGATTAAACGATCTCGCGCACAGCCTGCGCAATCGCCAGGCAGCTCGTAAGCCCCGGGGATTCCATCCCCATTAGGTTGACTAAGCCCTCAAGTCCGTGCTCTTTTGGGCCCTGCACCAGATAATCAGCGGCGGGCTGATTGGGCCCCACCAGCTTGGGCCGCACGCCCGCATAACCCGGGGCAAGGGCGCAATCAGGCAGCCCAGGCCACCAGGTGCGCACGTCAGCCTCAAACCGTGTCAGTCGACTCTCGTCTACCTGATAACTGAAATGTCCCACAAGCCCCTTACCCGCCTGCTCAGGCGTAGGCGACGGCACCCATTCTACGTCCGGACCAAAGCTGGCCTGTCCGCCAAGATCAATGGTGAGATGGGTCCCAAGTCCACCCGGCACAGGTACCGGATAGATCAATCGCGTAAATGGGCAACGGCCCATTAGTCTTGCGTAATTACCCTTTGCAAAGAACATCTCAGGTATCAACTCAGGTCGTATTCCAACAATGCGGCGGGCTACAGCAATTGCATCTAATCCAGCACTATTAATTAGGATCTCAGAGGTGATGGTCTCGCCGAGTACTTCGCAGTGCCAACGCCCTCCCAGGTGCTGTGCAGACTGAAACCGACTCTCGACTGCAATCACAGCACCATGGGCCTGGGCATCTGCTAAGAGTGCATGCATGAGCGCATGGGCATCAATGATTCCAGTTGACGGCGAATACATGGCAAGATCGCAGCCAAGCGCCGGCTCAAGGCGCTGCGCCTCCTGCCCGCTGATAAGCTCTAGATCATCAACACCATTACTGCGCCCTGTGGCATATAAGGCTTCTAGCCTCGTTGCCTCGGCCTGCCTTGCAACGATCACCTTGCCAATCGGCTTATGGTCGATATGCCGGGCGCGCGCGTACTCATAGAGAAGATGACGCCCTCGGACACACCACTGGGCTTTCTTGGAGTCTGTCGGGTAATAGATTCCGGCGTGAATCACCCCAGAATTTCTTGAACTGGTCCCGGTTCCGTAGTGACGTTCAGCCTCGAGGATCACGACCTCTTTTCCGGCCATGGCGAACTCTCGGGCGATGGCCAGTCCAATCACCCCCGCACCAACGACAAGAACATCAACCGAATTCAATTAGAAAAATGCCTGTATCCCTGTTTGTGCACGACCCAGAATGAGCGCATGGATATCGTGCGTGCCCTCATAGGTATTGACTACCTCAAGATTGACCATATGCCGCATGACTCCATACTCATCGTTAATACCATTTCCACCCAGCATATCGCGTGCAAGCCTAGCAATCTCGAGCGACTTACCGCAGTTATTTCTCTTCACTATTGACGTGATCTCGACTGCGGCGGTGTGCTCGTCCTTCATTCGGCCAAGGCGCAGCGCCGCTTGGAGGCCGAGTGCGATCTCGGTCTGCATATCCGCAAGCTTTTTCTGAATCAGTTGGTTGGCCGCGAGGGGCTTACCAAACTGTTTCCGATCTAATGTGTATTGGCGAGAGGTGTGCCAGCAGAATTCAGCCGCCCCCATGACACCCCAGGAGATGCCGTAGCGTGCAGAATTTAGACATGTGAAAGGCCCCTTAAGGCCACGGATATCCGGAAATGCATTCTCTTCAGGAACAAACACATTGTCCATCATAATCATGCCCGTAATCGAGGTGCGTAGGCCGATCTTGCCGTGAATCACTGGCGCTGTTAGCCCCTTCATCCCCTTATCGAGGATGAACCCGCGGATCTGATCCTCATCATCCTTTGCCCAGACAACAAATACATCTGCAATGGGGCTATTTGAAATCCAGGTCTTAGACCCAGATAAGCAATAACCACCCGCCACCTTTTTCGCCCGGCTCGCCATTCCCGCAGGATCAGAACCAAAATCGGGCTCAGTCAGACCAAAGCAGCCGAT
>DBCQ01000007.1:13600-31580 GCA_002293155.1 Burkholderiales bacterium UBA954 | reverse complement strand
GCCGTAGGCGACATAGTTCGTGCCCGCGCCACCATATTCGGTGGGGATATAGGCGCCTAACAAGCCCATCTCACCCATCTCCCGAAATACCCGCAGATCGGTTGATTCAGTGCGAAATGCATCGAGCACCCGGGGCTGAAGTTTCTCCTGCGCATAAGACCGAGCGGCATCCATAACCATCGTCTCGTCATCCGAGAGCTGCTGCGACAAGAGGAAGGGATCCTCCCAAGAAAACTTTGCTGCTGGCTTCAACATCAGGTTCTCCTAAACGCTCGCGATCAGGCCACCATCGATACGAATCATGCTTCCGGTGATGTATCCCGCCTGCGCACTGGCCAAAAACGCTACCGTACACCCGAACTCCTCGGGGCGTCCATAACGGCCTACAGGGATTGTGGCCATACTTTCTTGGATCACCTGAGACACCGGCTTTGATTCTCGATTCGCACGCGACTCATCCAAGAACTGAACCCGATCTGTTGCAATTCGCCCAGGGAGCGCCATATTCACCGTAATCCCCTGCTTGGCTAACTCTTTAGAGAGGGTCTTAGACCATCCCACAAGCGTTGATCGGAGTGCATTCGAGAGCACCAGATTCGGAATAGGCGCAATAACCCCCGACGATGCAATTGTGATGATTCTTCCCCACGTCTGAGCTTGCATGTCAGGCAAGACTGCGTCCGTAATTGCGATTACGCTGGTCACCATCGACTGAAAACTTGTTGCCCAGACTTCGGGGGCTAGCCCACTTGCCGGGCCCGGCGCTGGGCCACCTGTGTTGTTGATGAGAATGCTGATGGGGCCCACCCGACTGCGAATCTCGGCCACGCGATCGCTGGCTATTGAAGGGTCCGCAATATCCCAAACACATACCGAGCTGGCGCCCCCAGAGGACTCTATCTCCGCCTGCGTCTTCGCAAGCATCTCGGCCCGACGACCTACCAGTACTGTATGAACACCCTCCGCGGCCAAGGCTTTTGCACTTGCAGCGCCAAGGCCGCTACCGGCACCGATCACGATGGCGTTTTTTCCTCTTATTGCGAAATCCATTTTACTTCCCATTCGTTTCTAAGGACGCGGTCTAACCACAATGCACAGGCTAAGGTCTTACTATCGGTGACCTGACCCTGATAGATCGCTTTAAAAAAATCGTCTGGACTAATCATCACCAGTTCCATGCACTCACCCTGCTCTCGCGCCGATGGACCTGCTACTAACCCCTTAGCCATAAAAAGATGAATCGTCTCAGTGGAATAGGCAATCACCGGATGAACCTCACCGAGTACAGCCCAATCCCTCGCCCGATATCCCGTCTCCTCAGCTAGTTCACGCTGAGCAGCGACTAGAGGTTGCTCATGGGCATTTAATTTCCCTGCCGGAAACTCCAGAAAACTTCGATTCATCGCATATCGCCACTGACGCTCCATAACGAGGCGTCCATCGTCGAGCATCGGGACGATCGCTGCCGCCCCCGGATGAAGCGTGTATTCAAAGGACTGCTCATGGCCATCGGGTGCCCTCACCCAATCACGCTGGATATCAAGCAGCACACCCTTATAAAGCGACTCTCCCCGAAGCCGAACTTCTTCGAGCACCCCATGCGACTCGCAGGCGAGTCGATCCGGTCTTAAGTCTGGACTATCCGGCATGACACCGCTAGGCCGCAAGCGACATACGGACTGTGTAGAGACAGGCCGCCATTAAGGGGCCCGGTAGAATTCCAAGCAATAACACCGCAACCCCGTTAGCGGCGATCAATGATTGAACAGCAATACCGCAATCAAGGGGTGCGTCTAGCTTTGCACTATCAAAATACATGACCTTAATCAGGCGTAGGTAATAGAAGGCACCGATCAGCGACGCCAAGACCGCATAGATTGCCAGCCCGATATGGCCCGCCTGGACAACAGATTCCAGAATCGAGAGCTTGGCGTAAAAACCCACAGTGGGCGGAATCCCTGCAAGAGAAAATACAAGCACTAGAAATACCGCAGCAAGCCAAGGATGGCGCTGACTCAACCCCTTGAGATCGTCAAGGGTCTCGCACTCGAATCCCTTCGACGAGGCCACCATCAAGACCCCGAACGACCCAAGCGTCGTGATGACATAGGTCACCACATAAAATAGTGCTGCAGCATAGGCATCCACCGCACCTGAAGTATTGTTTTCCACCACACCAGAGACAAATGCAAGCAGCATGAACCCCATATGCGCAATCGTTGAGTAGGCCAACAACCGCTTTACATTTGTTTGCATAATCGCGATCAGGTTGCCCACCGCAAGCGACAATACCGCAAGAATCATTAACATCTGCTGCCAATCCGCAGCCACACCGAGTAGCCCTGAGACCAAGAGCCGAATCACAATCGCAAACGCAGCGAACTTAGGGGCAGCGCCAATTAGCAAGGTCATGGCTGTTGGGGCCCCCTGATAGACATCGGGAACCCACATATGAAACGGCACAACGCCCAACTTAAAGGCAAGGCCAGCAACCAGAAACACAGTACCGAATACCATGATGAGACGATCCGCCTGCCCCGAGACGAGCTTGTCTGCGATTAAGGGAAGATCAAGAGTGCCCGTTGCGCCGTAGACCATCGACATACCGTAGAGGAGAAATCCAGAGGCAAGCGCTCCAAGAACAAAGTATTTCATCGCTGCCTCTGTCGATAAGGAGTGCTGACGACGAAGGGCAACCAGTGCGTATAACGCCAGTGACAGCAACTCGATACCGAGGTAGACCGTAAGAAAATTATTTGCCGAGATCATCACAAACTGACCCAGAAGGGCAAACAAGGCGAGCATATGAAATTCACCGCTAGGGATATCACGATCCCGAATATAGTGACGTGCGTAAGCTAGGGTGATCGCAACAGCGATTGATGCCGATCCTTTCAGAAAGGCCGACAAAGAATCAGCAACGACCAACCCGTTCATCGCAATGATGGTCTGGGTGTCCACAGCCGCACCGAGCTGCCAGAGCCCAATCAGGAGCAAGCCCCCGACGCAGACCAGATGGACCCATCGTTGGGGGTTCGATCGGCCAAACAGATCAATGAGCAGGGCTGTACTGAGCAAGAGAAATAAAACAATCTCAGGGAGTGCAGCTGTAATTTTTAACGATTCAAAGGTCATCGGCGAGATCTCGGTCGGGCTTAGGGCGTTGGCAACTTCGGGGTGGCGACATGCTGAAGTAAGCCATCAACCGAGAGCTGCATGGCGTCAATAAAGGGGGCCGGCCAAACACCCATAAGAAGTACAAAAAATGCGAGTGCGATCAGCATCCAGAACTCGCGATTATTCACGTCTCGCAGCTCTGCGACATGATCATTTGCGATCTCGCCAAAAATCACTCGCTTCACCATCCAAAGAGAATAGGCTGCGCCCAGAATCAGCGTTGTTGCTGCTAAAAGACCGATCCAGAAGTTGTAGGCTACCGCACCCAGAATCACCATAAACTCGCCAACGAAGCCACTCGTGGCAGGTAGACCACTATTGGCCATCGCGAAAAATACAAACAAGGCTGCGAACTTCGGCATTCGATTCACGACACCGCCGTAATCGGCGATCTGACGAGAATGCATTCGGTCGTACAGCACACCAATGCACAGAAACATTGCCCCTGAGATAAACCCGTGGGAAATCATCTGAACAATCCCACCCTGTACGCCGAGAGCATTAAACATGAAAAAACCGAGTGTCACGAAGCCCATGTGGGCAATCGATGAATAGGCAACCAACTTCTTCATGTCTGCCTGAACCAGCGCAACAAATCCTATATAAACCACCGCAATAAGAGAGAGCGTGATCATCAGCGTATCGAGCTCTCGTGAGGCGTCCGGCGCAATCGGCAACGAGAATCTTAGGAACCCGTAGGCGCCGAGCTTTAACATAATTGCCGCAAGCACCACGGAGCCCCCGGTAGGCGCTTCAACGTGGGCATCGGGCAGCCAGGTGTGCACCGGCCACATTGGCACCTTCACGGCAAACGCCATCAGAAATGCGATGAAAATATAGATCTGGACATCGAGGGATAACGGCGTCTTGTGCCAGACCAAGACATCAAAAGAACCCGACTTCATGTACAACACAACAATCGCGACTAAGGTGAGGAGCGACCCCAACAGGGTGTACAAAAAGAACTTAAATGCTGCATAGACCCGATTGTTGCCGCCCCACATGCCGATAATCAGGTACATCGGGATCAGCGTTGCCTCAAAGAACACGTAGAACAGGATTCCATCAAGGGCGCAGAATACGCCAATCATGAGCCCACTTAAAATCAAGAAAGATCCCATGTACTGGGCCACACGATCCTGAATCACCTCCCAACCCGCAACCACGACAAAGACGGTAATCAGCGCAGTCAAGGGAATAAACCACATCGAGAGCCCGTCTATCCCCAATGCGTAATGAATCTGAAAGCCCTCGATCCAGACGGCTTTTTCTGTAAATTGCATCCCGCTCTTGGCATTATCAAAGCCGCTCACAATCGGGAGTGTCGCGAGAAAGCAGACAACTGCCCCGGCAATTGCTAGCTGTCGAATACTTAAATCAGACAGGCGCCGTCCGGCGAGCACCAGCGACAATCCGATCAAGATCGGCAGCCAGATCGCAACGGAGAGGATTGGGAAGGCACTTGTCATGATCTCACCATCGGCGCAGAGTTCATGACCGGAGCAAACCACCACAGCATCAAAGCGACTCCTAGAATCATCGCAATCGCATAGTGATAGAGATATCCAGTCTGCCCAATCCGCATAATCGAGGCGATCGCTCCCACGACTCGGGCGCTGCCATTGACAAAAAAGCCATCGATAAGACTCTGATCGGCCCGCTTCCACAACTGACCGCCTAACAAACGAGCCCCACGAGCGAAAACAAACTCATTGATTCGGTCCATGAAGTATTTCTGCTCCAACACATGATGCATCAATGGCAAGCGCGCGAGAATCTGCGCCGGAATGGAGGGCGCAACAATATAGAAAATATAGGCAGTGACCACGCCTGCGAGCGCCAGCCAGAATGGCCAGGTCTGTACCGCATGTAATGCCAGCCCAAACCATCCCGTGAAATGCCGGGCAATCTCAGCCATTGCAGGATGCGCCGGGTCAACGGTAATGACTCCTTTGAAATAATCACCAAATAGCATTGGGCCGATCGCGATAGCCCCGAGAACAACCGAGGGGATCGCTAGCGCAATCAAGGGGCCCGTCACGACCCAGGGCGACTCGTGAGGCTCATGGTGATCCCTGTGGGTCTCTCCATGACTGGCATGGGTGTGCGCGACAGGTGCCTGATCCCAGCGGGGCCTGCCGTGAAAGACAAGGAAGAACATCCGGAAGGAATAAAAGGCCGTCACGAAGACGCCAAGCAATAGCATGAGATACACCAATGGCGCGGCCGACAGGTTGGAGGCTCGAACCGCCTCAATGATCATGTCTTTCGAGTAAAAACCTGAAAAAAATGGTGCGCCAATTAACGCCAGAGAGCCCAGTAAGGATACTGCCCAGGTGATCGGCATTCTGCGCCACAGTCCACCCATATAGCGAATATCCTGCTGGTGGTGCATTCCAATAATTACAGACCCCGCCGCAAGGAATAATAGGGCCTTAAAAAACGCGTGCGTCATTAGATGAAAGAAAGCGACCGAATAGGCCGATACCCCAAGCGCAACCGTCATGTAGCCGAGTTGAGAGAGAGTGGAGTACGCCACGACCCGCTTAATGTCATTCTGGATAATTCCCAAAAAGCCCATGAATAAGGCCGTGATTGCGCCGATAATCAAGACAAAGGTGAGCGCAATGTCGCTTAACTCGAATAATGGTGACATTCGGGCCACCATAAAAATACCTGCAGTGACCATCGTTGCCGCGTGAATCAAGGCCGAGATCGGCGTCGGGCCTTCCATCGAGTCTGGCAGCCAGACATGCAACGGAAATTGCGCGGATTTACCCATCGCGCCAATAAATAGACAGATACATGCAACCGCCAGCAGGGGCCACTCAAGGCCCGGAATCAGGCTAATCGATTTAGCCGCCAAATCAGGAGCCCGCGTAAAGACCTGGGCGTAGTCCAGAGTTCCGGCGTAAGCCAGCACCAGGCCGATACCGAGGATAAAACCAAAATCGCCCACCCGATTAACAAGGAAGGCCTTCAGGTTGGCGTGGATTGCCGTAGGCCGTGTGTACCAAAATCCAATGAGCAGATAGGAGACCAGGCCAACTGCTTCCCAGCCGAAAAATAGCTGTAGAAAATTATTGCTCATGATTAGCATGAGCATTGAGAATGTAAATAGCGAGATATAGCTAAAGAAGCGCTGATAGCCCGGGTCGTCGTGCATATACCCAATCGTATAGATGTGCACCGCCAGAGAGACCGATGTCACGACCACCATCATCGTTGCCGAGAGCGTATCGATCAGAAAGCCAACCTCAAGCCGCATAGTGCCAATCGTCGCCCAGGTATAGAGCGCGCCATTAAATGTATTGCCCGACAACACATCCGCAAGGATTACCAGTGAGGCCAGTAGCGCAACGGTTACCCCAGTAATTGCAACACGGTGGGCGTTCACCCGGCCAATCGCGCTGCCAAAAAAGCCAGCAACAATAGCCCCTAGCAATGGCGCAATCGGCACTAGTAGATAGAGAAGCGTCATCTCAGAAGCCCCGCATTGGGATATCGGTCAGCCTTTAAGTTCATCGAGTTCCTCGACCTCTACGGTATTTAAGTTCCTAAACAACACCACCAGAATTGCAAGACCGATTGCAGATTCCGCCGCCGCCACCGTTAGGATAAAGAAGACAAAGATCTGTCCGGCAGCATCACCGAGATAATGGGAAAACGCGATGAAATTCATATTCACCGCAAGCAACATCAATTCGATTGCCATCAAGAGCACAATCAGGTTCTTACGGTTCATAAAAATCCCAATCACGCTAAGCGCAAAAAGAATTGCGCCTAGGGTTAGAAAGTGGGCCAGCGTCAACATCCCTACCCCCCCTCTTTCGGACTGGCGTCATCTGCAGGCTTTGCCCGACTCACCGAGGGCATCGATACCAGTCGTACCCGATCCTTTGCACTGACCCGGACCTGATCGGACGGGTTCTGATGTTTTGAATCCTTCCGTCTTCTTAACGTTAGCGAAATCGCGGCAACGATTGCGACCAATAAAATAACGGCGGCAATCTGAAAGGCATAGACGTACTCGGTGTAGATGAGTCGCCCCAGAGCCCGAGTGTTGTCATAGCCTGCGGGCAATGGCGCTACCGCTGACTGCGGCACGTTAAAGCTTCTAATTAAGACCGCAGCCATTTCAAAAATAATCAGCCCCCCCACGGGCGCGGCAACCCTGAGATTGGCCCAGAAACCCTGGCGAATCTTCTCGAGATCAAAATCAATCATCATGACTACAAACAGAAAGAGAACCATCACCGCGCCGACATACACCAATACCAGAGTGATGGCTAGAAACTCCGCCTGCAACAGAATCCAGATCGATGCGGCGCTAAAGAAACTGAGCACGAGATATAAGACGGCATGCACTGGATTTTTCGCCGTGATGACACGGATTGCTGCAAAGACCAAGATCGCTGCAAACGCATAGAAAAGGGTGAGGTTGAGCTCAAACATGGTGGCTTATCGTTCGGAGTATTGGCATCGCTGGCTTAACGGTACTTCGCGTCGACTGCTCGCGCCTGAGCGATCTCGTTTTCGTAGCGATCACCAACCGCAAGCAACATCTCCTTTGTAAAGTACAGGTCGCCACGCTTTTCACCGTGATATTCGTGGATGTGGGTTTCAACGATTGAATCAACCGGACAGCTCTCTTCGCAGAATCCACAGAAAATACACTTCGTTAGATCAATGTCGTATCGGGTGGTACGGCGGGTTCCGTCGGCCCGGACATCCGACTCGATCGTGATGGCCTGTGCGGGACAAACCGCTTCACAGAGTTTGCAGGCGATACAACGCTCTTCCCCGTTTGGATAACGGCGCAGGGCGTGTAAACCGCGGAACCGAGGCGACATGGGTGTCTTCTCCTCTGGATACTGAACGGTAATCTTTCGAGCAAAGAGATACTTTCCCGTCAGGGCCATGCCCCTTAAGAGTTCCAGCAAGAGGAAGGATCGAAAGAAATTAATTAGGTTCATTGAGTCTCTCTGTTCACCAACGCGTCCAGGGTGTCTGCATCCAAAGCCCAATTAACACCAGCCAGACCAGGGTGACCGGAATGAATATCTTCCAACCGAGACGCATGATCTGGTCGTAGCGATACCGGGGGAAGGAGGCGCGCATCCAGATAAACATGCTCACCAAGACAAACGCCTTCAGGCCTAACCAGATCCACCCCGGGATAAAATCAAGAAAGGCAACGGGCGCATCCCAACCCCCTAGAAACATGATTGCCCCAAGTACAGACAGGAGAATCATGTTGGCATACTCGGCCAAGAAGAAGACCGCAAACGCCATACCCGAGTACTCCACCATATGGCCCGCAACAATCTCGGATTCACCCTCGACAACATCAAAGGGGTGTCGATTTGTCTCCGCCACGCTAGAAATAAAATAGACAACAAACACCGGTAACAACGGCAGCCAATTCCAAGACAAGAAATTTAATCCCCAGTGATCTGCGAATAGGCCCGTCTGTTGACCGACGACAATCGCGGTGAGGTTCAGACTACCCGAGACCATCAAGACCGAAACTAAGGCAAACCCAATAGCGAGTTCATAGGAGACCATCTGCGCCGACGCGCGCATCGCCGCGAGAAACGCATACTTCGAATTTGAGGCCCACCCTGCAAGAATGACGCCATAAACCTCTAGCGATGTAATGGCCAGTAAGAGCAAGAGCCCTGCATTGATATTGGCCAAGACCACATCAGGGCCAAAGGGAATCACCGCCCATGCCGCCATGGCAGGCATGATCGTCATAATGGGGCCGAGAATGTAGAGGCCTTTGCTGGCCTGAGAGGGCATGATGATTTCTTTGGTCATCAGCTTTAACGCATCCGCAATCGGCTGAAGCAGACCAAATGGCCCAACGCGGTTAGGGCCTAGCCGAATATGCATCCAGCCGATCAACTTACGCTCCCAGAGCGTGAGATAGGCAACGCACGCCAACACCGGCAGTACGATCGCAACGATCTTGATCAAGATCCACGCAACGGGCCAGGCATCGCCAAACCAGGCACTACCAACGGAATTGAACCCCACGATCAACTCCTGCATATCAGACGGCCTCCAACCCAATCGGGCCAATCATCTCGCCAAGAGACGCCGTCGCCGCGTGGGCAGCAGAAATCTGTAATACGCCCGGACAGACTCGATCATCTCCCGTGAGTTCAAGCACGGCACTGGCGCGGCCAGATTGAACGCATTTCATCTTGGCACCCGACACGAGACCGAGTCGATCAAGGTCTTTCGGATTAATTAAGACCCTGGGGGATGCGCTGGCTCGGGTCTCCTGAAGCGCTGCTGCATGCCGCGACAGGCTATCGCTGCGGTAAATCGGTACATCCGCCATACGAACAAACTCCGACCGCGTCTTATTTGCGGACTGATCAATCGGACCGTGAACCCGCGCACCAAGCCCTGGGATTAAATCACCCGCTTTAAACCCGCCAAGAACGGTGCGACGCACATCCTCGGAGGATTCAAAATCAAAACCCTCGGCACCGATTAGATTGCCAAGAACCCGAAGGACCTTCCACGCGGGCCGGCTCTCGCCACGCGGCTTAACTACCGCCTGTGTGGTCTGCATGCGGCCCTCGCAGTTGACATAGGTACCCGAGGTCTCCGTAAATGCCGAGATAGGCAGCACCACATCGGCCACCTCCATGACCGAATCGCGAAATGCCGTTAGCGCAACCACCAGCTTGGCGGCCTTGAGTGCCTGCTGGGCTTTGTGCGGATTGACGCAATCCATAGCCGGATCCATTGCGCACAACAGATAAGCCTCTGCGGGATTGGCAAACATTGCTGCTGCATCAAGGCCTCCTGCAATCGGCCTTGCTTTTGCTAGATAACCACCGACGCCGTTGGCACCCTCTACCGTAAAGCCAAACCTGCAGCCGACGCTATCGGCCAAGAACTGGGCAGCCGCCCAGACCTCTGAGGCACGCGGGTGTGCCAACACACTATTGCCCAGCAGAATGACCGATTTGGATTGCGGCGACTCAGACGACAATAAAAGCTCAGCCACTGCCCTACTCTGATCATCGGGCTTTATAAGCTTTAGTTCGGTGGGAATCGGCTGTGATTTCAAACTACAGACGGCTGCCGCGATCTCACATAACTTCTGGGCCCAGTTCTCGGGGGAACACAAGACTTGCCCGTGAGTCGGCATCAACAGGTTCTGAGCCATCGAATGAATCAGCGCAATCTTTGTGCCGTGTCGCGCTGACTGGCGAAGCCGTTGGGCTAATAGGGGGTGATCCTGACGCAGGAACGAGCCCACCACCAGAACCCGATCCGCGAGGCTCAGCTCGTCGAGAGAAATCCCAAGGGTCGGAGTTCCATCAAACCGCTGATCAAAACCTGCCTCGCCCAGACGGAGGCGAAAATCAACGGAATCACTCTTTAATGCCCGCGTTAAGAGTGCGGCCAGAGTCATTTCCTCAAGAGTGCTGTTGGGTGATAGCAGTGTTCTCACCTGGTTCGGCCCGTGGTTAGCCGCCTGTTTTAAGCCAAGGGATACCTTGGCAAGCGCCTCTTCCCAGCTCACAGCATGCCATTGCCCATCACTGGCTTTGATCATGGGCTCGGTTAATCGTTTGTTACTGTTGAGGCCTTCGTAGCTAAAACGATCTCGATCAGAAATCCAACACTCGTTCACCGAATTGTTCTCGTGCGGCACAACTCGTTTAACTTCATTGTTTTTCGATTGCACAACAATGTTCGCACCAAGACTATCGTGAGGGCTTACCGAGCGCTTACGGGAGAGTTCCCAGGTTCGCGCTGAATAGCGAAAGGGTTTGCTCGTAAGCGCGCCCACTGGGCAGATGTCGATCATGTTGCCCGATAACTCACTCTCGATGGCCTGGCCAACAAAGGACAGAATCTCCGAGTGCTGGCCACGCCCTGCCATGCCAAGCTCCATTACGCCGGCAATCTCCTGTCCAAAACGAACACATCGGGTGCAGTGAATGCAGCGGCTCATCTCCTCTGCGGAAATCAGTGGCCCCATTGGCTTGTGAAATACCACCCGCTTTTCTTCGGTATAACGAGATGCCGATGGGCCATAGCCTACTGCAAGATCCTGCAGCTGACACTCACCGCCCTGATCGCAGATCGGGCAGTCAAGCGGATGATTGATCAACAGGAATTCCATCACGCTTTTCTGGGCCTGCTGTGCCTTCTCGGAATGGGTAAATACCTTCATACCTGCCGTTACGGGAGTTGCACAGGCGGGAAGCGCCTTGGGCGCTTTCTCTACTTCGACAAGACACATCCGACAGTTCGCGGCGATGGAGAGCTTCTTGTGATAACAGAAATGGGGAACATAGAGACCCAATTTCGTTGCAGCCTCCATCACCATGGAGCCCTCCGGGACCTCTACTTTTCTGCCGTCGATCTCGACTTCAACCATGATTTATCTCAACCGGAGTTTCGTTACACATAGTCATCCACCAGGCAACGCTTGTTCGTAATATGGTGCGCAAACTCGTCACGGAAATGCTTTAAAAATGCGCGGACCGGCATTGCGGCGGCGTCACCAAGCGCACAGATTGTGCGACCTTGGATGTTGCCCGCGACTTCATTGAGTCGGTCGAGATCCTCAAGGCTGCCCTGACCGTTCTCGATGCGGTGAACCATTCGCCAGAGCCAGCCGGTGCCCTCTCGGCAAGGCGTGCATTGGCCGCATGACTCCTCGTAGTAGAAATACGATAGCCGCAACAGAGAACGAACCATACAGCGGGTCTCATTCATCACAATTACTGCGCCAGATCCCAGCATCGACCCTGCCTTCGCAATTGAGTCGTAATCCATATCCGTAGCCATCATGATATCGGCCGGTAAGACCGGCATGGATGACCCGCCGGGAATCACTGCCTTTAGTTTTATGCCATCACGCATACCACCGGCAAGTTCAAGGAGCTTCGCAAATGGTGTTCCTAAAGGAACCTCATAATTTCCAGGCCGCTCGACATCTCCCGAGACTGAGAATATCTTCGTTCCACCGTTGTTAGGCTTGCCTATCGCCAGGTATTGCTCACCACTATTACGGATAATCCAGGGAACCGCCGCAAAGGTTTCAGTGTTGTTGATTGTTGTGGGCTTACCGTAAAGGCCGTAACTCGCCGGGAAGGGCGGCTTGAATCGCGGCTGACCCTTCTTGCCCTCCAGAGACTCAAGAAGTGCAGTCTCCTCACCGCAGATATATGCGCCAAAGCCGTGATGCGCATGTAATTGAAATGAGAATGCGGACCCCATAATCTTCTCGCCTAGAAAACCGGCTGCGCGGGCCTCTTCAAGCGCCATCTCGAAACGCTCATAGGCCTCCCAGATCTCGCCATGAATATAGTTATAACCGACTGTAATACCCATCGCGTACGCAGCGATCGCCATTCCTTCAATCACGATATGCGGGTTGTAGCGCAAGATATCCCGATCCTTAAAGGTACCAGGCTCTCCCTCATCAGAGTTACAGACGAGATACTTCTGGATCGGTAGCTTCGCGGGCATGAAACTCCATTTCAGGCCGGTCGGAAACCCAGCCCCGCCCCGCCCGCGTAAGCCGGATGCTTTAATTTCAGCCACGACCTGTTCAGGGGTTAAACCCGATTCCAGAATTTTTCTCAGGGCCTCATAACCGCCTCGAGACTGATAATCCTTCAGACCCCAGCCATCGGGCGTCAGGCCCGCAAGAATCTTGGGGCTGATATGTCGGCCATGAAAGCAGGTGTCGACTACAGGAATCTCTGGCGCACCCATTAGCGTTCCCCCTTCTTACCCATTTGTTTCGGTTCCGGTGAATCAGAAGCCGCGGCGCGAAGTTCATCAATCAGCGCATCTATACGATCGTTTGACATCCAGCTGCACATCCTATGGTCGTTCACAATCATCACGGGAGCATCCCCGCAGGCGCCCATACACTCGCCCTCTTTGAGGGTAAACAGACCATCGGCGGTGGTGTCATTAAATCCAATCCCCAACTTCGCCTGAAGGTAGCGCGCAGACTGATTACCATTTCGCAGTCCACAAGGCAGATTCGTACAGATCGTAAGCTTGAATCGACCCGGCGGCTTCAGGTTATACATCGTGTAGAAACTGGCAATCTCATGGACCGCGATCGCTGGCATATCGAGATAGGTCGCAACCGCCGCCTGAACCTCGGGCGAGAGCCAGCCGACCTCCCGTTGCGCAATTGTTAAGGCTGCCATCACCGCTGACTGCTTCTGATCGGACGGGTACTTCGCAATCTCGCGGTCGATCTTTTCATAAGCCTGCGCTGATAACGCGGGCTCCTGCGGTCGCTCGGTGATTGAGAGTTGAGTAAACGCTTGCCCGCTCATCGATCAATCTCTCCGAAAACAATATCCTGCGTACCGATGATTGTCACAACATCGGCGATCATATGCCCCCGGGCCATCTCGTTGAGCCCTTGCAGGTGTGCATAGCCCGGCGCACGAATCTTTAATCGATAAGGCTTATTGGCACCATCGGAGACCAGATAAATTCCGAACTCACCCTTTGGATGCTCTACCGCGGCATAACACTCGCCCTCGGGCACATGGAACCCTTCCGTGAACAGCTTAAAGTGGTGGATCAACTCCTCCATGTTGGACTTCATATCGACCCGAGCAGGCGGCGCTACTTTGTGGTTGCTCGATAAGACTGGCCCCGGGTTGCCTCGCAGCCACTCTACACATTGTGCAATGATGCGATTACTCTGGCGCATCTCGGCAATCCGAACAAGGTATCTGTCGTAGGAGTCGCCCTCTTTGCCAACTGGGATATCAAAATCAAGCCGGTCATAGACCTCATAGGGCTGATGCTTACGAAGATCCCAGACCACCCCTGAACCCCGCAGCATCGGACCCGTAAACCCCATCGCCTTTGCACGCTCAGGGCTCACCACCCCAATCCCAACGAGGCGCTGCTTCCAGATTCGGTTATCGGTCAGCAAGGTCTCGTATTCGTCGACGTAGCCTGGAAACCGCCGGGTGAAATCCTCTATGAAGTCCAGCAGACTTCCCTGCCGATTCAGATTAAGCCGCTTCGCTGCAGTATCGCTGCGTTTACGATTGGCGATGTATTGCGGCATCTGCTCTGGCAGGTCACGATAGACCCCGCCCGGCCGGTAATACGCAGCATGCATCCGTGCGCCGGAAACGGCCTCATAACAGTCGAGTAAATCCTCGCGCTCGCGGAACGCATAGAGAAAGACCGCCATTGCACCGACATCTAGGCCATGCGCACCAATCCACAATAGATGATTCAGAAGCCGGGTAATCTCGTCGAACATCACGCGGATATATTGGGCCCGCAGCGGCACCTCAACGCCCATTAACCGCTCAATGGCCATCACATACGCGTGCTCATTGACCATCATCGACATGTAATCAAGGCGATCCATATAGGGGACCGACTGAATAAAGGTCTTCGTCTCTGCAAGCTTCTCGGTCCCACGGTGTAATAAGCCAATGTGGGGGTCTGCCCGCTGCACAACCTCGCCGTCAAGCTCCAAAACAAGACGCAACACACCGTGGGCCGCAGGATGCTGCGGCCCAAAATTCAGGGTGTAGTTTTTTATATCGGCCACTGAGTGTCTCTCGTCTTACGCTCGGTCATTGGGGAGTAAACCCGCCGTATGCTTGCTCACGGACTACCCGTGGGGCCTGCTCACGCGGATCAATAGTGACAGGTTGATAAATCACCCGTTTCTGTTCGGGGTCGTAACGCATCTCAACATAGCCCGATATCGGAAAGTCTTTTCTAAAGGGATGACCCACAAAACCATAATCGGTGAGGATGCGCCGCAGGTCATCATGACCCTCAAAGATAATCCCGTACATATCGAAAGCTTCACGCTCATACCAGTCTGCAGCCGACCAGACCTGGGTCAACGTTGGCACCGAAGGCAACTCATCATCGGGACAAAAGACTCTGAGACGCAGCCGCTGATTTAATTCGACCGAGAGCAGGTGCACCACCACCGCGAATCGTGGCCCCTCGTGGGCACCGTCTTTGTAATCTTGGTAATCCAAACCACAGAGATCAATGAGGGTGTCAAAACGAAGACCCGGGCGATCGCGCAGCGCCTGACAGACCGATTGATAATCCGATGCACGGACAACCATCGTAATCTCGTCGTACAAATGGCGAACCGACACCAGCTGATCTGAAAACTCAGCCTCGATTCGTTGCATCAGGGCGCCTTCCATAGCCTAGCTCCGCGCAATCGTGTTGGTACGGCGAATCTTGTTTTGCAACTGGATAATTCCGTAGATCAGGGCCTCTGCGGTTGGCGGGCAGCCGGGCACATAGATATCCACGGGCACAATACGATCGCAGCCTCTCACGACAGAGTAGCTGTAGTGGTAATAACCGCCACCATTTGCACAAGACCCCATTGAAATCACCCAGCGCGGCTCGGGCATCTGGTCATAGACCTTACGCATGGCGGGCGCCATTTTGTTACACAGGGTTCCTGCAACGATCATCAGATCGGATTGCCGCGGGCTCGGGCGAAAGACCACGCCGAACCGATCGAGGTCATAGCGAGAGGCGCCCGCATGCATCATTTCCACCGCGCAGCAGGCAAGGCCGAAGGTCATCGGCCAGAGCGATCCCGTTCGGGTCCAATTGATGATTTGGTCTGCCGAGGTGGTCAAGAACCCCTGCTTAAACACACCGTCTATCGCCATAGCCCGTTCCGTTCTGAACCTGATGCTGTTTTTTTCATTATTCCCAATCCAATGCGCCCTTCATCCATTCATAGATGAAGCCTAAGACCAAGATACCAAGAAACAGCATCATTGAAAGAAACCCAAATAAGCCAATATCTTTAAGGGCTACAGCCCAGGGAAAGAGAAATGCGATTTCAAGATCAAAGAGAATAAAAAGGATCGCGACAAGGTAGTAGCGGACATCGAACTGCAGACGCGCGTCTTCGAAGGCCTCAAAGCCGCACTCATAGGGCGAGAGCTTCTCGCTATCGGGGCGGCTCGGCCCAAGTATCTTTCCTGCAGTCATCGATGCGACACCGATACCAATGCCTACAAGAATAAACATCAAAACCGGAAGGTATTGCTCTATATTCACGACTCAATCCCCGGACTTTCTTTTCGTTATTGGTGCCGACGGCGAGACTCGAACTCGCACAGCTTTCGCCACTGCCCCCTCAAGACAGCGTGTCTACCAATTCCACCACGTCGGCCTAGTTAAACTCCCAAATTCGATACTACCTGAGCGAATTAACACTGTTGTAAATTGCCCGTTCTACCCTCGCTCACCTATTATTTCTTAACCCCAGAACCGGTTGGCACACCCGGAACCGACGCGCCACCCGGTGCGTTTGGTGCCGACGGTGCAGGAACACTGCTTGGCGCGGCACTGGGCACTTCTGGCGAGCCCTGCATCACACTACCGGCGCCTTCCGGAACCCTATTTTTGGTTGCTATCCAGGACAGCCCGAGGGTGGCCACGAAGAATATTGCCGCAAGTATCGCCGTGACCCGGCTGAGAAAGTTCGCGCTACCGGTCGACCCAAACACACTGCCTGCGGAGCCGGAACCGAATGCTGCACCCATGTCTGCACCCTTGCCCTGTTGGAGTAACACCAAGACGATGATTCCGATTGCACAGATCACCTGGACGGTTAAGACTAAATTCATTAAGCCACTCATAAGAGTTCCTCTAACTTATTGTGTTGCTGCACGGGCAATATCGAAAAATTCCTGCGCATTGAGCGACGCCCCACCCACCAGGGCGCCATCAATATCCTCTTGGGCAAATAATTCACCCGCCGTCGCTGCCTTAACACTGCCGCCGTATAGAAGACGGATCTCGTTGGCTGCACTACCATCAATCTCAGCCAAGGCCCCTCGAATCGCAGCATGCATCTCCTGCGCTTGCGCCGGGCTCGCACTGTGTCCGGTGCCAATTGCCCAGATCGGCTCGTAGGCAAAGACTGCTGAGGCTAACTTCTCCAACTCTGCTAACTGCTGCGCGACGTGCCTTACCTGATCGCAGACCACCCCGACGGCCTGACCCCGATCCCGAATGTCGAGGGACTCGCCTACACAAATCACCGGCGTGAGGCCTGCTTCCACAAGCGCCACCGCCTTCTGCGCCACCTGGCGATCAGTCTCGCCGTGTCGTCCGCGTCGCTCTGAGTGCCCAACTAAACAGAACTCGGCCTCAAAGTCCTGCAGCATTGCCACCGAGACTTCACCAGTAAACGCACCCGCGGGCTCTGAGGAGACGTCCTGGGCACCCCAGCTCATTGGGCGGCCCCTCAGACGGACCGCCGCCTGAAACAAGTAAGGCGCAGGCACCGCCACGCTGCAGTGGGCAATCGGCTGATCGCCATGCCCCTCAAAGAGGGTCAGCAGAGCCGATAAAAGGGCTTCGTTGTCCACTAAGCCACCGTTCATCTTCCAATTGCCGACCACCCAGGGCCTGCGCTGCGATGCACCAGATTTTAGCATTAGGCCTCGGGTTGAGCCGGCGCCGCCTCTGCTTCAAGAAGCGCTTTCATTGACAAACGCAGACGCCCTTTATCGTCGGCCTCGAGGACCTTCACACGAATAGACTGGCCCTCTTTGAGGTAATCCGACACCTGGTTAACACGCTCATTGGCAATCTGGGAAATATGCAATAAGCCATCCTTACCCGGAAGGACCGATACGATTGCACCGAACTCCAATAAGCGCAGCACGGTACCGTCATAGGTCTTGCCGACCTCGACCTCTGCTGTCAATTCCTCGATACGTTTAATGGCCGCCCGAGCCGCATCGCCAGTCGTTGC
>DBCQ01000007.1:5221-13493 GCA_002293155.1 Burkholderiales bacterium UBA954 | reverse complement strand
CCCTTACCGATTACATCGCGGATACGCTCTGGATTGATCTTCATCTTGTACAAACGGGGGGCGAACTCGGAGAGCTCTTCACGCGCGTGATCAAGGGCACCCTTCATCTTGTCGAGAATGTGCATCCTTGCCTCTTTCGCCTGCGCAAGGGCAACCTGCATGATCTCCTTGGTAATGCCTTGGATCTTGATATCCATCTGAAGGGCTGTCACGCCGGTCTCACTACCCGCGACTTTGAAATCCATATCACCGAGATGATCTTCATCTCCCAAGATATCCGTCAGTACCGCAAATCGTGCGCCGTCTTTAATTAAGCCCATCGCAATCCCTGCAACATGGGCCTTTAATGGAACGCCAGCATCCATCATTGCAAGACATCCACCACAGACAGAGGCCATCGAGGATGAGCCGTTCGATTCCGTAATTTCAGATACGACACGGATCGAGTAGGCAAAATCAGTGGGGTCTGGCAGTACTGCTGCCAACGCACGCTTGGCTAATCGGCCATGACCAATCTCGCGGCGCTTCGGCGTGCCTACACGGCCCGTTTCGCCAGTCGCGTATGGGGGCATGTTGTAGTGAAGCATGAATCGATCGCGATATTCACCGGAGAGTGCATCAATGATTTGTTCATCGCGGTTTGTTCCAAGTGTTGCCACCACCAGAGCCTGGGTCTCACCGCGCGTAAATAACGCGGTTCCATGGGCGCGCGGCAGAACCCCTGTACGGATCTCGATTGGACGAACGGTCCGGGTATCCCGGCCATCAATCCGCGGCTCACCGTTAAGAATCTGAGACCGCACAACACTCGACTCTAGGCCAAATAAGGTCTCGTTGAGCAGATTCGCATCAATCGGCGACTGGCCAGATGCAGCAGACTCTTGGGCGAACTTCGCCTCGACCTCTGCATAGATGCTCTTGAGCTTCTGGGATCGCTCTTGCTTATTACGCAGCCCATAGGCTTGCTTTAAAGGCGCCTCGGCGACGGCCTTAATTTTGGCGATCAAGGCCTCGTCTTTCGGCGCCGGCTGCCAATCCCACTCGGGCTTTCCTGCCTTCTCAACCAGCCGATGAATCGCATCAATGGCATGACGCATCTGCTCATGGCCGTAGACAACGCCCCCAAGCATGACCTCCTCGGAGAGTTGATCGGCCTCGGACTCAACCATCAATACCGCCGACTCCGTACCTGCAACAACCAGATTCATCTGCGATGTCTTGAGCTGGGTTGCCGTTGGGTTCAGCACATACTGCCCACCGATATAGCCCACCCGCGCGGCACCAATTGGGCCGTTGAAAGGTACGCCGGAGATCGCCATTGCCGCGGACGCTCCAATCATGGCGGCAATATCAGGATCAATCTCTGGGTTCAGTGAGATCACCATGCAGACGACCTGAACCTCGTTGTAAAACCCGTCTGGGAATAAGGGCCGCAGAGGCCGGTCGATTAGTCGGGAGGTGAGCGTCTCTTTCTCAGAAGGACGGCCCTCTCGCTTGAAAAAACCACCGGGAATCTTGCCAGCAGCGTAGGTTTTCTCAAGGTAATCAATCGTTAAGGGGAAAAAATCCTGACCAGGTTTTGCGGTCTTGGAGGCCACCACGGTGGCCAAAACGATCGTGTCTTCGACATTCACCACTACTGCGCCTGATGCCTGGCGGGCGATTTCCCCTGTTTCCAGGACCACTTTGTGCTGGCCGTACTGAAACTCTTCTCTAGAAATATTAAACACTACGATTCTTCCTTATCTCATTAAAGTAAAAATGCCCGCACCGACATACCGGGCAGGCATTTTTGGACATTTACATCTTGTCGGCAGGGTCGGTGCGATCGAGGGCTCCAATTCGCTTTGCTTACTTGCGCAGCCCCAAACGCTCAATCAACGAACGATAGCCCTGGACATTCGTTCGCTTGAGGTAATCCAATAATTTCCGACGACGGCTCACCATCTTGAGCAGACCCCTACGGGAATGGTGATCTTTCGCGTGGGCCTTGAAATGGCCTGTTAGATCATTAATCCGGGCCGTAAGAAGCGCGACCTGCACCTCTGGGCTACCGGTATCGTTTTTGGCACGCTGATACTGCGCCATGATGTCTGGCTTATTTAACGTGGCGACGGGCATGAGAATCTCCTAAAGATGCCGTTGAACTTGCGGCCGGGCCTGCCAGGGCCCGCCGTGCTAAGAACCTGCCAAGTAGGGCAAGCTCTTGAATTATAACGGTTTTTAAACCAATTGCGGGTTTAGGCGCAAGACCTTGCTCTCCAGCTTATTCAGGGCGTTGAGGTAGGCCTTGGCCGAGGCCACGACGATATCGGGATCAGCCCCCACACCGTTGACAATCCGACCCGCCTTGGACAGCCGCATTGTGACCTCCCCCTGGGACTCTGTCCCGGTGGTGATGGCGTTGACCGAGAACAACAGGAGCTCTGACCCACTACCCACCTTGGACTCGATCGCGTTAACCGTTGCATCCACGGGACCATTTCCCTCCGAGTGGGCTGCCACCTCCTTGCCCTCGACCGTGAACACGACGCTCGCCTGAGGCTTTTCACCCGTCTCACTTCGTTGGGAGAGGGACAAAAACTTGTAGTGTTCATCCCCCTCGGCGATCGAATCCCCCGACACTAAGGCCTGGAGATCCTCATCAAAGATCTCTGATTTTTTATCGGCCAGTGTCTTAAATCGACCAAAGGCCTCGTTTAACGCTTGCTCGGAGTCAAACTCTATTCCCAGGTCGGTCAGGCGTTGCTTAAAGGCATTACGACCCGACAATTTACCCAAAACAATTTTATTGGCCGACCAGCCCACGTCTTCTGCCCGCATGATCTCGTAAGTCTCTCGGTGCTTTAAGACGCCATCTTGATGAATACCAGATTCATGTGCGAACGCATTCGCGCCAACTACGGCCTTATTGGGCTGGACGGGGTAGCCTGTGATCTGCGACACCAGACGGGAAGCACTCACGATCTGGGTGGTATCAATTCGGGTATCACACTGAAAAATATCCTGGCGAACCTTGACCGCCATCACAATCTCCTCAAGGCTGGCATTACCTGCCCTCTCACCAAGACCGTTAATCGTGCACTCCACCTGACGCGCACCGTTTAGCACGGCCGACAAGGAGTTGGCGACCGCCATACCGAGATCGTTGTGGCAATGCGCCGACCAGACCACACGATCCGCACCGGGTGTGCGCGTGATCAAGGCTTTGAATCGTTCCCCAAGGACTCCCGGCACACTATAGCCAACCGTGTCCGGGACATTGATCGTGGTCGCACCTGCCTTAATGACTTCGCCAAAGATATGGACCAGAAAGTCGATATCGCTTCGAATCGCGTCTTCGGCCGAAAACTCAATATCGTCGGTGTACTCGCGCGCCATTCGAACACCCTTGATGGCAGCCTCAACCACCTGATCCGGACTCATTCGGAGTTTCTTCTCCATATGAATCGGACTCGTCGCGATAAAGGTATGAATACGACGCTTTGCGGCAGGTCTTATCGCCTCACCAGCAGCACGAATATCTTTCTCCGATACTCGCGCCAATGAGCAGACCGTGCTCTCTCTGATGGTCTCGGCAATCCCCCGGATCGCTTCAAAATCCCCTGGGCTCGCTGCGGCAAACCCTGCCTCGATCACATCAACGCGCAAGCGTTCTAGCTGCTTGGCGATGCGAAGCTTTTCATCTCGGGTCATTGAGGCGCCGGGACTCTGTTCTCCATCGCGCAAAGTGGTGTCGAAAATAATTAAATGGTCACTCATGACGTAACTCCTTGTGTATCGATCTCAAACCGGGAGATCTTGCAAATCAAATCAGTAGAAATTTGGGTTCTGTAACGGTCTGCTGAAACTGAGAGCCGGCGCAGACGTTGCCGGTTGGGGTCGTGTCTTAGCGCGCCAGGCGCAGTCGACCCAGGCAAGGAAGTAGAGAGAGGGCAAGGAAGTAGGACTTCATAGGGTGCGACTATAAATCTTTTTGTTGATCATCTGCAAACACTTCCACCCGCTCACCCCGGGCCTTGCGCCAGAAAAACAACACCCAGCCCGAGACGCTGTAGGCCAGCATCAGCAGAAATAGGAGGGTCGGGGGATCCTGAGAAATAAGAACCAGGCCCATCGCCACGAGGAAAACTACGACAAACGGAACGCTCTTACGTAGGTTGAGATCTTTAAAGCTATAAAACGGAACGCTGGAGACCATAGTCAGGCCGGCGTAGACCGCGACGGACCAGACTACCCAACGAAGGTCTTTCGCTGACCAGTCAATCCATTTGGTCTCTCGTAAATCAGTCGCCACCCAGACAAGCCCGGCGAGGAGCGCCGCTGCAGCAGGACTTGGCATTCCTTGGAAAAACCGCTTATCGACAATATTGATATTGGTATTGAAGCGGGCAAGCCTGAGCGCCGCACCAACGATATAGACAAAAGTAGCAAGCCATCCCAACTTACCCATGCTCTGCAACGACCAGATGTAGATAACCAAGGCGGGCGCAACGCCAAACGACACCATGTCCGCAAGGCTGTCGTACTGCGCACCAAAATCAGAGGTGGTGTTGGTGAGCCGGGCAACACGGCCATCGAGGCTATCGAGCACCATCGCCACAAAGATCGCGATTGCGGCCTCGGCAAAGCGGCCATTGAAGGCCTGAACAATTGAGAAAAAACCCGCAAACAAACAGCCCGTTGTGAATAAATTGGGCAGCAGATAAATGCTCGTGCGCCGCCGGGGTAATCGCTGGTTCATGCGTCTGACCAACGCGCAAGCGCCGTCGAATGCGCGGAGACTTTATCTCCGACCGATACAAGCGCCTGCGTTCCGATCGGGCAATAGATATCGACCCGGGAACCGAACCGAATAAATCCATAACGAGCCCCACGCAACAGGGTATCGCCGGTCTTGACGTAACAGAGAATTCGCCGGGCGACGAGGCCCGCAATCTGAATACAGGTCAATCGCCGGCCCTGAGAATCTTCAATGATGATCGCATTACGCTCATTTTGCTCCGATGCTTTGTCGACCGCTGCATTCAGAAACGCGCCGGGGAAATAGCGAACCTCGGTCACCCGACCGGCAATTGGTGACCGATTCGAATGAACATTAAATACGTTCATGAATACACTGATCTTGAGGCTGTCGGCTCCAGTGATGGGGTCTTGGGCCTTTTCCACCACCACGACCCTACCATCGGCAGGCGAGGTAATCAGGCCCTCGCCAAGCGGTGGGGTACGTGCCGGATCCCGAAAAAACTGAATCACAAAAATCGCAATAATCCAGAGCAACAACGCCACACTCTCCAGACCTACGATAGTTGCAGCGAGCGCAAGAAAAAGGCTCAGCCCGACAAAAGCCCATCCCTCGCGGGCGATAACGGGATGAGGGTAGTGACGAACGTCTTGGTCGGCCATAGATCTAGCGCTTAATTACGAGTCTGGTCAACCAGTTTGTTGGCCTTAATCCAGGGCATCATCGCGCGCAGACGCTCGCCCACCTGCTCAATAGGATGCTCCGCCATCAGGCGCCGACGGGACAGCAATGTTGGCGCACCAGCACGATTCTCAAGAATAAACTCTTTCGCGTATTCGCCTGTCTGAATCCGGGTTAAGGCCTCTCTCATCGCCTTCTTGGTGTCCTCAGTCACAACTTTGGGTCCGGTCACGTATTCGCCAAATTCCGCGTTATTCGAAATCGAGTAGTTCATGTTCGCAATACCGCCCTCGTAAATGAGATCCACAATAAGCTTGAGCTCATGGAGGCACTCAAAGTACGCCATCTCTGGCGCGTAACCCGCCTCGACCAGGGTCTCGAACCCCGCCTTAATCAATTCGACAGTACCCCCGCAGAGCACCGCCTGCTCGCCGAACAAATCCGTTTCAGTCTCCTCACGGAAGTTCGTCTGAATAATTCCTGCCTTGCCCCCGCCAATTGCGCTGGCATAGGATAAGGCAATGGCGCGGGCATTGCCCGTTGTATCTTGGTGAACCGCAATCAGACACGGCACCCCACCACCCTGGGCGTACGTGCCACGAACCGTATGGCCGGGCGCCTTCGGAGCGATCATGATGACATCGAGATCTGCCCTTGGCGTGACCTGTCCGTAGTGGACATTAAACCCATGGGCAAACGCGAGTGCTGCATTTTGCTTAATGACAGGGGCGATTTCGTTGGCGTAGACCGCACCGATGTTCTCATCGGGCATCAACAACATCACAACATCAGCATCCTTAACTGCGTCTTTAATCTCAGCCGCCTTCAGACCTGCCTTCTCGACTTTTGCCCAGGATGGCCCACCCTTGCGAACCCCAACCACCACCTTACAGCCACTGTCATTGAGATTGAGTGCGTGCGCATGGCCCTGCGAGCCGTAGCCGATAATTGCAATTTTCTTTCCCTTAATCAGGGGGAGATCAGCATCTTTGTCATAAAACACATTCATCTTTTTTCCTTTACAAGTAAGAATTTTTATTCGTCAAACAACCTGCAACCTAGTGCGAGAGTCAATCGCCAAGTGTCATACCTTAAGAATTCGATCCCCGCGAGAAATCCCTGACGACCCCGTTCGAACTGTCTCGAGAATCGACTCTGAATCCAAGGCCTCAATAAACGCATCACACTTACGACTGTCTCCCGTCAACTCGATGGTGTAGGTCTTCTCAGTGACATCAATGATACGGCCCCGAAAAATATCCGCCATCCGTTTCATCTCCTCACGTTCCTTGCCAACCGCCCTAACTTTAATCAGCATCAGCTCGCGCTCAATGTAGGGATGCTCAACCAGATCCACAACCTTGACGACATCAATCAATCGGTTGAGGTGCTTGGTGATCTGCTCAATCACGTCATCACTACCTTTTGAGACGATTGTCATCCGAGATAACGAGGGATCCTCAGTAGGTGCCACCGTAAGTGTCTCAATGTTGTATGCGCGCGCAGCAAAGAGATCCACCACGCGCGATAGCGCTCCCGGTTCGTTCTCTACCAAAATAGAAATAATATGTCTCATTAATGGGCTCCTTAGAGGTCTTCTGAACCCAACAGCATTTCAGAGAGGCCTTTGCCTGTCTGAATCATCGGCCAGACGTTCTCTTCACGGTCGGTAATGAAATCCATAAAGACCAGCCGATCTTTCATCTTGAATGCCTCCCTGAGCGCTGGCTCCACATCGGAAGGCTTCGTGATCTGCATTCCCACGTGGCCATAGGCCTCAGTCAGCTTTACAAAATCTGGCAGAGAATCCATATAGGACTCTGCATAGCGGCTCTCGTATTCGATCTCCTGCCACTGACGCACCATTCCTAGGTAACGGTTATTCAGATTAATCACCTTCACGGGCAGACGATACTGTTGGCATGTGGAGAGCTCTTGAATACACATCTGTATAGAGCCCTCACCCGTCACGCAGGCCACATCCGCATCCGGGTGGGCGAGTTTCACGCCCATCGCATAGGGTAGACCAACGCCCATCGTGCCCAGCCCCCCGGAATTAATCCAACGTCGAGGGTAATCAAACTTGTAGAACTGAGCAGCAAACATCTGGTGCTGACCGACATCCGAGGTGATGAATGCCTCCCCCTTCGTGACTTCCCATAGCTTTTCAACAACATATTGGGGTTTGATCACATCGGGACCCTGGTCATAGGCCAGACATTTTTTAGTTCGCCACCCTGCGATCTGCTCCCACCAGTGACCCAATGCTTTTTTGTTCGTCCCATGGCCGGCAGCGATCGACTCTTTAATCAGTGCGATCATCTCGCGCATCACTTCAGTGACATCACCAACGATTGGCAAATCAACCTTGACGCGCTTTGATATCGATGAGGGATCTATATCGACATGGATAATCTTGCGGGGATTCTGCGCAAAGTGCTTCGGGTTCCCGATCACGCGATCATCGAACCGCGCTCCAATACCGACAAGAACATCACAGTTCTGCATGGCCATGTTGCACTCATAGGTCCCATGCATACCGGGCATACCCAGGAACTTCTCATTGGTCGCGGGGTATGCCCCCAGGCCCATTAGCGTATTCGTACACGGGTATCCCAGCAGATCGACCAGCTCGCGCAGCACTGGCGATGCATTGCCGAGAATAATTCCACCGCCCGTGTAGATCATGGGTCTCTCGGCCGACAACATCAACTGCACCGCTTTCTTGATCTGCCCCGAGTGACCCTTGATCACCGGGTTATACGAGCGCATTGAGATCTCTTTGGGGTAATCGAACTTGCAACGATCGCGGGTGATATCTTTTGGAATGTCCACGAGCACCGGGCC
>DBCQ01000007.1:0-5100 GCA_002293155.1 Burkholderiales bacterium UBA954 | reverse complement strand
TCGCATTCCTGAAAGGCGTCTAGGCCGATCGCATGGGTTGGCACCTGGCCGGTCAGGATCACCATCGGTATGGAATCCATAAAGGCAGTCGCGATTCCCGTGACGGCGTTCGTCACCCCGGGCCCGCTCGTGACCAGGCAGACGCCTACCTTTTCAGTGCATCGCGCATAGGCATCCGCCGCATGCACAGCAGCCTGTTCGTGCCGAACGAGCACGTGTTGGAACTTCTTTTGCTTGTATATCTCGTCGTAGATATAGAGAACGGCCCCGCCGGGGTAGCCGAAGATGTGTTCAACCTGCTCTTCGTGCAGGCAACGGATGACGATTTCTGCGCCAGTGATTTCCATAGGTTTTCGGTCCTATCAAGTTCCAGTGATCCTTGCCCGCCGGTACCACCCGCTCCCCTAACTCATCGAGCTAGTGGGCTTGCGACACAGACCTTGCGACAAGGGCTTTGAGTTGACGGATCGCCGTTGCTGGCCCTTGTGGGACCAGTACCGGCAAGGTCAAGCTGACTAATTTAACATATCGGCATGAATTCAAAGGCTTTAGACCATTTTCTTGTCGCCACAGAGCGCCGAGCCTTTCGAATCGCCATGATTGGGGTAAAAAACGAGGAAACCGCCCTTGATATTGTCCAGTTGGCCATGATGCGGCTAGCGGAAAAATACGGTCACCACGATCCAACGGAGTGGCCAATGCTATTTCAGCGGATTTTGCAAAATGCGATCCTCGACCACCACCGCCGGCTAAAGGTCCGACGGGCATGGTTAAGCCTCTTTAGTGAGCTGGTGCCGGCCGGCCAGGACCCTGAATCGAGCGACTATTCCGATACCCTACTGATCGACATTGCCGACGAGGCCCATCGGGAGCCCGAGGCACGAATGAGCCAGCGCCAGGTTCAGGCCGAGCTCAACGTAGCGATTGGAGATTTACCCCTGCGTCAACAACAAGCCTTCCTGCTGCGTTATTGGGAAGGGTTGGACATTACACAAACCGCCCTGGCCATGGGATGCTCTGAAGGCAGCGTTAAAACACACTGCTCGCGGGCAATGAAAAAGCTCTCTGAGACCCTAAGCTTTTTAAAGCCCTAGCCACCGTATCAGCACCAGGAGACCTGCCCCATGGACGACGATTTAATCTACAAAACCCGACAGGTGCTTGAGCAGTCTGGCGCAAATCTCCCCCCGCGTGTCACAGCATCCCTCGCAGCAGCGCGCCAGAAGGCCCTCAATGCCGCCCAACTAAAGGCGGGGCAGCCCCATCTCCGTAAGCGTTTTTCTAGCCCAACCGCGATCTGGGGGGTGGGCCTAACGTTCGCGTCCTTTATCGGGGTCCTAATCGCGCTCAATGGCGCGCAGCGGACATCGCTAGACTTAGATATCGGGCGCATCGCCGCGATTGACCAGAAAATGATCGTAGATCGGCTACCGGTTCAGGCTTACCTTGATCCCGGATTTCTTGTTTTCCAAGAAGAGGGGCTCGGTCAGCCGGCCAGCACCTCGGTGACCTCCCTGGTGAACGGCGCAAGCATTGCGATACGTGAATTCTGGTCGCTTGATCAGTTGTTTCCGGGCGCCAAAAATAGCCAGACACTGGCCTGGACAAAACTAACCAACAACCAACGCGAAGCGCTTGCCCCACTCGAATCTCTTTGGACCACATTTGAGCCTACCCGGAAGAAAAAATGGCTAAAAATCGCAGATCGCTTTCATCTGCTCACCCCCAATGAGCAGGTACGCGCCCAAGAACGAATGCAGGAGTGGGTGTCAATGCCCGCCTCAGATCGTCAACAAGCGCGCGCGATTTTTGATAGCGTCGTCGAGGCTGTCCCCGAGGAAGTGCGGATCATGAAATGGAACGAGTACCAGAAACTCTCACCAGCAGAGCGCGCTCGACTCGTGGAGTTGGCCGCCCAGAAAATCGCTGATGCCTCGCCAACGCCCGAGCAGAAGGTAAGCCCCCCGGGCCCTGCGCAGACAAGACCGCGTTCAGCGCTCTCTGCGACATCCGATAAACCGTTTTAGCCCCAAGATGCCCTGATGGCCGAGGCCTCGTACGCCCCCGCTTCAGTCTGGCGCCGCTTCATGAGCATGGTCTACGAAGGCCTCTTGCTTTTCGGCCCCTTATTGCTCATCGCGTTTATCTATTCGGTCTCACTAGATTTTAACGACACGTCAAGCGCTGGGTCGCTCACCGCTAAACGCCTTGGCCTGCAACTTGTCTGTGCTGCAGCGCTTGTGGCCTATTTCACCTGGGGCTGGTCAAACCAACGCTGCACCCTGCCGATGCAGACCCTAGGCCTTCGGGTCGTCGACGCCCGCGATCCAAGCCGCAAGGTCTCGCCACGCCAGGCACTGCTACGCGCCCTAATTGCAGTACCCAGCACACTGACTGGCATTGGTCTGCTCTCCGCGCTACTGAACCGCGACTCGCAGACCCTTCATGATCGATTTTCCGGCACCCGCCTCGTCCACATCCCAATCAATCGGCGTGTCTGACGTAAACGACCCCCCTATCGATTTAATGCACGACACGATCAAACTTAAATGCGCCCGCTTTGAAATCTACGGGAATCACATCGTTAGGCCCAAACCGGCCCTCAAGGATTAATTTCGCTACCGGATTCTCGATCTCCTGCTGAATCGCCCGCTTTAACGGTCGAGCGCCATAGAGCGGATCAAAGCCTACCTTCGCAATCTCATCGAGCGCTGCGTCCGAGACCTCAAGTGTCATGTCATGTGCCTTAACCCGGGCCTCAAGTCTCTTGAGTTGAATCGCAGCAATACTGCGAATATTTTTCTGATCAAGCGCATGGAAGACAACAATCTCATCAATACGATTAATGAACTCCGGACGAAAATGACTCTTCACTTCGCCCATCACGGCATCTTTAATCTCGGCCGGCGGTGCCCCCACGAGCCTTTGAATTTCGTGGGAGCCTAGATTAGAAGTCATCACCACCACGGTATTGCGAAAGTCAACCGTGCGGCCTTGGCCGTCAGTGAGTCGTCCGTCGTCGAGCACCTGCAGCAGCACATTAAACACGTCCGGATGCGCTTTCTCGACCTCATCCATAAGAATGACGCTATAGGGCTTACGGCGAACGCTCTCCGTTAGGGTGCCCCCCTCCTCGTAGCCAACATAGCCCGGGGGAGCGCCAATCAGACGTGAGACCGAATGCTTTTCCATGAATTCGCTCATGTCAATTCGTACGAGATGCTCCTCCGAATCAAATAAAAACTGTGCGAGGGCCTTGCACAACTCCGTCTTGCCCACGCCAGTCGGGCCCAGGAAGAGAAAGGAACCATAAGGCCGGTGAGGATCGGATAACCCAGCGCGTGAGCGACGTATCGCATCAGAAACAAGGGTGACCGCTTCATCCTGCCCCACCACGCGCTCATGGAGGTGGCCCTCCATGGCCAATAGCTTTTCCCGCTCGCCCGTCATCATCTTAGAGACGGGTATACCGGTTGCCCGCGATACCACCTCGGCGATTTCCTCAGCGCCGACTTGTGTTCTGAGCAACTGGAGTTTGCGCGCCGAGTCTTTACCCGTGGAGTCCGCCGCCTTCAGGCGCGCCTCAAGCTCGGGCATCCTGCCATACTGAAGCTCGGAGACTTTCTGCCAGTCACCCTTGCGGGTGAAGGCCTCTATTTCATGCCGGATTTGATCGATCTCTTCTTTAATCGACTGAGAGCCCTGCACCGCAGCTTTCTCAGCCTTCCAGACTTCCTCAAGATCTGCCGACTCACGCTCGAGTTTTTCAATCTCCTGCTCGAGAAGATCGAATCGCTTCTTGGAAGCCTCATCTTTTTCCTTACGAACCGCCTCTCGTTCGATCTTTAACTGAATCAGGCGACGATCGAGCTTATCCATAGACTCTGGTTTTGAGTCAATCTCCATCTTGATGCGCGATGCAGCCTCGTCAATTAAGTCGATTGCCTTGTCTGGAAGAAACCGATCCGTAATGTAACGATTCGATAACTCTGCAGCCGCCACAATGGCCGGGTCGGTAATTTCCACCCCATGGTGAATCTCATACCGCTCCTGTAATCCACGCAGAATAGCGATCGTTGCCTCGACCGATGGCTCGCCCACTAAGACCTTTTGGAATCGTCGCTCGAGGGCGGCATCCTTCTCAATATATTTGCGATATTCGTCTAGGGTTGTCGCTCCAATGCAATGGAGTTCTCCGCGTGATAAGGCGGGCTTGAGCATATTGCCGGCATCCATCGCGCCCTCCGCCTTGCCAGCGCCCACCATGGTGTGAATCTCATCGATAAACACGATCGGATGGCCACTCGGGTGTGTCTCGGCCATCTGAGCAATATCTTTTAAGACCGACTTTAATCGTTCCTCAAACTCGCCGCGATATTTCGCGCCCGCAAGAAGCGCCGCCATATCAAGCGTAAGGACTGATTTTCCCTTGAGCCCCTCCGGCACCTCACCATTCACAATTCGCTGGGCCAACCCCTCCACAATCGCTGTCTTTCCAACACCCGGCTCACCGATTAAAACGGGATTGTTCTTCGTGCGCCGCTGGAGAATCTGGATACACCGGCGTATTTCATCGTCGCGACCAATCACCGGATCGAGCTTGCCCTGCCCTGCCCGCTGCGTAAGGTCAACACAGTATTTCTTTAACGACTCCCGCTGACCCTCGGCCTCGGCAGAGTCCACCGCCTGCCCACCGCGCACGGCATCAATTGCAAGCTCCATATTCTTGCGGGTAAGACCCGACTCGCGCAGCAGTTTTCCTGCTGGTCCCTTGTCGTCTGCAAGCACTAAAAGAAAAAGTTCACTGGCAATAAACTGATCGCCCCGCTTTTGCGCGTCACGGTCAGTCAGATTTAATAATTTAGCCAGCTCAGAGCCCACAGTAACCTGGCCCTCTGGGTGTGTGATCTTGGGAAGGCTCTCGAGTGCGCTGTTCACACTCTGCTGCAGCCGTTGGGTGTTAACACCCGCCCGTGATAGCAACGACTTGGTCGCACCCTCCTCCTGAGCAAGCAGCGCTGATAAGACATGCAAGGGCTCCATCGTCGGGCTGTCGTAACCCACGGCAAGGCTCTGCGCATCGGATAGCGCCTGCTGAAA
>DBCQ01000028.1:35751-36831 GCA_002293155.1 Burkholderiales bacterium UBA954 | reverse complement strand
GATCGATTACGCATGGTTGTCTCCTTAGTGCGTTTTTAATTTAAGAATATGACCCAAGGTAAAAACTCTAACACTAATACCCGCGACCGCGCTCAACCTGATGGGCAACCGGCTGCCCAGATCGCCAGACCCTCAACTGGTGCGCCACCACCTCAGCAGCAGTCTCTGGGTTCGTAATCGCGGCTGCATGCGGCAAAACCGTAACGCGCGGATGCTGCCAAAATACATGGCCAATCGGAAGCGGCTCTGTCGTAAACACATCCAATACCGCGTGTGAAACCTGTTCATTGTTGAGCGCGCCAATCAGATCTGCGTCCACCAGATGACCTCCCCGAGCGAGGTTGACTAGCGCGGCGCCTGAAGGAAGCGCATACAAGAACTCTCGATCGATTAAACCCCGAGTCTGCGACGTTAATGGCAAGAGATTAAGAACGATATCCGTTTGCGCGAGCAGAGGCTTTAATGACTCCTTGCCCAACTCAACCCGAATTCTAGAGTCATCGGTGCGGCCATCTGCCTTTCCCACACCAAGACGCCAGCCACGCACCTGATACCCCTGACTTACCAGCCGATCAGCAACCGCACGACCCATCTCCCCCATACCTAATACCGTGACACGGACCTGATGGGCGCACGGCTGAGGCAGATGCTTCCACTGGCCATGCGCCTGCTGCTGTGCATAACGGAAAAACCCTCGATGTAAGGACAACGTTGCCCAGAGGGCAGTCTCGGCCATCGCAGCCCCAAGGGCGGGATCTACCATTCGTGCAAGCACTAGGTGTTTGGGTATTGTTGGATCTTCAAGTAATCGATCAACACCTGCCCAAAGAGATTGCACAAACTTCAGTTGTGGAAATCCTGACAAGGCGCCCGGGGGCGGGTTGGCAACGACGGCCACCTCAATCTCTCGAGCGAGAGACTCCGCAATCGCCGATTCGCTGTGCCAGGTAACCTCAGGCGCTGCCGCACTCAGAGCAGCACGCCACTGCGGCGCGTCTCCCTGCGTTTCATCAATCCGAAGCAATACGTGCATACAGGCTCCCTCACGATACGCCTAAGCTCTAGCTTGGTTTTTTGTCT
>DBCQ01000028.1:27118-35675 GCA_002293155.1 Burkholderiales bacterium UBA954 | reverse complement strand
AATGACACTGCTACCGGGATTTTAATCCAGTCCACAATCAGCATCTTTGCGCCCACAAAGACTAGGATTACCCCAAGGCCGTATGTCAGCAGATGGAAGCGATCCTTAAGGTCTGCGAGAAGAAAGTACATTGCACGCAATCCAAGGATTGCAAAGATGTTCGAGGTCATCACGATAAAAGGGTCGTCCGTGATTGCAAAGATCGCCGGAATGCTATCCACCGCAAAAACAACGTCAGTAATTCCAATTAAGACCATCACCACAAAAAGTGGTGTGTAGGCCCGGACCCCCTCACGACTGATCCAGAAGCGCTCGCCATGAAAACCCGGAGTGAGATTCATATGGCCACGCATCCAACGCAATATCGGATTTTTCTCTAAATCGGAGCCTGCATCAGCAAAAATGAGCATCTTGATGCCTGTAATCAATAAGAATGCGCCAAAGACATACAGCACCCAGTGAAACTCTTTGATTAACCACGCCCCAATCAAGATCATTACGGCCCGCAGAACAATTGCCCCGATTACGCCGAGGATCAATACCCGCTTTTGCAACTCCGAAGGCACTGCGAAGTAAGTAAAGAGCATGAGAAATACAAAGATGTTATCGACCGCCAACGACTTTTCAATGAGATAGCCGGTGAAGAACTCGGCCGCCTTTTGATTGGCCAACTCACGGCCCGCCTGCCCATCGAGATACCACCAGAGCAAGGCATTAAAAACCAACGCCAGGAACACCCAAAGCGCCGACCACCGAAGGGCCTGCCCTACCGAGACCCGCTCCGCCCCCTTTTTCTGCAACACCAATAAATCGACAGCGCAGGCCAACACCACAAAAATGGCGAAGCCACCCCACATCCAGACATTGCCAATCGTTTCCATTGAACTCTCCGTAAACAAGAAAAACCGGCTGTTCGAAGCCGGACTGATTACGAAGGTCTTGCTACAGCCTAGCGGCTGCTCACCGGACCGGAGCGTTTGCTCGTATTGACGGCCATGGCGATGGGGCTACTCCCCTTCTGCTCTGATTTTCTAATAATTCAGAGTTAGGTTCTCCCCATTGTTGTAGGGGTATTCGAGGCCAACCCTAAAGCGCAAACCGAGCAAGTGCCGTGTAGACCGGAATTCCAATCACAATATTTAAGGGAAATGTGATGCCGAGCGACATTCCCATGTAAAGGCCAGGATTAACCTCCGGCAAGGCGTGTCGCAGAACGGCGGGAACCGCAATATAAGACGCGCTCGCAGCGAGGACCATCAACAACACCGTATCCCCTAGACTGATTGCGAAGAACTTACAGAGTGTCAGCGCCATAACCGCATGGGCAAATGGCGCAACAAACGCATAAGCCAGAGTAATCCAGGGCCTTCCCTTCAGCCCCCCAAGATTTCTTGCCGCCATTAGACCCATATCCAGGAGGAAAAAAGCCAACATCCCTTTGAACAGATCGATGGAGAATGGGGCCATCAGCGACTCGCCCGCCTCGCCAGTGGCTAATCCTACGGCCATGGACCCAAGCAGCAAGAGCTGCGCCCCATCCGTAAAGGATTCGTGAAGCACATGTCGCATTCGAATTGCTGCCACACCAGGCGCATTGGCAGCACGCGCCTTGTTGGCGAGCACTATGGCAAGAATAATTGCGGGTGATTCCATCAGCGCCATCGCGGCTGCCATATGCCCGCCATAGGCAATCCCTTGGGTATCGAGAGCCTGGGTGGCGGTGATAAATGTCACCGCGCTCACTGAACCATAGGTCGCTGCAATCGCGGCCGAATCGTAATGATTTAGCCGACTCCGAAGCAGCGCATAGCCAATAATGGGGATGATCACAGCAAGCCCCACCGCGATGCCGAGCGCAAGCGCAATTTCAAGCGTAAAACCAGATTTCTGCAACGCGAAACCGCCCTTTAAACCTAACGCCATAAGCAAATACAGCGATAGAAATCGAGCAATCGGCTGTGGTATCTCCAGGTTTGAGCGAACTAACCCTGCAAATAAACCAAATATAAAAAATAGAATCGCTGGGTCAAGAAAAGTCACCATGGACCCAATTCTATGTCATGCAGCGTTTAAACACGGCCTCTGTTAGACCGCATCATTAATTTGCCGGTGTTGCATAACCCGAGATGAACTCTTTGACATTACCGGTATCGGCTGCAAAGACATGCCGCTTAATTTTTCCAATATTCCCGCCGTAGGCGTGGATACTAATAGACACCCGATCGCTGTAAGCATTTCGAACCTGATGCACATCGCCCAAATGCGGCGATACATACTCCACATCGCCCGGCATCAGGCGTAACTCATGTCCTACTGGGTTAGGTCTACCCCCAACGCCAACATCATACTGCTGCGCATATTCCGAACCACGCAACATCCCGATCACCCCCCAGACCGTGTGATCGTGAATTGGCGTACTCTGGCCAGGGCCCCAGACGAAGCTCACCACCGATAGCCGATCGCTGGGATCTGCGTAGAGAAGGTATTGCTGATAGAAACTTGGGTGGTTCTGCGCGCATGCCGGATCCAACCAGTTGTCATGCGAGACCAAGGCCCTCATTAATTCGCCTACCCTTGGTAGAAACAACTCTTCCAAAGTTTCGGTCAGCAGTATCTGCGTTGCGCCATGGACAAACGTTCTTAACGCAGGATGAAGGCCATCAACGTTCATTCGGTCTAGTGCGCTTTTGTTCAACGGCGAGACGGCGCAGCCGCCAACGCTCTGATAAATGATTCACAACCTCTGATGAAACTCTCGTGGCTTTAAAATAACGTAGACGAAAGCGACTCTCCGCCGAAAGTGAATAGTCGTCGTCGATCTCAATTGGAATGCCGTTAAACGGGTTGCTATCGAAAACACCTGCCTTCATCGCTTCGGTGATTTTCTGCTCGGCAATAATGTCAAATGCGTTCACGGCGTCAAGGATACCAAGATACGAATTAGCCGAGAAGCCCAATCACAACGGCCGATTCATCCACCGCAGCCATCGCCGGCTGATTGCGCTTTAGCCCACTGTCGGCCTCTGCGAATCCAACAAGCTGAAGGCCCGGCCCGATCTGAACCGAGGCCTCGCTGGCTTCCTTCGTGCCCGCTAGCCGCATAACTCTCCCTTCAAACAGATTGACGCTACCCGCTACAACGATTTTGGGTGCCACCACGACGGCGGTAGCCTTGCAGAGGGCCACCACCCGCATGCCGGTTTTTAATCCCAACAGTTGCAGGCTCTCGTACGTTATTCGTGCCACCAACACTCTGCCAACCGCAAGCGCTAAGAAAACCCTCACCACACCTTGAGAGCGCTTAATTCCAACGACCGTACATGGCAGGTGATTACGCATACTTGTTTTCAGGCCAAGCCCTGATACCCCGGCCAGACTCAGGCCGCTGGGCTGCCCTTTACGCGAAATCTTCGCGAGCGCCCGCTGGCGAGCCGCAGTCAGGAGATCCGCGGCCTGAAGGAGTGCTAGACCCTCCTTGGTCAGTTCAGCACCACCCCCACCTGAACCGCCAACCACCTTCTCAATTACGGTAACCCCCGCTAGGTTACTAAGTGTCTCAACGGCCTGCCAGGCGGCTTTATAACTCAGTCCACACGCCCGGGCCGCCTCCGAGATTGAGCCCACCTGTTGTACCGCCCTGAGAACCTCGATCCGCTTGTCAGTAACCGCACTACCAAGCGCCTCTTCAAAGTGAATTGTTGGATTCGCCATCACATGACCCTCGCCGCAATTTTGGGGACACCGGAAACCGATTACCCGGGATTACTTGACAGAATCGTTATTCTAAAAAAGAATAGCGACGACTATTAATAATTCCTTTAAAAGAATAGCGAGATTTCTGATGAACTACAAACGATCCAGCCCAATCCTTGCGCTAGGGCTTGGTCTACTCCTATGCCTGGCGCTTCCCGCCCGGGCGGGAAGCGTTGTGGTCGCCGTAGCGACAAACCTTGCTGCACCCATGAAGGTGATTGCCCAAGACTTCGAGCGAGACACCGGCCACACCGCTCTCCTGTCGTTTGGCGCAACGGGCAACTTCTACGCCCAGATAAGAAATGGTGCGCCATACGGCGTATTTCTTGCCGCCGATGATGAAACCCCCGCCAAACTCGAGCAAGAGGGCTACGCAGTCACAGGCTCTCGCTTTACCTATGCGCAGGGCCGTCTCGTGCTGTGGAGTAAAAACCCAAAACTTGTTGACCCTAAGGGAGAGATTTTGTCTCTCGGCCGGTTTGAACGAATTGCGATTGCCAATCCGAAACTGGCACCCTATGGCGCGGCGGCTATCGACGTCATCACCAGACTCGGCCTGATCTCGGCGATTCGGCCAAAGATCGTCGAAGGCGCCAATATCGGCCAGGCATTTCAGTTTGTTGCCTCTGAGAATGCGGCCCTTGGATTTGTCGCGATGTCTCAGGTTCTAGTGGGGGGGGAAATTACAGAGGGCTCCGCCTGGATAGTACCGGGCACGATGCACACGCCAATCCGGCAAGATGCCATCTTATTAAACACCGGGAAACCGAATGCCGCAGCGCTATCACTGATGGCCTATCTCAAGGGGGAGAAAACCAAGAGGACCCTTCGAGCATTTGGCTACGAATTGCCATGATGATCTCACCAGAGGGTTGGCAGGCTATACGGCTCACTGTGGAGCTCGCCGCGCTCACGACGATTGTTCTCGTGATAATTGCAACTCCGCTTGCATGGTGGCTATCGCAGACCCGCTCTCGACTACGCGGATCAATCGCCGCACTGGTGACGCTGCCACTTGTATTGCCACCCACGGTATTAGGGTTTTATGTACTCGTGATGCTCGGCCCTCATGGCTGGGTTGGCCAGGCCACAGAGGCCTTAGGCGTCGGGGTACTGTCTTTTACATTTACCGGCCTTCTGATCGGTTCAATTATTTTCTCTCTACCGTTTGCTGTTCATCCCATCCAATATGCGTTCGAGGCAATTGGTAAACGACCCCTTGAGGTTGCCGCAACCCTCAGGGCAAGACCCATCGATACCTTCTTCACGGTAGCACTTCCCCTCGCCAAGCCTGGATTGCTCACTGCAGTTGTTCTGAGCTTTGCGCATACCGTGGGTGAGTTCGGAGTTGTGTTGATGATTGGCGGAAATATCCCCGGCAAGACCCAGGTTGTCTCTACCCAAATCTACGGCCACGTCGAGGCCATGGAGTATGCCCAGGCCCACTGGCTAGCTGGTGGAATGGTCGTATTCTCATTTCTTGTATTACTTTTCCTCACCCGACTCGCCAAACGGCGCGGCCGAATCGCGCTATGACAGCCCAAGAGCAGAACCTCGAAATTCGGCTGTCGCTATCGCGCGATGCCTTTCATCTCGAGGTCGACCTCCGACTGCCCGGCAGCGGAATCACCGTTTTATTTGGCCCTTCAGGCTCAGGCAAAACCACCATGTTGCGATGCCTAGCAGGCCTGGATCGGGCCGACGGCCATGTGGTAATTGGTGGGCAGATCTGGCAAGACACTGCCAAAGGCATTCATCTACCCACATGGCAGCGAGATCTCGGCTACGTTTTCCAAGAATCGAGCTTATTCGAGCACCTCGATGTTCAACGTAATCTGAACTACGGTATTGATCGCATCAAAAAGCCAGGCCTTGCTGAGTCTCTCGATCAGGCAATTGATCTACTGGGTATTCGACACTTACTGAGCCGTCCGGTCGATGGCTTATCCGGCGGTGAGCGCCAACGGGTGGCCATCGCGCGCGCCCTTGCGATGCAGCCGAAGCTCTTGCTACTTGATGAGCCGCTGGCCTCGCTTGATCAAAAAAGAAAACAAGAGATCTTGCCTTGGCTTGAAGGCCTTCATCAAGGTCTATCCATCCCCATTATTTACGTCACCCACTCCCGCGATGAACTGGCCCGGCTTGCGGACCACCTCGTCATTTTAGAGGACGGCCATGTGTGCGCTTCAGGGTCCGCCGGGACACTCATGCAAACCTTTGGCCTGCGATCCGAGACTGCTCTAAAGATTGCATTTTCCACGATTGATTCCCTCGAGAAAGCGCAGCAGTTATCACATCAGATCGTCGCGCTAAACCTCGCTGCCTGCGTAAATATTATTCCCGGAATTACCAGTATCTACCGCTGGGATGGGGAAATCCAGAGTGGTACCGAGTGCCTCATGATGATGAAGACAACACCTAGCGGCTTTGAGCAACTAAAAGCCTGGCTACCCACACAACACCCCTATAATTGTCCGGAATTAATTAGTGTAGATATTTCCGATGGCCTTGCGCCCTACTTAAGGTGGCTCCATGACAGTGATACAACTTCGTAAGAATATTTTAAAGCTCAGTGCAGCCTTATTTCTGTTCCAAAACAGTGGGCTTGCCATCGCTCATCACGGGTGGTCGGAGTATGACCAAACCCAGCAACTCTCACTTAATGGAAAGATTGTCCAGAGTGGCTACGAACACCCACACGGGTTTGTAAAACTCAGCATTGATGGAAAAACCTGGACTGCAGTGCTGGCGCCGCCGTTTAGGATGGAAAACCGTGGTCTAAGCAATAGTGCAATTGCCGTAGGGGCAACGATTCGTCTTGAAGGCTATCCCCACCGCAGCAAATCCGATGAGATGCGTGCTGAACGTATTATCGTAAACGGCAAGTCAATCGAGCTGCGTTAACCCGTCTCCATGACAACCCCACTTGAGGCGATCGAGGGCCTATGGTTGGCCCAGGCAATGCGCCACTCGCTATGGCTCTACCCCACGGTTGAAACCCTCCACCTCTGGGGTATTGGTCTGCTTTTTGGCAGTGTCGTTTTGATGGACTTGCGAGTCCTTGGGCTTGCAAAAGAGATCGACTTCACAAGTCTGTCTCGTTTTGCCGTTCCGCTGTCGATCACCGGGTTCTGCGTTGCGATGATCACTGGGCTTTTGATGTTCACAACTCATGCATCAGAGTTCGTTGGCATGCGTCTGTTCGTCATCAAAATGATCTTAATCACCCTGCTTCTAACAAATGCAATCGCCCTTCGCGCCCAATCGGTAGCCAACGGTGAGCATAGCGGCTTTGTAAAACTACAGGCCTTAATTTCAATTATTGGCTGGGCATCTGTGATTGGCGCAGGCCGCTGGCTTGCCTATACCTAAACCATCAACTACCCATTAGATCCTGTTCACTGAGATGCGTCAGCAGGAGCGTCAGCGCAGCGATACTCTTCTTATCAGTGGCCGTGTCCAATGCATCGGTAAGAACATCCCGAATATCATTGGTGTCAACGAGCTCCATATCCCAGTTCGGAAAAATACGCTCTCGAACTTCCTCACTTGTGCTGAGCACCACCACGGTCTCATGCCGGGAATCCGCCTTAATCAGATCCATCAGGCCAAGCACCTCAGCCCTTGGCCCCTCAATCCACTGAAAGAATATCCCGCTGCCAATCACCAAAAGCCCCGTAATTCCTAGTAGAGGGTTTCGGCGGTGTGCGGTCGCGATAATCGTGTCAACGACGGCCTGATTTACACCGGAAGTTGCCCTGCTGCAATACACAAGGCTATAAAGCAGCGGATCCTGCGAGCCGGGTAATGGCTCATCGAAACGCGAGGGCTTAGCAAGGTTCACGGTGTTGTACTCCGGTCTATTTCGGGTCGGGATTAAGTCTAAATACCCGTATTGCATTCTGATAAGCAACGTTCTTTAGGGTCTCAGGCTTTAAATAGGGTAGTAGCCCCTCCCGAAACTCCTGCATGACGGCATCATAGCGCTCCTCGTCGGGCGCGTGGGTGTCACTTCCGATCATAAATCGATCCGGAAACTGCTCGATTGTTTTAAGCCAGTTCTCTTTAGGACCCGTGGATTTTGAGAACGCCTGCGCCGCCTCTCTGTCGTTTAGGGTGGCGCCCTTTCGGGATAACTCGATATAAAGATTTGGATGCGCCTCGAGCAATTCCCGAAGCAAGGGTTGCGAAGACCAGGGCAAACCATGCGAAAGAACGGTTTTGGAATTCGGAAACTCAAGGAGCTTCTTACGCAGACTCGCAACATTTGCTGGATCGCCTTGCATATGAAACTGAATTACCCCTTGGTATTTATCGGCAAGCGCATATATTCGCTGAACTACCGGATTATCGAACTCAATCTTTCTTGCGAATTGCATCGTCGAAAAAGACTTCGAGTTATCGATATGCAACTCTCCAAACCCATAGGCCTCGCGACTCTCAAGCATTCTGTCAGCCACCGAGAACATTCTGGCGAAGGCTGAGCTATTCGGGTCGACAAGGCCACGGGCACCACTCGTGAAGAACACATCCGTAAACTCTTGTTGACCCAGGGTAAAAAAATACCGGGTGCCGAGCACCTTTGACACATCGGCAGGCTTAGGATAACCCTTGTCAGTGGGCCCGACACCACCTCCCCACCGCACATTATTTCGATCCATCTGAGCCCTATGAAAATCAATCGATCGGCCAACAAGATGCATATGTACATCGGCAATCGGGACCGTCTTGGCAAGCGCTACTGACTCTGACAGAGGGTTAGCTACGACCGATCCCGCTGTGAAAAGCGCTGCCGCAAGAAACA
>DBCQ01000028.1:0-27035 GCA_002293155.1 Burkholderiales bacterium UBA954 | reverse complement strand
CGCTAACTTTCGGGCTGGCCCGGTTGATTCTCGAACAATTAGGCTTACATCAATATTTAGACTCTTCGAAATAACTTCTCCTCGCAACCGCCTGACCAGATAGTCTGCCGCACGCTCCCACATCTGCTCGGTAGGAACGTGGACCGTGGTAAGCGACGGGCAGAAATGTCGCGAGATCTCTAAATCATCGAACCCGACAATGGATACCTGCCCTGGGACTTTGAATCCCAAACGCTGACACTCGATCAATGCGCCAAGGGCAAGTACATCGTTCCCACAAATCACGGCTGTAGGTGGCTTGGGCAACTCAAGTAATTGGCGCATCGCCTGTCGGGCACGCTCAAGCTGATAGGGCTGCTCCACTAGATACCCCTCGGGAAGCTTCAGTCCGCAAGCCTTTAGCGCCCGTCGTACCCCCTTCACCCGATCATAGGCCCGATCGTTGTGATCGGTAATACCTGCAATCATCGCAATCCGGGTGTGCCTTAGATCCACCAGGTAGCGCACGACCTTATCCATCACGGCTTGGTTATCAAAGCCAATGCAATGGGCCTTAAGCGGTGCATGATCGACCCCAACATGGACATAGGGCAGACGTCGCTGAACGAGAAACTGAAGTAATTCAGGCCGTTGACTGCGGCCAAAAATTGCTAAGGCCTCCACGCCCCGAGAAACGAGGTTCATGGCCTGCTGGGTTTCTTTATCGAGATCATACTCACTGGTGGCCAGTAGCATCTGAAACCCTTGGGAAGACAGATTTTTCTGGAACGCCTGAATTCCATTTGCAAATATCGCGTTATCGACCGTGGGGATTAACAGCCCAATATTGCCACTCCGGTTCAGCGATAGGGCGCGGGCACCGGCGTTGGGCACAAACCCAATTTCTTCAATGACCTGAAGCACCCGAGCCCGGAGCTCCGTCCGGACAGAATCAGGTCGATTTAATACCCGCGAGACCGTCGCCGTTGAGACCTCAGCACGACGGGCAACATCGATCACTTTTGGCGTTGATTTCAACATATGCACCGCACAGAACGCACCTCGGGAGAACATCCGATATGTTGCGACGCAATTGACGCATCGCAAAAATGTATTCGGTTACAAGTTATCATATTTTGAGACTAGGATAATCCACTAGATTCATTGATTTAAATAGCTTGAGGGCTGAGAATCGAGCTGTAACCGATTACAAAGGAAGCCCATTTTGTTCCCAAAACTCTGCTATCGCCTGTCTGCTCTTGGTATCGGGTCCTACGTCATTTATGCCGTTACCACGAAGTTCGTAAAGCTCCCATTACGGCTCGGGGATCTTGGGGAATTCTTACTGGTCTTTATTTCGGTCGGTTTCTTTGTAACCGCCTTGCTACTCAATGAGAAGCCTGGCGACGAGCAAGACACGTCACTTTAATTACTACAGGAGACCTAAAATGAATGAAAAAGAAATCACTGATCTCACTACAGAGCTCAGCCAAGAGCGTCGCCGTTTTCTAGAGGTTGCCGGTCGCTTTGGTTTTGGCACGGCTGTAATCGCGGGAATGAGCGGAACGCTCTGGAGTGACAGCGCAGTCGCCCAGACCGCTGCAGATGAGGAGCGCAAGGAAAAAAATGCAAAAGTCCGCATGAACTTTGCAACCGAGTACAAGATTGAAGACTATGTGAAATACCCCGTTATGCAGGCGAAGTGGAAAGAGAACCTCGAGACTCTGTCCAAGAACCAGATCTTCTGCAAACTCTTCCCGGCAGGCCAACTCGGCGTTGGTGCCGCCTTGGCGCAGAAAATTCAGGCGGGCACCGTAAACGGTGGTGCAGTTAGCCTATCGAATTTCTCGCCTTACGCTCCAGCAGTCGACTTAATTAATATCCCCTACTGGTGTGGCGATAACCAGCGTTATGCAAACCTGGTTACCTCCAAGGCATGGAACGACGAGATTACCCCTAAGGTTGCCGCGAAAGGCTACCAGCCTCTGTTTTATTACACGGTGGATCCCCGTGTTATCGCCTCTCGCAAGGGGTTCAAACTAATCAAAACGCCATCAGATATGCAGGGTGTGAAGATGCGCGTTCCGCCGTCTAAACTGCTGCAGACCTTCTATCGCCTGGCAGGCGCAAACCCAACGGTGGTGGCCTGGGGTGAGACAGCCTCCGCAATCAAACAGGGTGTGGCCGATGCGCTTGACCCTGCCATCGCAGCGCTCGCAACATTTGGCTTCGTGGATATCTTGGCCCATGTTAGCTACATCCGCTCAGTTCCTGATGCACAACTCTTCTCGGCCAATGCGGCCTGGTACAACGCTCTGCCAAGCGATCTGCGTAAAGTCTTTGACGAAGCCGCAATCAAGACGCAGATCGATACCTTTGCACAGATTGCGCCAGCTCGAACAGAATCGATGCGACTAATGCGTGCGGGTGGCTGCCAGTTCTATAACCCTAGCGCAGCTGAGATGAAGCAGTGGGTCGACGCGTGCGGTGAGCAGCGCAAGGAGTACGACGAGTTCAAGCTCGCTTTTGCAGGTTCGCTTGATAAATTCGAGATGCTGAAGAAAGCCGCTAACACTAAAGGCCCGATCACGGTGCCCGACTTCAACCTGTAATCTGACGAGCACCCCAACGATAGAGAGCTTCCTGACAATGGCAAATTCGAGACTACTTAAGCAACTCGACATGAATGCTGAGCGCTGGTTCATGCTGATTGCGTATGCGTTTTGTTGCTTTGCAATTGTTCAGGAAGTTTTACGTCGTTTTGTTTTGAATTACTCCTCGGCCTGGGCCGAGGAGACCGCCCGCTATGCGTTTATCTATCTAGGCTGGGTTGGCGCTGCCTATGCCGTGAAGGCCCGCGCCCATATTCGGTTCGATATCCTTCTACAATTTCTACCTAAAAAGCTGCACGGCTACTTCTATCTCTTCGGTGAACTGGCGACACTAACCTTTGCCTTTATTGCGCTTTACTTCTGCACCCATACGATGCAGCAGCTCATTCAGTTCGAGGCCGCAACACCGGTATTGCGCATCAATAAGGCCTGGTTCGAGGCTGCAGTATTTGTTGGATTTGCGTTGATTGTTGTGCGTTCGATTCAAGCCATGATTGGCGATATTGCGGATCTGCGTGCTGGCCGCCCAGCGAATTCTGGAAAAGCACTATTCGATCACTAAGGCGCAGTTATGGCGATTACTCTTTCTCTACTTCTGATTGTCTTGCTACTCGTGGTGGGTGTGCCTTTTTGGGTAAGCCTCGGTCTCGGCACAACCGTTATGCTGGCAACCACATCAGCCCTGCCACTTACCCTGATTGGTGAGGCACTTTTTGAGGGTGTGGACTCCTTTGCGCTCATTGCGATTCCGCTTTTTATTCTCACGGGCGACATTATGGTGCGCTCAAAGCTTGCCCACGATCTACTGGGGTTTGCAGAGGCGACCTTCGGAAGCCTAAAGTCAGGCTTTGGTACCTCCACTGTTATGGGTTGTGGGTTATTTGCCTGTATTTCAGGCAGTGACGCGGCCGATGCAGCCGCGATCGGCCGTATCACCATGGCACGACTGCAAGAACGTGGCTACCCCAAGGCCTATGCCTGCGCGCTTGTTGCCTCAGGCGCTTGCACAGGAATCCTCATTCCGCCATCAATTGCCTACATCATTATTGGCCTGGTGCTCGGCATATCGTCTTCGACGCTATTTCAGGCAGCCTTTGTTCCCGGAGTGTTAATTTTGCTTTCCGTGATCATCACCAATGTGATCATGAATCGAATTAAAGGCTATGAAAATTCCCTCGGCAGGTTTTCATTGAAGCTCTGGCTTACAGAACTGAATAAAGCGAAATATGCACTCTCTATTCCTATCATTATTCTAGGTGGCATCTACTCTGGCGTCTTCACCCCCACGGAATCCGCTGCCGTCGCTGCCGCTGTTGCAATCACATTTGGGCTAGCCCAAGGCCGGCTAAAAGTTACGCAATTTCCGGCAATGTTGGGGACATCCGCCCGTGTCTGCGGCGTGATTCTGCCGATTATCGCGGTGGCACTGCTCTTTGCGCAGGCCTTAACTGTGATGGATGTGCCCCAGAAGTTTGTCGCCGGCGTGATGGAACTTGCCGACAGCCCAACTGAAGTTATCCTTTTAATGCTCGTGATTCTCGTGATTGCCGGCTGCGTGATGGAGACCGGGCCCAATATTGTCGTACTCGGCCCTCTGCTGATGCCCTTGGCGCAGAAGATTGGTATGGACCCAATTCATTTCTGCATCTTCATGGTTACCACCCTGGGACTCGGATTCATCACACCACCCTTTGGCCTAAATCTATTCGTGATGAGTGGGCTAACCCGAACGCCTGTGTCTCAGATTGCAAAGCATGCCTTTCCATTTGTGATCGCCATGATCATCGCATCAGCCACTATCGGTTTTATTCCATGGATATCGCTTTTCACACTTCGTTAGCGCTACAACCCGAGATTATTTTTTACCAGAAAGTGTCCAATGGCTATTCACTATCTTAAGAAAGCTACGAAAACCCCCGAAACTGAGACTGCAACCGCCCAGAAGGTGGTAACCGAGATGCTCTCCGATATCGAGGCCCGCGGCGAAGCAGCGGTTCGCGAGTATTCGGAAAAACTTGATCATTGGACGGGCGATATCCTAATGACTCCCGCGCAGATCGAGGCTGCGATAAAGGATGTACCTCAATCCGTTCGTCGCGATATTGAATTTGCGGCCAAACAGGTCTACGACTTTGCCTTGGCGCAACGTCACTCCATTCAGGATTTCTCAACCGAGCTGCATTCCGGAGTCATTGCAGGCCAGAAGGTGTTACCCGTTAATGTGGTTGGCTGCTACGCCCCGGCGGGCCGCTATGCACATATCGCATCGGCCTATATGACGGTCGCTACTGCGAAGGCGGCCGGTGTAAAACACATCATCGGCTGCTCCTCACCCTACCGTGGTGGCGGCATCCATCCCTATGTTCTCTATGCATTTAAAGCGGCCGGCGCTGACACCATCATGACACTCGGTGGCGTGCAGGCAATTGCCACAATGGCCTATGGCTTGTTTACGGGTAAGGCCGCCGATGTCGTCGTGGGCCCCGGCAATAAATTTGTTGCAGAAGCGAAGCGCACGCTTTTTGGAAAAGTTGGGATCGATGTCTTTGCCGGCCCCTCAGAGGTTGCCGTTATCGCCGATGAATCCGCTGACCCGGCGATTGTTGCAAGCGACTTGGTAGGACAGGCCGAACACGGTCACGAGAGCCCCGCCTGGCTCTTCACCACTTCCGAAGCCTTAGCCAAACAGGTAATCGCGCTTGTGCCTGGATTGATCGATCAACTGCCGCCGACTGCCAAGGATGCGGCTGGATGTGCCTGGCGTGATTACGGCGAAGTTATTGTGGGCTCAACCCGCGAAGAGATTGCTGCAATCTCTGATCAATACGCAAGCGAGCACTTAGAGGTTCACGCCAAAGACCTCGACTGGTGGCTTGCCAATCTCACCTGCTACGGTTCTCTGTTCCTGGGTGAAGAAACAACCGTTGCCTTTGGCGATAAAGCCAGCGGCCCAAACCATGTGCTACCGACCAAGGGCGCTGCCCGCTACTCGGGTGGTTTGTCAGTTCATAAATTTATGAAAACTCTCACCTGGCAGAAAATGACCCGGGAGGCGAACAAAGAAATTGCTCAGGTTACTGCGCGTATTTCGCGTATTGAAGGCATGGAGGGCCATGCAAGAACCGCCGATGATCGGCTCGCCAAATACTTTCCAAACGAGCGATTCGACCTCGGTGCTCCGGTCGAGATCTAAGCAAGACGATTGTCGCAATGGACATTAATGCTCTCTTTACTCTAAAGGGCCGTCATGCCCTCGTCACTGGCGGTAACTCAGGCATTGGCTTGGCAATGGCCCATGCCTTGGGCCATGCCGGTGCGAGTGTGACCCTTGTTGCCCGCCGCGCATCAGAGTTAGAGTCCGCAGCAGCCTTGCTTGGCGAAGACAACATCCGCGCCGACTGGATTGCCTGCGATCTTTCAAGCCCAGAGGCCGTCGCTTCCTGCGGCGCCCTGTGTCTTGAGCGTCACCAACATACTGACGTCTTAATCAACGCCGCAGGCCTTAACCTGCGCAAATCCTTCATGGATAACAGCCCAGCGGATTGGAATCTTCACTTAGCTCTCCATCTGGGAGCGCCATTTTTTATGACGCAGGCCCTCGCGCCCACAATGAAGAAAAACAACTGGGGCCGAATTATTAACTTAGCATCGCTGCAAAGTGCCCGCGCCTTTGCCAATGGAACCCCCTATGGCGCTGCAAAGGGGGGGGTCATCCAACTGACTCGGGCTATCGCCCAGGAGTGGTCGGCCCATGGCATCACCTGTAACGCAATTGGGCCTGGATTTTTTAAAACTGCGCTTACAGCGCCCGTGTTTGATAACCCGGAGCTCGCCGCTAAAAATGCGGCCCAGACCTGCATTGGTCGTAATGGCGAGCTTGATGATTTGGCGGGTATCACCGTATTTTTTGCAAGCGATGCATCAGCCTATATCACCGGCCAGACCCTGATGATTGATGGCGGGTTCACCGCAAAATAACGACCGCCCCTCTATGAAAGAGTGTCTATGAAAGCCTTGGTCTACACCCAGCCGAATGAGGTCCAGATTCAAGAGCGGCCCATGCCTAAAGCGGCCAACGGCGAGGTTGTTCTCAAAATCGAGGCTGTGGGTATCTGTGGCAGTGACCTACATGCCTACCACGGTCACGACCCACGTCGAAAGCCGGGTCTTGTGCTGGGCCACGAATTCTGCGGCGAAGTCATCGAATCGCAACACCCTGCCTATTGCCTGGGCCAACGCGTGACTGGCAACCCTTTAATTACCTGCGGTAGCTGCGAGTACTGTATCACCGGCCGCAATAACCTGTGTAGCAACCGCACCATGGTAGGTATGACGCGTCCTGGTGCTTTTGCGCAGTTCATGAGTATTCCGGCGGCATCGCTAGTTGATATTCCCCAGGACATGTCGGCACGGGTGGCCGCACTTACCGAACCTGCAGCAACGGCTGTGCATGCTATTAATCTGTCGCTGAAGAATCTTGCGCGCCCCCTGCCCGAGTGCCGGACATTAATCATTGGTGGCGGCGCGATTGGAATGCTGGCCGCTTTGCTATTAAAAAGCTACGGCGTTCACCAGCTCACTGTTAGCGAGACCAACGCTCTGCGTCTCACTTCAATTCAGTCGCATGTCGACTGCGTAACCGTCAACCCACTGACCACCTCAATCAACGAGAGCCATTACGATTACGTCATCGATGCAGTAGGCTCGAAAATTACACGCAAAACCTCCTTCCAAGCGATTAAGCCAGGCGGTGTGATCATGCATATTGGCCTGCAGGATTGGGATAGTGAGATCGATATGCGAAAGCTCACCCTTGCCGAAATCACCCTATTAGGCACCTACACCTACTCCACTGCAGATATGCGGGCTACCGTGCAAAAACTCGCCGAGGGGGCCTTCGGCGATCTTCGCTGGGTTGAAGAGCGGTCCCTCGATAACGGTGCAGCCGCATTTCAAGACCTGCATCTGGGCAAAACTGCCTCGGCTAAGTTACTACTTATTCCGGAAGCGGCCTAGCGGTGATGCGTGGTGCGCGCTTTGCAGGCAAAGGACAGGTCACGATTGAAGATTGGCCACAGCCAGCAGTGGCCCCCGGCGAAGTCTTGCTTCGTGTTCAACGCACCGCACTGTGTGGGAGCGATATCAAGCTCTGGCATAGGGGCGCCAGCTGGATCCCCGGCCACGAAATTTTTGGCGTGGTCGATTGCCCCGGCCACATGCTTCACCAACAACGTTGCCTGGTCTACATTCCTGTTCATTGCGGCCAGTGTGATAGCTGCCTTGCAGGGGATACCCATCTCTGCGACACCGAATCAGTTCTAATCGGGTGGAATCGGCCTGGAGGTTATGGACAGGCGCTAAGTGTTCCTGAGCAGTGCCTGCTACCGGTACCCGATTGGGTTCCCGACGATCTGGCACCCCTTCTGCTCGATACCATCGGCACGGCTGCCCACGGTATTCGGGTGGCCGGGCCACAAGTGGCCAAAGGGCCGGTATTGGTGATGGGGGCTGGGCCAATTGGGCTTGGCGCAATCATCGCGCTACAAGACAGCGGATTTCATGAGGTCTATGTTAGCGACCCAAATGAAAGCAGGCTTACGCTCGCCCAGCGATTCGGTGCGAGAGCCTATCCAATGAACGACGATAAGACTCGTTTTTCTTTGATATTGGAATGCAGCGGCGCGCATGCGGCACGCAATCGTGGATTACAGATCGTCAGACCCCACGGCATTGTCTTGTTACTTGGCGAGAATGATGCGCCGTGGACTATTGAAGAAACAAAGCCGATACGCCGTAAAGATTTCGTAATGATGCGGTCTTTTTATTTCCCAAAATCCGATTACCAAAAAAATCTAGACCTCCTACACCGCCACCGTGCGCTTTACGAACAAATTGTTGATCAGGTATTTAGCTTAGATGATCTGCCACAGCGGTTCGCAGAGTTCTCACGTGGTGAATTAATTAAGCCCTTGATGGCAAACTAATTTCTCATATGTTTTGCCCTAACCCCACCATTGTCTGCATTGGCCAGGCAGTCATAGACTATCGCTTTACGGTCGACCAGATACCCTCGCGGGCAGAAAAATACAAAGCTAGCAGTTTTCAGGCGCTCCCTGGGGGAATGGCCGCTGGGGCTGCGATTGCGGCCGCGCGGCTCGGGGCACGCGTTGTGCTCGTCAGCAGGGTTGGCAGTGATTCAACCGCCGACACGCTTCTCGCGTTTTTGGCTAACGAAGGTATCGATTCGCAATTCATTGAACGCGTTGAGGGTTGCCACACCGCAGTCTCGTCGATTTGCATCGACCCACATGGTGAGCGACAGGTCGTTCATGCGCCCACCGAGGCTTTTCACCGTGGCCACCCGATTGATGTCGAGCAACTCCCTCTGGCCAACGCACTCCTCGTCGATCCTCGCTGGCCCGAGGCCAGTTACGCAGCATTGCAGTGGGCTCGCCGGCACAGCATTCCCTCTTTGCTGGATGCAGACATCGCACCGCGCGAGGTTATTACGCGTCTCATGCCCCTAGTCGACTGGGCGGTATTTTCATCCCACGGTTTGGCCCATCTATTTCCAGGACTCTCCGAGAACGCTCAGTTATTGGCTGCTCAGTCGCTTGGCGCACGGCATGTCGCAGTGACCCGTGGCCAAGCGGGCGTTCAATGGTTGGACAATCTTGAACAACAGCAAATCGCTGCTGTGCCCGTTGAAGTGGTCGACACGACAGGCGCTGGCGATGTGTTTCATGGGGCGCTCGCATTTGCCCTCGCCGCAAGTAAGCTTCAGTCGGCTAGGCGCCTGTTGGAGTTTGCAAACGCCATTGCTGGCGATAAGGTTTGCAAGGGCCTGGGCAGCCTTGGGGCACCCTACGCTCGGCAGGTACAGGCCGCGATTCAACAACTCAACACATCTCAATGACGATCGGACCATCATGAAGCAGACCGGAAAGCGCTGGGGACTAAGACGCCTTGCGACCCCAGAGGGGTTCTTTACAATGGCTGCAATTGATCAGCGTCCACCAATCAGTAAATTTATCGCCCGCAAACGCTGCATTACCGAGACTGATGTTTCTGATCAGGAGATCTCGACCATTAAGGGGCTGCTCGCCCAGGGCTTGGCCCCAAGTGCTGGCGCATTACTCGTTGATCCGAACTATGGCTATTCGGCTGCTGCCGAATTCCTAAGGCCCGATCGAGGGCTTTTAATTACCCTGGAAGACCACCGGTTTGAGGAGGACGATAGGGGCCGAAAGAGCCGACTTATCGCAAACTGGTCGGTTGAAAAAATTCGGCGCATGGGCGCTGATGCCGTAAAGCTCTTGGCCTGGTATCGGCCCGACGCATCCGCCGATAGCCTGACCCACCAGCATGAGTTTGTCCGCCGTGTTGGCGAAGAGTGCGCAAAATATGACATTGCATTTGTTTTCGAACTCCTCGTCTACCCCTTTGCATCCGTATCTGAAAGCTTCAAAGATTATCGTGAGGACCCAAATAAGCAAGCTGAACATGTTGTGAATAGTGTTTTGGAATTCTCAAACCCAGTCTATCAGGTGGACTTATTAAAACTAGAAAGCCCGATTCCCGCACCGCTGCTACCTGATCCCCAATCAGAGCACGCTGCTTCTGTTCAGCTCACTTTTAATGCGCTTAGCAAAGCCTGTCAGGGGCTACCCTGGGTCTTGCTATCAGCTGGAGCAGGCTTTGACGAATTTACTCGGGCCATGACATTTGCGGCCCGCGCAGGCGCCTCAGGTTTTCTTGCGGGCCGTGCACTATGGGCCGACCTCATTGAACCCTACCCTGATCAGAACGAGGTTATAAAGAATCTGAAGACTATTGGTGCCCAACGCATTAGTCGGCTTCAGGAGATTGTTATGCAGTACGGAGAACCCTGGCGCCCGCATTACGACTGGTCAAAGGGATTATCGTTATCTGAGCACTACCCATCCCCCGTTAATGGGGAAGAGCCAGAGCCACAAGTACCACGCCCTTGACTTGGCGGAGAGGGTGGGATTCGAACCCACGGTGGACTTACGCCCACGCCTGATTTCGAGTCAGGTACATTCGACCACTCTGCCACCTCTCCGCGGCAACCGTAAGCAAGCCGCGAATTATACCCGCGCAGGAATCAGTAGGGTTTTACCGGCCATATACGGTGCAAGCGCTTTGGGTACCGTGACGCTGCCGTCGGCCTGCTGATTGTTCTCAAGAACTGCCACCAGTGCACGGCCCACCGCCAACCCTGATCCATTTAAGGTGTGCACAAGCTCGGGTCGGGATTTACCGCCCTCAGCTAATTTACGCACTCGGGCCTGCATGCGACGAGATTGAAACGCCTCACAATTGCTCACCGAGGAGATCTCGCGAAATGTGTTTTGCGAGGGCAGCCATACCTCAAGATCATAGGTTTTCGCCGCACCAAAACCCATATCACCGGTACATAGCGCCATAACCCTATAGGGCAACTCAAGGCCTTGCAAAATCGCTTCCGCATGGCCAACCATTTCTTCGAGGGCTGCGTAACTCTGATCGGGATCAACGATCTGAACCATCTCTACCTTATCGAACTGATGTTGGCGAATCATGCCTCGGGTATCGCGGCCATAACTGCCCGCTTCAGATCGAAAACAGGGTGTATGGGCAGTGAGCTTTAGCGGTATCTGAGAGGGCTCAAAAATTACGTCGCGCGCGATATTCGTCAATGACACTTCAGAGGTAGGAATTAAATAGAGGGTCTCACCCGCCCCCTCTGCGCCACCTTTTTTGGCGACAAATAAATCGTCCGCAAACTTGGGCAGCTGTCCCGTCCCCATCATACTTTCCGCATTAACGATATAGGGTGTGTAGCATTCTTGATACCCGTGCGCGGCGGTATGCGTATCCAACATATATTGCGCAAGCGCCCGATGCAAGCGTGCAATATCACCCCGCATCAATGCAAACCGGCTACCTGTAATCTTCGTTGCTGTTTCAAAGTCAAGGCCTAAGGCGGCACCCACATCGACATGGTCCTTGACCTCGAATGCAAAATCCCGAGGCGAGCCCCAACGGCGAACCTCCTGGTTTTGATCTGAATCTTTTCCTGTTGGGACAGATTCATGCGGAATGTTTGGAATCGTGAGAAGCCAATCGTTTAACCGGGCCTGCACAGATTCAAGTGTCTGCGCCTGTGCTTCAAGTCTGCGGGCGATCTCGTTGACTTGGGCCATCAAGGCCTCTGCGCTCTCACCCCTGCCCTTGGCGACACCAATTTGCTTGGATAACGCATTACGCTGAGACTGAAGAGTCTCGGTCTCGACTTGTACAGCCTTGCGCTGGCCTTCCAAGGCAGCAAAGGCCTGCCCGTCGAGCGTGTAGTGCCTGCGGGCAAGTCCCGCGATTACGGCATTAAGGTCTTTTCTTAGTAACTGTGGATCAATCATGGTGGCTCATTAGTTTAATACTCAAGATTTCTGGTTTCGACTACGTAATACGGCAAGCTTTTCTGAAATTTTACTTTCCATTCCCCGATCGACAGGCCTATAAAACTCTGGCGGGTTCTTGATTTGCTCAGGAAAATAGCGCTGGCCTGCTGAAAACCCATCGGGCTCATCCTGGCTATAGCGATACGCCTTTCCATGGCCCATAGACTTCGCAAGCGATGTGGGTGCGTTTCGCAGATGGTCAGGCACTGGCGCGGAGCCACGATCCCGTACAAACTCGAGCGCCGCTTTGTAGCCCACATAGACCGCGTTTGACTTTGCCGCGCAGGCCATAAACACCAAGGCCTGCGCAACTGCCAACTCCCCTTCGGGCGAACCAAGCCGCTCATAGGTCTGGGCTGCCTCTAAGGCTATGGTGAGCGCTCGCGGATCGGCTAATCCAATGTCTTCAATCGCCATTCGAATCGCACGCCTTGCAATATAGCGGGGATCACAACCACCGTCGACCATGCGTGCAAACCAATACAGGGCCGCATCTGGGTCACTACCACGTACTGATTTATGGAGGGCCGAGATCTGGTCGTAAAACGCGTCGCCGCCTTTATCAAACTGCCGCATTAACTGAGGCAACATCTGATCGAGTAAGGCATCATCGATCGGCTGTGTCGCCTGCAACGCCCTTGGAACGCATAACTCAAGCGCGCCGAGTAGGCGGCGGGCATCACCATCGGCGTAGGCCATCAGGCGCTGTTTGGCCACTGGCTCGATTAGCGATGGGCTTGCACCGTAAAGCACTACGGCGCGTCCAATGATCTCTTGCATCGCAGCGTCGTCCAAGGGTTTTAGCACATAGACACTTGCCCTTGAGAGCAATGCGCTATTGACTTCAAAGGCGGGGTTCTCCGTGGTTGCTCCGATAAACACAAAGAGTCCCTGCTCAACATGAGGCAGAAATGCATCCTGCTGGGCCTTATTAAACCGATGAACTTCATCCACAAACACCACACAGGGCCGCTCTAGCTCTTTAGCTTTTTGGGCAAACTCGACCGCCTCACGAATCTCTTTCACACCACCTAAGACTGCAGAGATCGCCATCAACTCTGCGCCACAGGCAAGCGCCAATAGCCGTGCAAGGGTTGTCTTACCAACGCCGGGAGGGCCCCAGAGAATCATGGAATGCAGCCGCCTGCTGGCGACGGCAGCCTGCAGTGGTCTACCGTCACCGAGGAGATGGGCCTGGCCCACAACATCGTGAATCGACTGCGGCCTTAACTGCTCGGCCAGGGGCAGATCAGGGCGCACGAAGCACGCTCACGCCTGCAGGCGGGGTGAACTGAAAGAGCTTGGGATCGATAGCCACGTTCTTTAAAATACGGGTCAGCTCAATGCGGGTAACCTGGCCGAGATTATCGTGGATCTCAAACCGTCTTAAGAGCGATTCAGAATCGACTCCCACGGCCAGACTCGTTATCCCAGGCTCTGCAGTTTTGGGTGTAACACCAATCCACTGCAGGCCATCGCGAGCGCCGAGATCTGAAAACCCGTAACGACTCAGGAGCTGCTCTCGGGTGAGGCTATTGGTATTCAGAAGTAGTGCTGCAATTCCCGTGAGGTTTGCGGCATGAACTGGCCGCACCGAGGCCTGTGCAAGATCAACGTCAAACAGCCAAAACTCTTTGTCGTTGAGTAGCTGAATCTGTGGGTAAGGCTTTTTCACCTCCCAGCGCAATAGCCCCGGCTTTGAGATGTAAAACGTGCCCGATGCAGAGCGCAGACGTGCCGACTTCGCCGCCGTGGTCTGTGAAAAATCAGCAGATAAGGTCTGGGTGGAGGCTAAACTCTCGATCATCCGGTCCACCACCGCAGACTGTGCCCCCGCGGGGCTGGTCGCCGCAAGGGCCCAACAACAGATCGCGGCTAACAGGCTAAGGCTTGGACCACGACTCATGATCACAAGACGCTTGATCATGCGCCTCCTCATGAGGCCGAGGAATTAGGGGCCAGAATTTCGCGGTTGCCGTTACTCTGCATCGGCGACACAACCCCAGCCTGCTCCATCGATTCAAGCAGTCTTGCAGCGCGGTTATAGCCAATGCGTAGATGACGCTGAACCAGCGAGATTGATGCACGACGGTGTTTCAACACAATCGCCACGGCCTCGTCGTAGAGTGGATCGGACTCTCCGCCGCCACCCTCTGTGCCAAGGCCTGCGGTAAACGTGCCGCCAGTGCTCTGGTCGGCGCCATCGAGAATGGATTCATCGTATTGGGCCTCGCCCGTCTGCTTGATGTAATTCACAACCCGCATCACTTCATCGTCAGCAACAAACGCGCCATGCACTCGTATCGGCAGGCCTGTGCCGGCAGCCAAGAACAGCATATCGCCTTGGCCCAACAGGGCCTCGGCTCCCATCTGATCAAGCACCGTACGGGAATCGATCTTGCTGGAGACCTGAAATGAAATTCGAGCTGGAATATTTGCCTTGATTAATCCGGTAATTACATCGACCGATGGCCGCTGAGTGGCCAGAATCAAATGAATGCCGGCGGCACGTGCCTTTTGTGCAAGACGAGCGATCAGCTCTTCAATCTTTTTGCCGGCTACCATCATGAGATCAGCCAACTCATCGATCACCACAACGATCTGTGGCAGCGCTACAAGTGTTGGCGCCTCGGGATCCTCTGGGTTGGCAAGTGGATCGCGAATTGGGCTACCTTTTTTAATGGCCTCTTCGACTTTCTGATTAAAACCCGCGAGGTTTCGGGTATTGAGCTTACTCATGGTGCGGTAGCGTCGCTCCATTTCACCAACACACCAGTGCAGGGCATTCGCTGCAAGCTTCATATCGGTGACGACCGGCGTCAGAAGATGGGGAATGCCCTCATAGATTGAGAGCTCCAACATCTTTGGATCGATCATGATTAATCGAACTTGGGCAGGTGTTGCCCGATAGAGCAAGGACAGAAGCATCGCATTAACGCCCACCGATTTTCCTGACCCTGTTGTACCGGCCACTAACAGGTGGGGCATTCTCGCGAGATCGACCACCATGGGTGCACCGGCAATGTCCTTGCCAAGCGCAAGCGGCAATACGCCGCCGTGCTCTTGGAAGATTGTCGAGCCAAGGATCTCCGATAAACGAACCATCTGACGCTTCGGGTTGGGAAGCTCTAAACCCATAAGGCTTTTGCCGGGAATGGTCTCCACGACGCGCACGGAGACTAAGGAGAGTGCCCGCGCAAGGTCTTTTCCAAGATTCACAATCTGCGAACCTTTCACGCCGAGTGCGGGATCGATCTCGTAGCGGGTAATCACGGGGCCTGGCTGTGCACTCACCACTTTTACCTGCACACCAAAGTCTGCCAAGCGGCCTTCAATTAACCGTGATGTAAATTCTAGTGTCTCGGGAGCGACTGTCTCCGTCTGGGCGACCACATCATCAAGTAAAGACAATGGCGGCAGCCCGCCAATAGCGGAGATCTCAGTAAACAAGGGTCGCTGTTTCTCACGCTGCTTTGCCTCAATTACTTTCTTAGAGGGCTCAGCCACAGCGACGGGCTTAATCTCAAGGCCATGCTCGACTTCTCGCTGGCGACGCTTCTCTTCGAGTGCATCCGCACGCTCAGTGGCCGCAGACTCGCCGAGTTTACGATCCTCGCGATCCTGGAGCTTCTCGCGCAAGGCCACCACCAGCATCTCTGCAGCACGGCCAACCCGCTCTGAGACATCGATCCACGAGAACCTTAAAAACAAAGCAAGGCCAAAGATAATACAGACCAAGGCAAATAGGGTAAGCCCAATTGCCCCAAGGGCCCAATCGCCAAAGCTGCCCACAACACTGCCCAACACACCGCCCGGCATAAAGGCGATGGGGCTCGACCCAAGGCTCACGCGCTGAGCCTCGAGGGTGCAACTCCCGATCACCAAAATGACAAAGCCCAACCACTGCAACCCGGTCATGAGCCGGGAATCTGCCCCAATGCCAGTCGTCGCTCCCAATCCGAGCCGCTGTTGTTCCCGCAACTCGCGTGCATAGCGCCATCCCGAGAATGCGAGAATGCCCATGAGCACCACGAGCCATCCTGATGAGAAACCGAAACCAAACAACAGGGAATCTGATGTCCAGGCGCCAAAGCGGCCTAGAAGATTCGAAGGTGCGGCCTGTGAGCCCTGCTGAAACCATCCCGCGTCTTGGGCAGACCAAGAAATCAGCGACAGAAAGATCCAGATGCAAGCCGCTGCACATGCCAGCCATCGCAATTCGGCCGCAAAGCCTGATATTGGCCTGGGATCATCGCCCTCAGGCCCCGCGCCAATGGCCGAGGACCGTGCGGACCCACGGCGGGTAACCCGGCCCGCAGAGCGTGTTGTTGATCGAGCACTACGACTAGCCATGAACTCCTTTTCTGGGCCGAAACCGGCGCAAGCCCCTGTGAATTTCTATAATTGTGCCGTGTCGCGACATTTCTCGCCCGCGAGGGCTTGTTAGCGCCTATTTCAACACCGATTCACCCTTATTTTTATAAAGGCCTGCCCGATGACAGCATCCCAAACCCAGCACCACCGATTGATCATTCTAGGCTCTGGGCCTGCCGGCTATACCGCCGCTATTTATGCAGCACGCGCAAACCTTAACCCTGTGTTGATTACCGGGTTGGCACAGGGTGGCCAACTCATGACCACCACCGATGTTGAGAACTGGCCGGCCGAGCCCAATGGCGTTCAAGGCCCTGAGCTCATGCAGCGGTTCTTGGCCCATGCCGAGCACTTTAAGACCCAGATGATCTTCGATCACATTCATACCGCCAAGCTTGCGGAGAAACCCATCCGTATTATTGGCGATGCAGGCCAATACACCTGCGATGCGCTGATCATCGCCACAGGTGCCTCTGCCCAGTATCTGGGCCTCCCCTCAGAGGAAGCCTTCATGGGAAAAGGGGTCTCAGGGTGTGCGACCTGCGATGGATTTTTCTACAAAGGGCAAGACGTCTGCGTGGTCGGCGGCGGCAACACCGCCGTAGAAGAGGCGCTTTATCTCTCCAATATTGCTAAGCATGTCACGGTGATTCACCGTCGCGACAAGTTTCGTGCCGAGCCAATCCTGATTGATCGACTTATTGCCAAAACAAAAGGTGGCAATGTCTCGATCGAATGGAACCATAACCTCGATGAGGTACTCGGCAACGACAGTGGTGTGACAGGAGTAAGAATCAAGCACTCGAGTACCGGCGTAACAAAAGACTTGTCAGTGCACGGTGTGTTTATTGCAATTGGCCATAAACCAAACACCGACATCTTCGAGGGTCAACTCACCATGCACAACGGCTACATTCAGACCAAGGCCGGGCTTGAAGGTAACGCAACAGCCACCAATATTCCCGGTGTATTTGCGGCAGGCGATGTTCAAGATCACATCTATCGTCAGGCCATCACGAGCGCCGGGACTGGCTGTATGGCTGCTCTCGATGCCCAGCGTTATCTGGAAGATTAGCCAATCCAATGACCGCAGAGCGGGATCTGTTTCTGGCGGCTGTCGCCGGCGCCAAGCCGATTACGCCCACACCCAAGCCGCCCTCCGTTACCTCGAAGCCAAAGCCACGGCCGATACCGGTGAAGCGGCTTGAAGACGAGGCCGACGCACTAAACCAGTCACAACTCTCGGATATGACGGCCGAGAGCGTGATGGATAGTGATGGCGACCTATCATTTTCTAGAAATGGGATTTCGAGTGACACCGTTCGCCGACTGCGCCGCGGCCACTGGGTCGTTCAGGCTAGCCTCGATCTGCATGGCCTGCGCAGCGACGAGGCCCGAGAGGCGTTTACGATTTTTTTAAAGCAGTGTGCGAACCGGGAAATTCGGTGTGTGCGCATCATTCACGGCAAGGGGCTGGGGTCGGCCAATCGAACCCCAGTGCTAAAGGGCAAGGTTCTCGCCTGGTTAAAACAAAAAGATGAGGTCTTGGCGTTCTGTCAGGCGCCCGCCAACGATGGTGGCAGCGGTGCGGTACGGGTATTGCTTAGACAGCCGCGTCACCCGTCTCACCGGTCCTGATGCGGATGACCTGATCAATACCACGCACGAAAATCTTTCCATCGCCAATGCGGCCCGTTCGGGCTGCAGCCACGATTGCCTCGACGGCGCGTTCGCAGAGATCATCGGCTACGACCGCTTCGACTTTGATTTTAGGTAAGAAATCCACAACGTACTCGGCCCCTCGATAGACCTCGGTGTGGCCTTTTTGGCGGCCAAATCCTTTGACATCGGTCACCGTTAGTCCGCTGACCCCGATATCGGCGAGTGCCTCACGGACTTGATCGAGTTTGAAGGGTTTCACAATCGCGGTAATTAATTTCACGTTAGTCGCCTCTTGGGTAATAAGTCACTGCTCGATAAAACCATTCGTTAAAGGGTAACGCCAATCACGACCAAACGCACGCTGGCTGATCCTCACACCCGGAGGTGACTGTCGGCGCTTGTACTCACTGATCCGGATCATACGCAGCACCCGATCGACTTCCTTGGGTGGATGACCGGCTGCAATTAGTCCGTCGCGACTCTCACCATCCTCAATGTAGCGGCGCAGCATGTCATCGAGGGCGTCATACGGCGGCAGGCTATCTTGGTCGGTCTGATTAGGGCGCAACTCGGCGCTGGGCGCCCGGGTGAGAATACGCTCTGGAATCAAGGTTTTACCGGTTTGCGCAAGCGCTACGCGGTTGCGCTCATAGCACAGGCGGTAAACCATCCCTTTAAACAAGTCTTTAATGACCGCAAACCCCCCCGCCATATCGCCATACAGCGTGCAGTAGCCCACCGCAATTTCGGATTTATTGCCCGTCGTTAAAACAAGTGTGGAGGTCTTATTTGAGATTGCCATCAGCAGTGTGCCCCGGATACGAGCCTGGAGATTTTCTTCGGTAAGGTCTTCTGCGAGCCCCTTAAATAGTGGAGCGAGTTGTTGATCAAAGGTGGTCTTCAGGCCTTCGATATCAATGCACTCAATTGAGACCCCAAAGGCTGCTGCGCAGGCAGTCGCATCTTCGATACTGATTGCCGCTGTGTACTTCGAAGGCATCATCACGGCACGTACATTCGCAGGGCCTAATGCGTCTACCGCAATCGCGAAGACCAGGGCTGAATCAACCCCTCCCGATAAACCGATAGTGGCACCTTTAAATCCATTTTTTGTAACGTAATCGTGGGTACCCAGCACGAGGGCCTGATAGGCCTGCTGCTCAATTGATAACTCTGGCTCAATTCGGTGGACCTGCTGCTCATCGGCGGCTGCATTAGCAAAAAAATCAACGATCAGTAGATCTTCCTGAAACTGCTTAGCACGGGCGATGACATTACCCTCACCGTCAAGCACAAAAGATCCGCCATCAAAAACCAATTCATCCTGGCCGCCCACCATATTGCAAAAGGCAATTGGAAGGCCCAGCTTTGAGACATTTGCGCGGGCTACACTAATTCGATCATTTTGTTTGTCGATATGAAACGGAGAGGCGTTCATTGCCAATAAAATCTTTGCACCGGCAGCCTTGGCCATGGCCGGGGCCCGTGAGGCCCAGACGTCCTCACAGATATTCACACCAAGCCGAACACCATTCACTTCAAACAAGCAGGGTGCACCGTCCGGATCAAAATAGCGTTGCTCATCAAATACCGCGTAATTTGGCAGCTCTAACTTGCCGTAGGTCGCGATAATCTTGCCGTAACGAATTACGGTTGCCGCATTAAACCGGCGCTGCTCACGGGCCCGGGGGTGGCCCACAATCACGGTGATCTCGGTCAGTGGCTTTAACGACTCGGCCAGCACCAAGAGCTGGTGGTCACAGGCCCGTGTAAAGGCGGGGCGAAGTAATAAATCCTCTGGCGGATAGCCTGTTAGAGAGAGCTCTGGAGTGAGTAAGACGGCCGCACCCTGGGACTGGGCGGCAACTGCGGCCTGAAGAATTTTCTCGGCATTGCCGGCCAGATCGCCGACTCGGCTATTTATTTGCGCCAGAGCGACTTTGAGCATTTAGCTGCCCGTCTCCCGCTTATAGCGCGCTAACCCCTCAATAATTTCACGCTTTGCAGACTCAGGACCTTCCCAGCCCTGCACCTTTACCCATTTGCCCTTTTCTAGATCTTTGTAGTGCTCAAAGAAATGTTGAATCGAGGCGAGGCGATCGGGGTTAATGTCTTCAACCTTTTTCCAATGCTTGTAGATTGGCAGAATCTTGTCGGTGGGCACCGCCAATAACTTAGCGTCGCCCCCGGCTTCATCATCCATCTTAAGCACCCCTAAGGGTCGACAACGCACGACCGACCCGCCCGAGACGGGGAAAGGCGTGATCACCAAAACATCGACCGGGTCGCCGTCGTCGGCGATCGTCTCAGGTACATAGCCATAGTTACAGGGGTAATGCATGGCCGTCATCATGAAGCGATCCACAAAGAGAGCCCCGGTTTCTTTGTCGACCTCGTACTTGATCGGGTCTGACATTGCCGGTATTTCAATAATGACGTTGAACTCCTCAGGGGCGTTAATTCCAGCGGTCACATTTTTTAAGGCCATTTGGGGGCTGCTCCCTGTGTCAGAATGATGGGTGTTGCCTAGGCATTCTAAGGGATTCCCCGGGCAGGCAGCCGTCACGCAGGCGTGACGAGAGTCGAAGTAGACCGGGAGTGTTTGAAAACAGAATTTCAATAAAAGGAGAACCCCATGTCGATGGGACTGAATTTGGCTTTAATTTGTGGCCTTCTGGCTATTGTGTATGGTGTTATTTCGAGCCGTTGGATTCTGGCCAAGCCGGCCGGTAATGCGCGGATGCAGGAAATCGCAGCGGCCATCCAGGCCGGTGCATCGGCCTATCTGGCACGCCAATACCGAACCATTGCAATCGTCGGGGTCGTGATTTTTGTTCTCATCGCGATCATTCCCGGCCTTGGCTTGAATACTGCCGTGGGCTTTGCGATTGGTGCGATTCTCTCCGGTGCGGCCGGATTTATCGGCATGAATATCAATGTGCGGGCCAATGTCCGCACCGCCGAGGCCGCCCGTGGAGGAATCAATCCTGCGCTGGCTATCGCCTTTCAAGGCGGCGCCATTACGGGAATGTTCGTGATTGGCTTGGGTCTTATCGGGGTGGCCGGTTTTTACGCCTACCAGCTCACCCAGACCCAAGATATTGTGAAGGCCCTTCACCCATTAATTGGCCTTGCATTTGGCTCTTCACTAATCTCAATCTTTGCCCGACTCGGCGGTGGAATCTTCACTAAAGGCGCAGACGTTGGTGCCGATTTGGTGGGTAAGGTCGAAGCGGGTATTCCCGAAGATGACCCCCGCAACCCGGCCGTTATCGCCGACAACGTGGGCGATAACGTGGGCGACTGCGCAGGAATGGCGGCCGACTTATTTGAGACCTATGCCGTGACGGTCATTGCCACCATGTTGCTTGGTGCGCTCACGATCAAGGGCATTGCGGCAGAGGCTGCGATCTACCCCTTGGCACTGGGCGGCGTATCGGTGATCGCGTCAATCATTGGCTGCTTTTTCGTGAAATATTCCGGCACTGGCAAGATCATGACGGCGCTCTATAAGGGCCTGATTGTTGCAGCGGTGCTCTCAATCGTTGCGTTTTATTTCGTAACCGACTGGTTAATGGCAGGTGCTGCAGCACATGTACCCGGTTTAACGGTCATGAATCTCTGGCTCTCGTCGATCGTTGGCATTGGACTGACCGCTGCGATGGTCGTAATCACGGAGTACTACACCGCAACCGAGTACGCGCCCGTGCGCCATGTCGCTGCTGCCTCAGAAACAGGCCATGCAACGAACATCATTGCAGGTATTGCGGTGTCAATGCGCTCCACCGCGCTGCCCGTGCTCTCGGTCTGCGTAGCGATCTGGGTTGCCTTCCAGTTTGCTGGGCTCTACGGTATTGCAGTTGCAGCGACAAGTATGCTTTCGATGGCGGGAATTATCGTAGCCCTTGATGCCTATGGCCCTATCACCGATAACGCAGGTGGTATCGCTGAGATGGCGGAACTGCCCCCTGAGGTCCGCAATGTTACCGATCCGCTCGACGCCGTAGGTAACACCACGAAGGCGGTGACCAAAGGCTATGCCATCGGCTCTGCAGGCCTTGCCGCATTGGTACTCTTTGCCGACTATACGCACGCCCTCGAGGGCATGGGTCACGCAATTAAATTTGATCTCTCGGACTACGAAGTCATCATTGGCCTATTTATTGGCGGCATGATTCCCTTCTTGTTTGGCGCAATGGCAATGGAAGCCGTTGGCCGCTGCGCAGGCGCAGTGGTGACTGAGGTCCGCCGCCAGTTTCGCGAGATCAAAGGCATTATGGATGGCACAGGCAAGCCGGAATATGGTGTGGCCGTGGATCTACTCACCAAGGCTGCAATTAAAGAGATGCTGATTCCCTCGCTGCTGCCAGTTGTGGTGCCAATCGTGGTGGGCCTCGTACTGGGACCAAAAGCCTTGGGCGGTATGCTGATGGGCACGATTGTGACTGGCCTATTCGTAGCGATCTCGATGTGTACAGGCGGTGGCGCATGGGATAACGCCAAGAAATACATTGAAGATGGCCATCACGGCGGTAAAGGTTCGGATGCGCACAAGGCGGCCGTTACTGGCGATACCGTAGGCGACCCCTACAAAGACACCGCCGGCCCTGCCGTGAACCCGCTGATCAAGATCATTAATATCGTTGCACTCTTGATCGTGCCAATTCTTCCGCTTGCGAGCTAAGCCTTACGCGTCACGCAACGCAACTCGTTAGACCAAACGCGCCGCCGCCTTCCAATGAAGTGCGGCGGTGTCGTTTTCAGAGAGGCTTTCTGCAATCTCGGCTAAAGCGAGATGGGTTTCAACCATCGGTCTTACTCGAAGTGATGTCTCCAGATGCATTCGTGCCTTACCCCAGAGCCTCTCGCGCTGACAGAGCCGGCCAAGCGCCCAGTGCAACTCAGGGTCCTGTGGATGGGCCTTCAACCAGCGCTCAAGTTGTGTGAGCTGGTCTTTCGCAACCCCCTCACAACGACCATAGCGCATGGCGAGGCCCGAGTCCCAGTTGTTCTTCAAGACTTGTTCAATGAGGGCAATCGCCTCTTGGTGACGGCCGTCCGCAATCCACGCATCAGCCACCCTCTGTTTGTAGTGAATCGCGACGGTCGGCGTGATTGCTTTTCGGTTCATTAGAAGTCTTGCAATGCGCAGCACCTCGTCCCAGTTTCCGACCTGCTGGTTTGCCCGCAGCGCCAGACGCATGGTGTGGACCTGACGACTCTCTTTCTGGGTTAACGGCGCCAAGGCCATGAGCGCCTGCTGGCCCTTACGTTCATCGAGAGCAAATTCGGCGGCCAGCAACGCCGCGACGGCGGCCTGATCGGCCAGTTGATCTTTAGACGAACCAACAGCAAGGCGATTTAATTCCTCGATAGCATTGTCTCGCAAGGGCCGCTCGTGCATCGCGTGTGCTGCGCTAGCCGTAATGGCATTTGCTGCAGCGATCGTGCCGGCTGAGGCCTGCCGCAGGCCTAGATCATCCTTCAGTTGATTCGATTGTTTGATGGCCCGTGCAAAACGGCCCTCAAAGTAATCGAGAATCATCTGGGAGAGGGTCTGCAAACGGACTTCTTGCTGTCTACGCCTGCGATAACGCTGGACCCTCGCGGGCAGCTCTAAAAAACCCGACAGAATTTTGGCAATCATGAGGGTGGCAACCAGCGCCAAAAAAAGTCCAATTACTGCGGCCTGCAAAGACAAATCAATTCGGTATGGAGGTACCCAGAGGGTAATGTTTCCCCAACTCAGTTGCAGCAACATGGCCGCACCCACGGCCAAGGTGAGAAGCACGAGCAGCCCGAAAAGCCGCCTCACAGCCGGCCCTTAAGTAGTCTTATGTCGCCAATCCCCTGCTTGGCCGCAACAACCCGCGGGTCTTCTGGATCGAATGCCTTTGATAGCAGCTGCTCTGCCTGATCAAGATCCTGGATAAAGAGTTTGTCGTGTCGCAACGACAATGCAATACGTGCTGATAAGAGCCGCAACCGCAGTCGCTCAATGGCCAATGCGCCCTGCTCAGGCGTTAGAAAAAGTGTGTCCGGGTTTTCGACGCGCCTTATCTGCACAACCTCAACGAGCTGAGCCTTGATGGCCCGAACAATATCCGACCAGAGCGACTCTGAGGCTTGCGGGCTTGATGCGTGCGCGGCCGATGACTGAGCAGTTGAGGACTTTGTAATAGACTGCTGCGCGGTAAGGGGCTGCGGTGCAGACACCAAACGCATCTGGTCAACGCTCAGGATGATCCCGTCAAGCTTCAGACTGGCTGCTTCGATCTGAGCCAGAAGCGCTGCATCCGGCTTAGGCAGGCCAGGGTCTGAAGTCTCCTTGGCTGCCACTTCAATGGCGGTATTTGGCGCCACACCGGGTTGGGCAGGCTGCGGCGTAGATGTGAAGGGATCGATCTCGGACTGCGGCCGCTCGATTACCCACCAACCCACACCGAGCAGGCCAGATAGCGTGAGCGCCGCAAGAAAAGTCTTACCAGCCGAATTCATGGTCAAAGAGATCACCCGTTAGAAATTGTGGGTCCAGACGAACCCGTCGCAGCTGCTCGCAGCCGGCCTGCCGTAATCGTGCCGCAATCGTTGGGTGTTGGGTACACCAGAGCAGTTGTGTTGGGTCAATCCCGCGTGCCCGGCACTGACCAAGCAATCGATCAATCACACCCGTTGATGTCACGATCACCGCGAGCTCTGAATGCGCATACTGCTTAAATCTATCCCAGATCGTCGATTCCCAATCCTGATCATGTCGCGCATAAAATCCAACCGCAATTACCTCTGCACCTCGCGCGCGCAAACCATCGCCAAGCGTGGGTCGATTGTTTTGCCCTTCAACAATCAGCAAGGTCTGCGCAGACCAATCAAAACCTTCCGTTCGCTGGATTGAATCAAAGACTGCTAAGAGCCCATTTGCATCGGCAGTTTCATCAGACAGCGGACAGATAATCTGGCGCGACCCATCGGTAAGTCGTTTTGCTAACTGATCGCGGGTACTGCTGCCCACGGCAGCAAAACGCAACCCTGGGATAGCCAGCAAATGATTGCCGAATTCCTTTAGCCAAGCCTGCAAGGCCTGTACGCTCGCGGGACTGGTGCAGACCAACCAGGGGTCTGGCGCCACAAAGATCGCCTCTAAATCGGCGATCGCTACCGGGCAGCGCTCAAGCGTTTGCAAAGGGGCATGCAGCAGACGCGCATCGCCAAGCCGCGGCGTTTCTTCACCCTGCCATTGCGGGCGGGTCAATAGGGCAAGACGTGGGCTACGCAACACCCAAAGCGTGCAAGATCGCCTGCGCGCCTTGATCGGAGAGTTCCTTTGCTGCCTCCAGGCCCAGGGCTTCCGGATCAACGCCAACGCACTCGGCGCGAAGTACCCGGGTGCCATCGGTCATGGCCACCAGAGCACGTAATCGTAATGTCTTGCCATCGGGCTCTTGAACGCAATAAGCCGCCAAAGGCACCTGACAGCTGCCGCCTAAGGCCCGCGAGACTGCTCGCTCGGCGCGGACCTCTCGGAATGTTTTGTCATCGGCCAGCGGCACTAAGGCCCGCCGGATGGCATCTCCATCAGTGCGGATCTCGATGCCAAGGGCGCCTTGGCCGGCCGCAGGCAGTAAGACATCGGGCGCAATGACCTGGCGAATTCGCTGTGCAAGGCCGAGTCGCTTAAGGCCAGCCGCGGCAAGGATAATCGCCTGCATATCGCCGCGGTCAAGCTTACTGAGTCGGGTATCCAGATTGCCGCGCAGAGGCACAATCTTCAAAAAAGGAAAACGTGCCTTAAGCTGAGCCTCTCGCCGCAGGCTCGATGTGCCGACAATGGCGCCATTGGGCAGGGCCTCGAGGCTTGGGAATTCATTGGACACAAAGGCATCACGCGGGTCTTCGCGGGCCATGACACAGGCCAACTCAAACCCCTCGGGCAACTCCATAGGGACATCTTTCAGGGAATGGACCGCGAGGTGGGCCTTGCCCTCCTCAAGGGCGGTTTCGAGTTCCTTGACAAAAAGACCCTTACCGCCGACCTTGGAGAGGGTTCGATCGAGAATTTGATCGCCACGGGTGGTCATTCCAAGGATCTCGACGGACGTGCCGCAGGCCTTGGCGAGCAGGTTTTGTACGTGTTCGGCCTGCCACATGGCCAAACGGCTTTCGCGCGATGCAATAATCCACATATTTCGAAGTGTATCAATCAAATGACCGAACAATTCTCCAAGAAAAATGAAGGCTGGTCCGGCCGGTTCAATGAGCCGGTCTCAGAGCTCGTTCAGCGCTATACCGGTTCGGTCTTTTTCGACCAACGTCTGGCACGCTTTGATATTCAAGGCTCACTCGCCCACGCGGAGATGCTTGCCCATGTGGGGCTGATTTCGTCGAAGGACTTGGCCGATATTCAGTCGGGCTTAGGCCAGATTCAGACCGAAATCGATGCGGGAAAATTCAACTGGACCTTAGCCCTCGAGGATGTGCACCTCAATATCGAAAAGCGGTTGACCGACCTGATTGGCGATGCAGGCAAGCGGCTGCATACGGCGAGAAGCCGCAACGATCAGGTCGCCACCGATATCCGGCTTTGGACACGGGCCACGATTGATGAGATTCAACGCGGGCTTGCTGCACTAAAACACGCCCTTCTCTCACAAGCAAAGACCCATGCCGAAACCATCATGCCGGGCTTCACCCACCTTCAGGTTGCCCAGCCCGTTACCTTTGGGCACCACCTGCTCGCCTATGTTGAGATGTTCTCGCGCGATCAGCAACGACTCTCCGATTGTCGCAAACGTGTGAATCAGCTACCCCTCGGTGCGGCCGCCCTTGCAGGAACCTCCTACCCCATTGATCGAGAGCGGGTCGCCAAGACGCTCGGATTTGAGGGTGTTGCCCAGAATTCCCTCGATGCGGTAAGCGATCGGGATTTCGCAATTGAATTTACCGCATGCTG
>DBCQ01000070.1:26973-27677 GCA_002293155.1 Burkholderiales bacterium UBA954 | reverse complement strand
GAGCATGCGACAACCTGCGCGGGGCGCACGGATGCGGGTGTTCATGCCCGTGGACAGGTGGTCCATATTGATACCGATATCGATCGCCCGGACTGGAGTTGGGTGCGGGGTCTAAATGCACTTCTGCCGAATTCGATTGGCGTCCGTTGGGTGGCGTGTGTTCCTGATGAATTTCATGCGCGCTTTTCGGCGCGATCTCGTCACTATGTCTATCAGATTCTGAATAGCCCCACCCGCTCTCCGCTCGCCCATCGAGCGGCAACCTGGTTTTATCGGCCTCTGGATATGGATCTTATGCAGTCGGCGGCGCAAGCGCTCATTGGGGAACATGATTTCAGCGCCTTTCGGTCTTCGGAGTGTCAGGCAAAGTCTCCTGTGCGACATCTGATGCGTTTCGAGATCGGGTTCGAGTCTGGATTGATCGTCTGCCGGCTTCAGGCCAATGCGTTTTTGCACCACATGGTGCGCAATCTGGTCGGCGCAGTGGTGGAGGTGGGCCGCGGTGCTGCTTCCGTGCACTGGATCTCCGAGGTGCTTTCGAGCCGTGACCGCACCCTTGCAGCTCGAACGTTCCCAGCCTGTGGCCTTTGTCTGGAGCGAGTCGAGTACGATTCCAACCTATTATGCGAACCCGAATCAAAGTTTGCGGATTAACCCGGGAGGCCGATCTCGACGCAGCTGTTGAGGCCGGGGTCGACGCTATT
>DBCQ01000070.1:26116-26819 GCA_002293155.1 Burkholderiales bacterium UBA954 | reverse complement strand
GCCGAATCCGTGGGCCTGTCGCACCTGCAACTCCATGGCGATGAGACCCCGGAGGAGTGCCTTGGATTAGGTCGGCCTGTGGTGAAGGCAGTTCGTATTCGAAATCTCGCCAAGGGGGATATGGGGGCACTCTCGGCAGAGACTCGGCGCGTGGAGGGCCTGCTTGACCAGTACGCGGCCTGCCAGGCCATCTTGTTTGACTCCGATAGCCAAGGCTTTGGCGGCAGTGGGCAGTCGTTTGATTGGCGTATTGTTAAAGAGGCCTTGGCCAATGCCCCGTTGCGGCGGGCGACCTGGGTGCTCTCGGGGGGGCTAGAATCGGGGTCTGTGGCAAGAGCCATTGCTGAGCTTTCTGCGCCCTGCGTGGATGTCAGCAGTGGAGTCGAGCGGCTTGAAGCTGGCTTGGTCGTAAAAGGCCAGAAGGATGCCGATCGGATTAAAGCGTTTGTGAGTGCGGTGCGTGCTGCAGACCAATTACCCATGAGAGAGACATGAAGGCAAACGAGCTTCCCCAACCAATTCCGGAAACCGGCCCTTACGCGTACCCCGATCCTCGCGGTCACTTCGGCCCCTATGGGGGAAGCTTTGTCTCCGAGACGCTAACGCATGCCTTAAATGAATTGCGTGACGCCTACGCGCATTACAAAAATGACCCGGATTTTCTCGAAGAATTTCATCGAGAACTTAAACACTTTGTTGGCCG
>DBCQ01000070.1:21593-26014 GCA_002293155.1 Burkholderiales bacterium UBA954 | reverse complement strand
ACCGGTGCCCATAAGGTGAACAACACAATCGGGCAGGCACTGCTCGCCAAGCGCATGGGTAAGCCGCGGGTGATTGCGGAAACCGGCGCAGGCCAGCACGGCGTAGCATCGGCCACCGTCGCGGCCCGATTCGGAATGGAATGCGTGGTCTATATGGGTGCAACGGATGTTGCACGACAGGCAGCGAATGTCTACCGCATGAAACTACTCGGGGCAACGGTGGTGCCTGTCGAGAGCGGTTCAAAAACACTCAAAGATGCGCTCAACGAGGCGATGCGCGATTGGGTCACCAATATTGAGAACACCTACTACATCATTGGTACTGTTGCGGGCCCCCATCCTTATCCAATGATGGTGCGAGATTTCAATTCAGTGGTGGGTAAAGAGTGCCTCTGGCAGATGCCCGAGATGGTGGGCCGCCAACCCGACATCATCATGGCCTGTGTGGGGGGCGGTAGCAATGCGATGGGCATCTTTTATGACTACCTCAACGTGCCCAATGTAAAACTCATCGGCGTGGAGGCCGCTGGCGAGGGGATTGACTCCGGTAAGCATGCAGCAACCTTATCTGCCGGCATACCCGGTGTGCTGCACGGTAATCGGACCTACCTGATTCAAGACAGTAACGGACAGATTGCCGAGACCCACTCGGTGTCTGCGGGCTTGGATTACCCTGGCGTTGGCCCTGAGCACGCATGGCTTAAGGATTCTGCGCGTGCGCAATACGTGTCGATTACTGATGATGAAAGTCTCGAGGCATTTCATACCTGCTGTCGTATTGAAGGCATTATTCCCGCGCTCGAGACAAGCCATGCCCTAGCCTATGCCGCAAAACTTGCACCAACAATGGCAAAAGACAAGATCATCTTAGTCAATCTATCGGGCCGTGGTGATAAAGATATGCACACGGTGGCGGAAAAAAGTGGCTTAAGCTTCTAAGCCACAACCGATCAACCGCCCGAAAAAAACCAATTCAGTTTATTGTGTCGCGATTAAAAACCACCTTCTCTCGGCTCTACTCGACAGGCAAGACAGGTCTCATTCCGTATGTCACGGCAGGAGATCCTTCCCGCGAGTCGGTCGTTGCGCTGATGCATGTGTTAGTGAGTGAGGGTGCCGATGTTCTTGAGCTGGGGGTGCCATTTTCTGATCCGATGGCCGATGGCCCAGTGATCCAGCGTTCGAGCGAGCGGGCCTTAAGCCGGCAGGTGAGTCTTCATGACTGCTTAGAGTGGGTGGCTCAATTTCGCATCACTGATCGCGCAACACCAGTCGTCTTGATGGGCTATGCCAATCCAATTGAGCGATTTGGCATTGAGGAGTTTGCTAAAGCAGCGAGTAAGGCAGGCGTGGATGGCACCATCATCGTAGACTATCCACCCGAAGAGTGTGAGGACTTCAGCCGTACCCTTCAGCAAAACAATATCGATCCAATTTTTTTACTTGCACCCACCTCAACCCAGGCTCGGATGAAAGACGTTGCGCGACTTGGGTCTGGCTACCTCTACTATGTGTCTCTGCGCGGCGTCACTGGTGCAGCAAACATTGAGCCTAAGGCAGTTGCGGATCGTCTTGGCTTGATTCGACAGTTCACGACAATGCCTATTGGCGTAGGGTTTGGTATCAGCGATGCAGCTTCGGCGGTTGCAGTAGCGCAATCGGCCGATGCCGTGGTCATCGGTAGCGCCTTGATTCGAATTATGGAAGATGCCCAAGCCGCCAACCAGAACCCTATTGAAGCGGCCGGGGTCTTCATGGCCTCGATTCGATCGGCACTCGATACAATGCCGGCTAAACGTTCTTCGGAGGCTGCATGAGCTGGCTCGATAAGATTCTTCCCCCTAAGATTCAGCGCTCAGAAGCGCCCCGCCGAAGCGTTCCAGAGGGCTTATGGTTAAAGTGCCCCTCCTGCGAGTCGGTGCTCTATCGGTCAGACCTCGAGGGCAATCAGCAGGTCTGTCCCAAGTGCGACCACCATCTGCGCATTCGGGCTCGAGACCGTCTCGACAAACTCTTGGATCCCGAGGGTCGATACGAGATTGGTCAAGAGGTCTTGCCCGTCGATACCTTGAAATTCAAAGATAGTCGCAAGTACCCGGACCGCTTGTCGGAGGCGATGGAGCAGACCGGCGAGACCGATGCACTGATTGCGCTTGGTGGAGCGATTAAATCCGTTCCAGTCGTGGTGGCCTGCTTTGAGTTTGAATTTATGGGTGGATCGATGGGCTCGGTTGTCGGGGAGCGTTTCGTGCGCGCTGCGGAGGCTGCCCTCGAAACAAAAGTGCCCTTTATCAGCATTACCGCGAGTGGTGGTGCCCGTATGCAAGAGGGGCTCCTCTCCCTGATGCAGATGGCACGAACGACAGCGGTTTTGCAGCGGCTATCGACTGCGAAACTGCCTTACATTTCTATCCTGACCGACCCCACAATGGGAGGGGTATCTGCGAGTTTTGCGTTTCTTGGTGATGTCGTCATTGCGGAGCCCAAAGCTCTCATTGGGTTTGCGGGCCCCCGTGTGATTGAGCAGACCGTCCGTGAGAAATTACCTGCAGGTTTTCAGCGTTCTGAGTTCCTGATGGAAAAGGGTGCAATTGATCGTATTGTTGACCGTCGAAAAATGCGTGATGAGTTAGCGGATCTGCTGACCTTGCTGATGCGTCAGCCTGCCGACGTGGTGCGTTAAGCGGCAGCCTGTTGACGCCCCACGAACTTGACATTGAATCTCAGCGCCTGGCTCTCCGAGATATCAGCGCAGCACCCTAAAGCAATCGCATTAGGATTAGAGCGTGTTGATCGTGTGGCACGAGAGATGGGGTTTGATCGGCACCCTGATGGGCTTGATCTCGGCTGCACGACCATTATCGTGGGCGGTACTAATGGCAAGGGATCAACCTGCGCCATGCTGGAGTCAATTCTGGTTCAGGCGGGGTATCGGGTCGCGACTTATACCTCGCCGCATCTCATTCGATTTAATGAACGTCTTCGATTTCAGTGTGAGGCTGTTAGTGATGCGGCCTTGATTGAGAGTTTTGAGCGGGTGGAGGCGGCACGCCAAAGGCTGTCCGACTCTGCTCTAACCTATTTCGAATTTACGACACTTGCGATATTCGATCAGATTCGACGAGCAGAGGTCGATGTTGCGGTCCTCGAGATTGGGCTTGGGGGACGATTAGATGCAGTCAATTGCGCCCAGGCGCATTGTTCGGTATTGGTCTCGGTCGATTTAGATCATCAGGATTATCTTGGAGAGTCCCGCGAAGCGATCGGCTGGGAGAAGGCCCATATTGCCCGATCGGGAAGACCTTTTATATGCGCCGATCCGGAGCCACCTGCGACAGTGCTGCAGGTTGTTGAATCGATCGGGGCTGATCTCTGGCAGTTTGGTGTCGATTACAACTTTCAGGGTGATCGACAGCAGTGGAGTTGGGCCGGCCGCGGGCAACGTCGAAATGCGCTCGCCTACCCCGCGCTGCGTGGGGCCAATCAGCTTCTTAATGCGTCGGCGGCGTTAGCGACACTCACAAGCCTGCGGGATTTGATTCCAGTGACCCAGGGTGCTGTGCGTCAGGGGTTGGCATTGGTGGAGATCGCGGGACGATTTCAGGTGTTTCCAGGTCAGCCTGCAGTTGTCCTTGATGTCGCACACAATCCCCATGCGGCAGCGGTACTCGCCGTCAATTTAGATCAGATGGGATTTTTTCCCACAACCATTGCGGTGGTTGGGATTCTTGGCGGTAAGGATGCAGCCCGAATATTCGAGAGGATCGGAGATCGGGTTGATCACTGGTGTCTTGCGTCGCTCACGGGGGCAGATACTGGAGGCCGCGCACGACGCGCGGAAGAACTCGAGTTGATCTTACGCACGGTGAACCCGAAGGCCAAGAGTGAATGTTTTGAAACCCCAGAGTTGGCCTATCTGCGGGCGCAGACCCTCGCTCAGCCGAGTGATAGAATCGTGGCCTTCGGTTCGTTTTTAACCGTAGCCCCTATTTTTGAACATCGCCATGCCCGCTGACAACGACTACCGTTCGTCTCAACGCGACACTCAAGGATCCGATCCGATGGCAGAGCACAAGCGTCGCGCACGGTGGCGCTTATTTGGGGCGATCCTGATCGCAGGCTCTGTAGCGGCGATCACTCCATTTTTGCTTGAAGAGCAGGCCCGTCCGCTATCCCAGGATTTGCTCATCGAGATCCCGTCAAAGAATTCTAAGTTCACAAAAATAGAGTCGTTAAAGCCCCAGGATCCAGCTGCTCAAGAGTCGGCGAGTTCAGTAACCTCAGCCACTCCGGTAACCCCTCAGGGGCCTGCAACTCCGGCAACACCTCAGGGACCTGTAGCGATAGCAAAATCGGAAACCACTAAGGAAGCGCCCGCAAAGGAATTACCCGCGAAGCAAACGCCTGCGAAGCAAACGCCT
>DBCQ01000070.1:18511-21555 GCA_002293155.1 Burkholderiales bacterium UBA954 | reverse complement strand
GAAAGAGGCGTCACCCACCGCAGCAAAGACCAAGGGCTTTATGGTGCAGGTCGGTGCCTATTCGAAGCCTGAGTCTGCCGCATCAACCAAGAAACGAATGGAGTCTGGCGGGCATCGGGTTGTGACTGAAACGATAAAAGCCGCGGATGGATCTGATCGCCATCGGGTGCGTATTGGTCCATTTGAAACCCGTGAGGCGGCAGAGCAGGTTCGGGATCGCGCAAAGGCCCAGGGTTATGATGCGATCGTGGTGAGTCCTTAATGGAGTTCTTCGCGGTATTCACCTGGATCGATTGGGTTGTCGTGACGGTTGTTTCTGCTTCCATCATTCTGTCGGTGGTCAGGGGGCTTGTGAAAGAGGTTGCATCTCTGGCTGTCTGGGTGGTGGCGGTGGTCGGTGCGAGCCGTCTGGCGCATTTTCCTGCAGAGCTTCTGCCCCCGTGGCTGAGCGCCCCACTTCAACAAACGGTTGGCTTTTTAATCGTGCTGGTCTTGATTCTGATTATTGGAAAGTTGATCACCATGGCATTAAAGGAGTTGGTGAGTGCGGCGGGTGTTGGAACGCTTGACCGGATTCTGGGTACTGGGTTTGGTCTTGCGAGGGGTGGCTTGATTGTTATTGTGCTTTCGGTTCTTGCCGCGATGACCTCATTGCCGACGCAACCCGCCTGGAAGACCGCAAAAACGCGCAGTTTTCTTGAGTTAGGAATTAGAACTGCAGCGCCGTGGCTACCCGCATCAGTGGGCGATCGTTTGCAGTTACCAAGCTCTTCTCGGCAGAACCAGGGGGTATTGACATGTGTGGTGTGATTGGGATCGTTGGCCACACAGCAGTTAATCAACTCCTCTACGACGGTCTTCTATTGCTTCAGCACCGAGGGCAGGATGCTGCGGGCATTGCCACTGCGCAAGGAAAGCGTATTCATATCCATCGTAGTAATGGCCTTGTGCGCGATGTATTCCGCACGCGCGATATGCGAAATCTCCAAGGTCAGATGGGCATTGGTCATGTACGCTATCCGACGGCGGGAAGCGCATCGAACTCGGAGGAGGCCCAGCCTTTTTATGTGAATGCCCCGTTTGGCATTGTCCTGGGGCATAACGGAAATCTCACGAATGCTGAAGAGTTACAGCAAGACATGTATCGCCGTGATCGGCGGCATATCAACACGGAATCCGATTCTGAGGTTCTGCTTAATGTCTTTGCCCATGAACTCCAGCAGGCGGTTTCGGGTCTGTCCTTAGACCCCTCATCGATTTTTAAGGCAGTCACTGCTCTACATGCGCGGGCCAAGGGTGCTTACGCCTGTGTTGTGATGATTGCAGGCTACGGCATTGTCGCGTTTCGCGATGCCCACGGCATACGGCCACTCGCCCTCGGACGTCATGTCGATGAACGGGGCGAGGAGTGGATGGTCGCCTCGGAGACGGTAGCGATTCAGGGCCTTGGGTTTACGCCGGTGCGTGATGTCGCCCCCGGAGAGTGTTTGATTATTACGCTAGATGGCGAGATGCATTCCCAGATCTGCGCTAAAGAGACAGTTCTCAACCCTTGTGTATTTGAATATGTGTATTTTGCAAGGCCTGATTCTGTGATTGATGGGGTCAGTGTTTACGATGCACGGCTAAGAATGGGTGAGTCACTGGCCGAGAAGATTCGCAAGCAATTCCCAAAGGGCTCAATTGATGTTGTGATGCCTATTCCGGATTCCAGTCGACCCGCCGCAATGCAGCTGGCTATGCGGCTTGGAATCGAGTACCGGGAGGGGTTTATCAAAAACCGGTATATCGGCCGAACCTTCATTATGCCGGGCCAGGCGGCACGAAAAAAATCGGTACGCCAGAAATTAAATGCGATTGCTTCTGAGTTTAAAGATAAGAAGGTCTTGATTGTTGATGACTCCATCGTGCGCGGAACAACCAGCCAGGAGATTGTTCAGATGGCGAGGGATTCCGGCGCAAAGCAGGTGATTTTCGCCTCTGCAGCGCCCCCGGTGCGCTTTCCGAATGTCTATGGAATTGATATGCCGACCCGGGGGGAACTTATTGCCTTTGGCCGAAATGACGATGAAATCTGTAAGGCGATTGGGGCCGATGCCCTGATCTATCAAGATATTGAATCGATGAAGAGTGATATCTTGAGCCTGAATCCAGCGCTTCGCGGGCTTGAGGCCTCATGCTTTGATGGCCAATATATTACGGGCGATGTCACCGAGCGGCTCCTTGATTTACTCGAAAGCGCAAGAATTCAGGGCGGAGAGCAGGCCACCCGACAGCAGCTCGCATTAAACTTGCACAATGACGACTAAACCGCCCCCTAAATCCGCTACGCGTCGCGACCTTGGTTTTTCAACCCGGGCCGTGCGGGCAGGGACAACCCGATCAGACTTTGGCGAACACTCTGAGGCCATGTACCTCACCTCGAGCTTTGTCTTCGACGACGCAGAGCAGGCGGCACGACGCTTTCAGAATAAAGAATCCGGTGTGGTCTATTCCCGCTTTACGAACCCTTCGGTGCAGATGTTTGAAGAGCGATTGGCCTCGCTCGAGAACGCCGAGCGCTGTGTTGCAACGAGTTCTGGAATGTCGGCGATATTGGCGACCTGCATGGGATTGCTGAAGGCGGGCGATCATATCGTCTCGACACCGAGCCTCTTTGGCGCAACGGTGCAGCTCTTTGATAACTACATGACAAAGTTTGGCGTAGCGGTTAGCTACGTGAGCCTCACCAATCCTGCTGACTGGGCGGCAGCGATTCTGCCGAATACACGACTACTGTATCTTGAAACACCGTCTAATCCTCTGACAGAAATAGCAGATATCCGTGCAATCTCGGCGGTCGCAAAGTCGGCGGGTGTGCCGCTGGTGGTTGATAATTGTTTTTGTACGCCCGCCCTTCAGCAGCCCTTAGCCTTGGGAGCCGATCTTGTTCTGCACTCGGCCACCAAATACATTGATGGACAGGGGCGTGTGCTGGGCGGTGCTGTGGCAGGGTCCGGGGCACTGATTGAGCCGATCTTTCAAGTGGTCCGAACCTGTGGCCC
>DBCQ01000070.1:17012-18424 GCA_002293155.1 Burkholderiales bacterium UBA954 | reverse complement strand
CTGGCGCTGGCCCAATGGCTGGAGGGGCATTCGGCAGTCAGTCGTGTTCTCCATCCCGCATTACCGTCGCATCCCCAGCATGCGTTAGCGATGAAGCAGCAATCCGCTGGTGGCGCCATCATCTCCTTTGAGGTCCAAGGCGATACGCCGCAGTCGCAGCGTGAGAATGCCTATCGGTTAATTAATGCTGTTGAGGTTATGTCCGTTACCGGTAATCTGGGCGACACCCGGACGACCATTACCCATCCGGCAACCACAACCCATGGTCGTATCTCTGAAGAGGCACGGCAGAAGGCGGGAATTAAGCAATCATTAATTCGAATCGCTGTTGGGCTTGAAGAGATCGACGATCTCAAGGCCGATCTCGAACGTGGATTTTCCACTCAGTAAACCCGAGCTCAACAATTCTTTACAAGATCCGCCGCATCGGGATCTATGTACCGATTGTGGTGTCTCTCGAACCGCGAATCCAAAGCGTTGTGGTTATGCCTGTCAATTTATTGCACCGGACTATCCGCGTATGGAAGAGCAGGTCCATGGTCGTGCCCGCCGTGAGTCCCAGGGTGATGAGCGTTTTTTTGGCCCCTATCAGATTCTCTATCGCGCATCGTTGAGAAACCCGCTGCCGGGTGCCCAGTGGACTGGAATTACCACCCGTATTGCAGAGCGGTTATTCGAAGAGAAAATGGTGGATGCGGTGCTGACCATGGCACCAGACCCCAATGATGCCTGGCGGCCGGTCCCGGTATTGGTGAGATCGAAGGAGGGCCTCACCAATTGCCGAGGTATGCGCATGGGCTATGCGCCCCTCTTATCTCTTATTGAACCCGCAATCGCGCAGGGCGTTGAGCGACTGGCCGTTATCGGGATTCCCTGTCAGGTCTATGCATTGCGAGCACTCGAGAGAGAATTGAAGTTAAAGAAGCTCTACGTGATCGGCACACCCTGTTCGGATAACACGACAACAGAGCGATTCCATGAGTTCTTAGAGCTCCTATCGCCGGCACCTGAGACGATTACCTATCTGGAGTTCTGTGCCGATTACCATGTCGAGATTCGGTTTCGTGATGGCAGTAAAAAGCGAATCCCTTTTCTTCTCCTACCGCTTTCAAAATTACCGTCGGATTTTTTCCCGCTCACCTGCCGCACCTGTGTGGATTACACCAATGTCTTATCGGACATCACGGTGGGCTATATGGGGGGCGAGGGGGCGCAGTGGTTGATTGTTCGTAACGATGCGGGAATGGAGTTACTCGATTTGTTGGGCGCTGAGGTTGAGCTCTCCGCCCCGGGTAGTGCAGGTCGACGACACGGCCCAGTCAAGGGGTTTATGGAGAACACGCGTCGGGCAGCGGGGGGGCTGCCGCTGCGGTCGATGCCGAATTGGTTGCGCCCTCTCGTGGGGTGGTTAA
>DBCQ01000070.1:10466-16903 GCA_002293155.1 Burkholderiales bacterium UBA954 | reverse complement strand
CGGATGAAGTCGATGATTCCAGATCATGTCTGGACGCTGACTAAACCGTATGGCATTACTCGGCAAGACGACGGTATTACTCGACAAGACGATTAATGAAAATCTCGAGAATAGGTTTCAAGATTGCCGAGTAATCGGGATAGCAGATCGGTCTGATCTTCAATGCGTTGGGCTAAGAGATGCTGGACCTGTCCTTTAGAGGCAGGATCAATGCCTTGGTCACGCTGCCAGGTGCCATAGACCACCATCAGTTGGGAGTAGAGCACTGCCTTATAAAAACGCGCCAACACATCTGGCCAGACGATGACATTAACGATGCCGGTGTCATCTTCGAGCGACAGAAATAAAGTGCCATTTGCAGTGCCCGGTCGCTGCCGATGGGTGACAAGACCGGCGGCACGGGCCAGGCGGCCATGCCGGTAGCCTGCTAGATGGGCAGCGGGTTGGATGCCTTGGCAATCAAGTGCATGACGCAGTAACGCCAAGGGGTGTCGCCCGAGGGTGAGCCCCAGACTTGCGTAATCTGCAACTGTGTTCTCGCCCTCGGTAGGCGGTGTCAGGGTAATTGGGGGCTCGTTAATTCTTGTGTTTTTTAGCACTGCCGGCAGGCGGTGCTGGCCACTGGACTGCCATGTCGCCTGATGACGGTTACCGGCCAGTGATTGCAGTGCGCCGCTTGCGGCAAGGCAGTTTAAATCCTGACGGTCTAATGATGCTCGGATCGCGAGATCTTCAACCGTTTCAAACTGAAGGCAGCATTGTCGTGCCTCAATAATGCGTTGCATTCCATCGGCCGATAGGCCGGCGATTCGATTTAAGCCAAGCCGAACCCCATAGTCGTGAGCAGCTGCCCGGGTTTTAGCTGGCGGTGGGTCATGTTGCCCTAACCGGTTTTCTAGCTGGCTTTCAACGGCGCTAATCTGTACATCCACCGGCAGTACAACAACACCATTTCTGCGGGCATCCTGCACGAGTTGCGAGGGTGAATAAAACCCAAGGGGCTGGGCATTGAGCATAGCGGCAAGAAAAGCGTCGGGATGATGACACTTGATCCAGCAGCTCACATAAACCAGTAGCGCAAAACTCGCGGCATGGGACTCTGGAAATCCGTACTCGCCGAACCCTTCAATCTGCCGAAATACACGATCTGCAAAGCTACGGGTATAGCCCCGTGTCAACATGCCATCCACAATGCGGTCGTGAAATTTCTCGAGACCACCCTTACGACGCCAGGCCGCCATTGATCGGCGGAGTTGATCCGCCTCGCCTGCAGTAAAGCCGGCTGCAAGAATTGCGAGCTGCATGACCTGTTCTTGAAATATCGGCACACCCAGTGTTCGAGAGAGTGCTTCACGGACTGCAGCCCCCGGATACTCAATGGGCTCAAGCCCCTGCCGTCGTTTTAGGTAGGGATGGACCATTCCCCCTTGAATGGGGCCGGGTCGAACGATGGCGACCTCGATCACGAGGTCGTAAAAGCATCGTGGCCGCAGCCTAGGCAGCATCGCCATCTGGGCTCGGGATTCGATCTGAAATACGCCGATGGTCTGGGCTGCGCAGATCATGTCGTAGGTATCGCTGTCTTCAGCAGGAATATCCTGCATCTGAAAGGGGTAGCCAACCTTCTGGCTAATGCACTCAAGGGCTCGCCGTATTGCAGAGAGCATGCCAAGGGCCAAGACATCGACCTTTAATAGTCCGAGCGCTTCGATGTCATCCTTGTCCCACTGGATGACACTACGGTCGGGCATCGCAGCGTTTTCAACCGGTACGAGATCCGATAGTCGTGTACGGGCAATGACAAACCCGCCGACATGTTGGGAGAGATGGCGCGGGAAACCAATGAGTTCATTACAAAGCGCTGCCCAACGTTGACAGAGGGCTGTAATGGGTTGCGCTATGACAAGATTGCGTTCAACAAAAGTGGGTAGGGTAAGGGCCTCGCTGAGCGTTGCTTCTAGGGCATCGGTATTGATTTGTCGCCCATCCCACCATTGATGTTGTTTGGCAACATGCTCGATTATCGGTAATGGCAGGCCCAACACCTTGCCAATATCCCGCAAGGCCGAGCGTGGCCGATAGGTGGTCACCGAGGCAGCAAGGGCTGCGCGGTCGCGGCCGTACTTCTGATAGATGTACTGAATGACTTCCTCTCGGCGTTGATGTTCAAAATCCACATCAATATCGGGGGGCTCATCACGCTCTTTAGAGATAAATCGCTCAAAGAGCATATTCATGCGGTCAGGGTCGACCTCGGTGATTCCTAGGCAGTAACAAACGGCAGAGTTCGCTGCAGAGCCTCGGCCTTGGCAGAGAATTCCCTGACGCCGTGCAAATGCAACGATATCGAAAACGGTTAGAAAGTAAGGCTCGTAATGTAGCTCGTGGATTAAGGTGAGTTCATGCTCAATCTGTGCGCGAACTTTCTTGGGTACACCTTGGGGGTAGCGTTCAAGACTAAAACGCCTGCGTAAGCCTTCTTCCGTGAGATGTCTGAGCCATTGGCTTGGTGTAAACCCCGGGGGTGCAATCTCATCAGGATATTCGTAGCGCAATTCATCCAAAGAGAAACGACATCGCTGACTGATCTCAAGGCTGTTGGCAAGCATCTCGGGGGGATAGAGGCGGGCTAACCGTGCCCGATGCCGCAGATGCTGCTCTGCATTGGGTGTGAATCGTTTACCGCAGGCCGATAGCGTTAGGCCGTAGCGGATCGCCGTAAGCGTATCGGCCAGGGGTTTACGGGAGCGTCGATGCATTAAGACATCGCTCGTGGCGGTGATCCGAATTCGATACAGCGCTCCGATGGCCTGAAGATAATCACGCCATACGGCGTCGTTGCCACGAAGTAGTAAGCAGCAGGCAATATAAAGCCGGTCTGTGAATCGATGGCGAAGCCATTGGGCCGCCTGATGGTGCTGAGCCGCTTCTGCGTGAGGCGTTGGCTGCCAGAGCACCGCACATTCAGATAAACCGCTGTCGAGATCGGTAAGATCAAGTCGGTAGTGGCCTTTGAGTTCACGGCGACGGGTCTGGGTAATGAGGTAACCGAGTTGCGCATAGCCTTGACGTGACATTGCGATAATCGAGAGCCGGCCATAGAGCTCAGCCGATTCGAACTGCGCGCCAATTAATAACTGCAGGCCAATTGATTTGGCTGCGACATGGGCCTGTACAACACCAGCAACCGAGGCCTCGTCTGTAATTGCAAGTGCCTGATAGCCTAATGTCTGCGCCCGGGCGACAAGCTCTGCCGGCCGTGAGGCGCCTGACAAGAATGAATAGTTGGTTCTACAGAAGAGTTCGGCAAACCCGATAGCGCTCTCGCGATGCATAGTGGCGGTGTTACATCAGCTAAAAAAGCCGTGGAGATACCAGTCATAGGCGGGGGTGCGAAAGACCCATAGGAGGGCCTCGTGCCGGGTTTTGGCTACGAAATAATCGCGTTGTGTGGCGCCATTGGGTGTGTCGTCCCACCATCCGGCCTCAATCCGTTCTGGTCCGGATAGGAGTTGCAGTGGGCCGTGGTAGCTTGGCCGGTGGTCTTGCAGGGCCAATAAAAGCGGTGTTGCTAAAAGCCAGCTGGGTCGGTGCGCATCTCGGCTGGGGCCTACTGCAAGAGGGTTTGCTGGAAATAATTCGCGCGATGCGGTCGAGGCTTTTTCTGGGCGATGCTCGTCATGAATATCGAGCCCATGGACCTGAGACTCTCCTAGGCGGGCTTCTAGCCGTTCAATGAGTTCATGTAAGGCCTGTTCAGTGTCGCGGCCACCGCCTAAGAAATCTGCTGTGCGATGAGGAAGTGATGTAACACTAGAGGCATCGAGGGTGATGCGGTAGACCGGCCGAGGAATTACGTGGCGCGATTGAATTCGTGCGAGACGTTCACTGAGTAGTCGTGCAAATCGTTGGTGTTGGCGCGCTGGACTCGCAAAGCCTAGGCGTACGATTGTTGGCGGAGGGTTATCGTGGTGGAGCGTGAGTTCAATAATATTCACACCGAGCTGGCGGGCCATTAGCCAGGCCTCACACTCTTGAAAGATATAACTGGCGGCCTGCTCAATGAGTGTAGTGTTGTCTGCGCGGGCTGGTAGTTCACGTTCCTGGCGAAAAAATTCCGGGCTCCTGATCCAGACCCGTAGATCAGGCGCACGCCCGTAAGCGCTATCTAAGGCCTGTAGCAATGATTTCCCAAATCGCCGGTTAAGCCCGCCGCGTGGCAACGCGTTGAGTTGGCCAATCGTTCGAATGCCCATGCGTTGAAGTAATTCGATATGCGGCTGGGCCTCTTTAATGACATCAACAGGCAACAGATGGAGTGTTACATCAGGATGGGATGGCGTACTCGGTGGCATACAAAGTGCCACCCATAGGGCGGCTCTTGGGGTTGGTCCGCATGCCATCTGAATAGTGTCTGGCGCGGACCACCCGAAGGCATGCCACCCGAGTGTTAGTCGTTGACATAGTTTTTCCTTCCCGCCCCATAAACGAAGACTAGATTGAACCTCGAGTAATAGCGCCTCGCTTGCGTCATCAATACTCACACAGGGTGTGAACTGCAGTGCCCACTGGGCCATACGCTGTACAGCCTGCAGGGGAGATTCAGTCGCGGACTGCCGAACAGCGCTGGGAAGTGGTTGGCAAAAGGGCGCCCGATAACGGGCTGGAATCACGCATGCGATCCATAGCATGAAGGGCTTCCGTAGGTGTTGGGTAAGAAGAAAGGGTTTGTGGTGTGGGGGCTGCAATAATGGCCTGGCGATCATCAAGTGTGCGCAGACCACTACCAGGTATTGGAATTGCAATATCAATGGCCTGTGTCATGACGGGGCCGCGTCGCTTGATGATTTGAACAGCAAGATCAGGATAGCGTCTTGGTAATAAAAGCATGCGTAGGGGCGCGGGTGATGCATGGTGTTGGGCATCAAATGGACGAAATGCAAAGACGAGCCCCTGGGTACTAGAGGCCGCCAATTGAAGCCGCCGCAATAATTCTGGGCGCACATGGTGCGCTCGCTGTTCTGATCGGGTCTGGGCGCTGGGGTTGCCAAGCCAGGTCACGAGCGCACCAAATTGATTGCTTTTAATGGATTGTTCAACTGCCCAGAGCCGATCAATTGGTTTTTCTGCATGGACAACTAAGAGCTTGGTGTGATCAATTCCCATTGCCGCGAATGCAGGAGCGTAGGGCGTGTGCGGTGGCGTGAGTAAGACAATGTGTTTTTTAGCCTGTGTCAGCTGACGTAAGGTTGGGGCTAGAAAACGTAGCTCACCAATGCCCAAACCGTTTACTAAGAGTTCAATGAGTGTGCTGCGTGGCCAGCCATTACCCGGTAGTTCTCGGTCGAGCAGACGAAAACTACTGCTGACCCCCGGCGTTGGAGCCTGATGAATGGCTTGGCCACGCCAAAGGGCTGGGTGTGCAAGGGGGGCGGGCGTATTCACAGCGTACTGGGGTTGCGGATAACACCAACACCTAGCCCCTCAATGGCGAATTCACCGTCGCTGGGGTGGACCACGATTGGTTTGAAGTCTGGGTTTTCGGGTAGCAGATGAATCTGGCTGCCTTTGCGCTGAAAGCGCTTGACGGTGACATCATCTTGAATGCGGGCAACAACAATCTGTCCGTTACGGACATCGGTGGCACCGCCAGGAAGTTTCCTTACAGCCAGCAAATCATTTTCCAAAATACCGGCATCCCGCATGCTCATGCCACGTACTTTTAGAAAATAATCCGGGGCCTGGGCAAATAGGGCAGGATCAATTGCGTAGCGGGCTTCAACATGTTCTTGGGCCAGGATAGGATGGCCCGCAGCAACACGGCCGACCAATGGAATGCTGAGCCACTCTGACAGAGTGGCCGATGATTCTGAGGCGAGATCTTTGACAAGACGAATACCCCGAGAGGCTCCGGAGGTGAGCGTGATGACACCTTTTCGGGCCAGCGCTTTGAGATGTTCTTCAGCCGCATTGGGTGATTTAAACCCTAGGGCATTACAGATATCCATACGGGTTGGTGGAAACCCCGTTTGCGCAATATGCTGGCTAATCAGGTTCAAAATCTCTTGCTGGCGGGCGGTGAGCTCTTTCATGGGGCAGGCCTTTAGTTACTGAATGGATGTACAGTACCTGCTTCAGGTCTAAACTGCAAGCCCCTCTACAATGCTTTTAAGCCCCTGCCTGGATTCCCTCTGGGGCAGCTAAGTATCTGAATTTAAAAAACTTTTTGATTGCCCACTATGTCCGCTGCTGAAAAATCCCATGACCACGTCAGACCGAACCCCTTTCTGTCGGCCTTGCCTATTGCCTCATTCGCGATGGTCATGGGCTTATCGGGTCTGGCCTTAGTCTGGGGGCGTGTGGCTAATTTGGGCTGGCTGCCGGGCCTAGCGGGTGGGGTGGCCTTGGGATTGTCCTTACTCGTTGGATTAACGTTT
>DBCQ01000070.1:5974-10378 GCA_002293155.1 Burkholderiales bacterium UBA954 | reverse complement strand
GTGAAGTCGTCGTTTTTTGCGGCCGTTTCGGTTTCCTTTGCATTGGTGGCGACTGTTGCATTAGGCGCCTTTGCGCCCCTCGCCTTACCCCTATGGGTGGTGGGTGCGGCCTTGCAGATGGTGGCGATGACGATGGTATTAAACGCATGGGTACATCGTGAGAGTCTGCAGCCTGGACATGCAACACCCGTCTGGTTTATTCCTGCGGTGGGTAATGTGGTGATTCCGCTTGCGGGGGTACGGCTTGGATTTTTAGAGGTCTCGTGGTGGTTTTTTGCGGTAGGTCTTTTGTTTTGGGTGGTGTTGCTCACGTTAGTGATGACACGGCTATTGTTTGTGCAGCCCCCACTGCCTGAGCGGCTTACTCCAACGCTCTGTATTCTGTTAGCACCGCCGGCAGTTGGATTTCTATCGTGGCTTCAATTAACAGGGCAGCATCCGAATGCGAGCGCTCTAGATCCGATGGGCCATGTGTTGTTTGGTCTCGCTTTATTCTTTGCATTATTTCTTGTGATCCAGGCTCGTCGCTTTGCAACCCTGCCGTTTTATCTGTCGTGGTGGGCCTTCTCGTTTCCTGTGGCGGCGTTCACTACAGCCACCTTGGTCTATGCGCAGTTTGTGCCTACCGGTTTTATGCAGGCGCTCTCGGTTGCCATGGTGACCCTGTCAACGGCGCTGATCATCTGGCTTTTTATACGCACGATAGTGGCGATCCTGCGTAATGAAGAGCAGCTGACAGATTAATCGTCTGTGCTAGCTTGCGAGTCGAATTGCAAAGCCAATAAATAAAAGTCCTACAACGGTGGTGCTGCCCGCGACAAGCCAAGGCCGCGCACTGAATTTTTCTTGTAGGTGCACGCCACCAAAAATTAAGGCTGAGAGGTAAAGGGCGCTACAGATCTGCACGATGATGCCGAGCACGAGAAAAGACAATGCAGGATGGGGATAGCTCGGATCAACAAATTGAATAAAAAAGGAAATAAAAAACATAATGGCTTTTGGATTCAACAGGCTGATGGTGAGTGCCGTACGAAAGGGCTGTCGCATGCTCTGTGTTGCGGTGGGCGATTCTGTTTTGGAAAGCCGAATGAGCCCTGCGCGGATCAACCCAAAACCAAGCCAGGCGAGGTAGGCTGCGCCTGCGAATTTAAGCGCAGTAAAAATCGCTGCCGAGGCGTACAAAACAGAGGCCGCACCGGTTGCGGCGAGCACCATCAGAATGGTGTCGCCTACAAAAATTCCGCAGGACGCCCGATAGCCCGCACCGATTCCATGGCGCGAGGCAAGGGTCATGACGTAAAGCGAGTTCGGGCCCGGCAGTAAAACGATAAAGACCGTGCCAAGAATAAATGTGGTGAGATCGGTAACCCCGTAGATCACCTCGTTTTATCGCTCCACAGCACGCCACCTGTTGCCCAGTCTGTTTTCTTGATGTCGTAGAAGAGGATATCGACGGCCTCGGGGCTACCCCCCAGAACCTGAACCGTAGTATCGGTCAGGGCCTTGGCATAGGCACGTTTTTGTTCTTCGGTGCGGCCTTCAAAAAACTCTACTCGAATTGTTGGCATGGGCATTCTCCTTTTAGGTAAGTTAAAGCAGGGTCTAATTTGGGGCGCAGTCGCATGACGGATAGAAGCCTTACATCCCGGTGTAGTTGGGGCCTCCGCCGCCTTCGGGGGCCACCCAGACAATATTCTGAGTCGGATCTTTGATATCGCAGGTTTTGCAATGCACGCAGTTCTGGGCATTGATTTGTAATCGTGCACCGTCGGCAGGTGCATGAATTGCATTACCCGAGGCATCAAGATACTCATAAACACCGGCTGGGCAGTAACGGCTTTCGGGTCCGGCAAACCTGGTTAGGTTTGTCGCAACCGGCACCGATTGGTTGTTCAAGGTCAGGTGAGCGGGCTGGTTTTCCTCATGGGTAGTGCCGGATAAGAACACCGATGAGAGCCGATCGAAGGTGAGCCTGCCATCGGGTTTAGGGTAGTGAATTGGTGGGCATTCTGAAGCGGGTTTTAAGGTGCAGTGGTCGGGTGTCGTGCTGTGTAAGGTCCAGGGGGCCTTTCCACCAAATAGTTTCTGATCAACCCCCACGATTAGGGTGCCGAGCCACAAGCCTTTTGACATCGCCGGCTTAAAGTTACGTGCCCGGTGGAGTTCCTCGCGCAGCCACGAGCGCTCAAACTGGGTCGCGTATTCAGTGGGCTCAGCAGCAGGAGAGTCCTTCGCGAGCTCTTTGGCAACCGCCTCTGCACAGAGCATGCCGCTTTTGATCGCCGCATGGCTTCCCTTAATGCGTGAGGCATTCAGAAATCCCGCATCACATCCGAGTAAGGCGCCACCAGGGAAGGTAAATTTAGGCAGGCAGTTCAGGCCGCCCGCGGTGATCGCTCGTGCACCGTAGCCAATGCGTTTGCCGCCTTCGAGAAAAGGCCGGATCTTCGGATGGGTCTTATAGCGTTGGAACTCCTCGAAGGGAGATAGCCAAGGGTTGTCGTAATTAAGCCCCACAACATAGCCGATGGCGACTTGGTGGTGATCGAGGTGATACATAAACGAGCCGCCATAGGTGCGGCTGTCCAGGGGCCAGCCTGCGGTGTGGATCACGAGCCCGGGCTGGTGCTGTGCGGGGTCGATTTCCCAGACCTCTTTGAGTCCGATGCCGTAGGACTGTGGATCTCTTGCGGCATCGAGCTTAAATCGGTCGATTAATTGCTTGCCGAGGTGGCCGCGTGACCCCTCTGCAAATAGGGTGTAGTGGCCCAGCAAGGCCATACCCCGTTGAAACTGTGCGCTTGGGTTGCCGTCTTTGCCAATTCCCATATCGCCCGTTGCAACACCTTTTACCCGGCCATCAGGGTGGTAGAGCACATGAGCGGCTGCAAAGCCTGGGAAAATCTCAACGCCAAGGGCTTCGGCCTGCTGTGCCATCCACCGGGTGACATTGGAGAGGCTCACGACATAATTTCCATGATTTTTAAAGCAGTTGGGCAGCATCCATTGCGGAAAGGCGATGGCCTTGGTCGGGGACAGCAGCATGAAACGGTCTTCAGACACCGCCGTTGAAATCGGCGCACCGGAGGACTTCCAATCGGGAAGTAATTCGTTGATTGCAATTGGGTCCATCACGGCGCCCGACAGAATATGGGCGCCCGGTTCCGATCCTTTTTCGAGAACACAGACCCGAATCTCTCGGCCCATGGCGAGACCGAGCTGCCTGAGTCGAATCGCGGCCGACAAGCCCGCAGGCCCTGCGCCGACAATCACGACGTCGTAGTCCATGGATTCGCGCTCCTGCTCTATCGGCGCTTGTGTTGTGGGGCCCATCACCTGATCTCCGAGAAAACAACCTGAACCCGTTACACTATCAGGGTTTCCTCTCTCTTTCGGAGCAGTACATGAACAAGGTGTTTCCCAGCGCGAGCGCAGCCCTTCAGGATGTGCTGCGTGACCAGCAGACGTTGGCGGTCGGCGGGTTTGGCCTGTGTGGCATTCCTGAGGCATTGATTCTGGCGGTTCGCGATAGCGGTGTGAAAAATCTGACCTGCATTAGTAATAATGCAGGCGTTGATGGCAAGGGTCTGGGCCTGCTCTTGGAGTCCCGTCAGGTGAAAAAAATGATTGCCTCTTATGTGGGCGAGAACAAAGAATTTGAGCGTCAGTTTCTATCAGGAGAGTTAGAGCTTGAGTTCACCCCTCAGGGCACCCTTGCGGAAAAACTCCGCGCCGGCGGTGCTGGAATCCCCGCCTTCTATACGCGAACGGGGGTCGGCACGGTGGTTGCACAGGGAAAAGAGATTCGTGAGTTTCATGGCAAGCCCTATGTGATGGAGGAGTCGCTATTTGCCGATATTGCATTGGTCAAGGCTCAGAAGGCCGATCGCTCGGGCAACCTTGTCTATAACCTGACGGCGCGCAACTTTAATCCGAATGTCGCAATGGCAAGCCGTATGACGATTGTTGAGGTTGAGGAGATTGTGGAAAACGGGGCCTTGAGTCCCGATGAAATCCATACCCCAGGAATCTTTGTTAAGCGTATTGTGCTCAACAAATCTCCCGCGAAATATATTGAAAACAGGACGACACGTTAATGGCCTGGACTCGTGAAGAAATGGCGGCCCGCGCAGCCCAAGAATTGCGCGATGGTTTTTATGTCAATCTCGGAATTGGATTGCCCACCCTAGTGGCCAACTATGTGCCTGCGGATATCGAGGTATGGCTTCAGTCTGAAAATGGTCTATTGGGCATTGGCCCCTTTCCGACAGAAGACGAAGTCGACCCCGACCTGATTAACGCTGGCAAACAGACCGTGACAACGCTTAAGGGCTCATCAATTTTTTCGAGCGCCGATTCATTTGCGATGATTCGTGGCGGTCATATTAATCTGGCGATTCTTGG
>DBCQ01000070.1:0-5861 GCA_002293155.1 Burkholderiales bacterium UBA954 | reverse complement strand
GGTGTTGACCGGGTTGTGGTGTTGATGGAGCACACCGCGAAGAAAAAAGATGGCTCGCAAGATATTAAGATTCTGCCAGCCTGTACGCTGCCCCTCACGGGTGTCGGTGTTGTGAACGAGATCATCACCGACCTGTGCGTATTGAGTGTGACAATTAAAGGTCTTGAGCTGCGGGAGATGGCCCCCGGTGTTACGGTAGAAGAGATCCGTAGTAAAACCGGCTGCCCAATTATCGAGTGAGATAACGAGCTGATATGACCAAATATGTATTTGTTACCGGTGGTGTTGTATCGTCGCTTGGAAAGGGAATTGCAGCCGCGTCACTTGGTGCCTTATTAGAGTCTAGGGGTCTTCGGGTCACCATGATCAAAATGGATCCCTATCTCAACGTCGACCCGGGCACCATGAGCCCTTTTCAGCATGGCGAGGTGTTTGTGACCGAAGACGGCGCAGAGACCGATCTCGATCTCGGCCACTACGAGCGCTTTATCAGCGCCCGGATGCACAAACACAACAACTTCACAACCGGCCAGATCTATGATTCCGTGCTGCGCAAAGAGCGGCGTGGCGAGTATCTCGGCAAGACTGTGCAGGTCATTCCCCACATCACCAACGAGATTCAGGATTTCATCGCCAAAGGCGCCCGCGTGGGTCAGCCCGACGAGGCCGAGGTCGCGATCGTGGAGGTTGGTGGAACGGTTGGTGATATTGAGTCGCTCCCGTTTCTCGAAGCAATTCGTCAGTTAAGTCTTCAGCAGGGCCGGCGCAGCAGCTGCTTTGTTCATCTGACCCTCGTGCCCTTTATTCCTTCGGCGGGCGAGTTAAAAACAAAACCAACCCAGCATTCCGTTCAGAAATTGCGTGAGATCGGTATCCAGCCCGATGCCTTGCTCTGCCGTGCAGACCGCCCGATCCCCGAGGAAGAGAAAGATAAAATCTCGCTCTTCTCCAATGTCCAGCGAGAGGCGGTGATTTCGGTCTGGGATGTGGATTCCATCTACCGAATCCCGCGCATGTTGTCGGAGCAGGGTCTCGATGCCTTGATCTGTGATGTGCTGGGCTTATCGCCAAAGGCCTCCAACCTAGCGGTCTGGGATGACCTCGTTGATCGGCTTGACCATCCCGAACTCACTGTCCGCATTGCGATGGTGGGCAAGTATGTAGATTTAACAGAATCCTACAAATCCCTAACAGAGGCTCTGATTCATGCGGGCATGCATACCCGCTCTCGGGTGGCCATTGAATATATTGACTCCGAGGCTATCGAATCGCAGGGCGTTGGAGTCCTTAAAGGGTTTGATGCCATCTTGGTGCCCGGTGGGTTTGGTAAACGTGGTGTTGAGGGAAAGATCGCCGCAATTCGTTATGCAAGAGAAAACAGAATCCCCTACCTTGGAATCTGTTTGGGGATGCAGTTAGCCGTGATTGAATTCGCACGTCACAAGGCAGGCCTTCTCCAAGCGAACTCTACTGAGTTTGATTCCGCAACAAAAGAGCCCTTAATCGCGTTAATCACTGAGTGGAAATCCTCCGACGGCCGCATTGAGCAGCGTAGTGCCTCTTCCGATCTCGGTGGCACCATGCGGCTTGGTGCTCAGGCATGTGCGATTCGGCCCGATACCCTGGCCCAGAGCATTTATGGTGCGCAGGTCAATGAGCGGCATCGGCATCGCTATGAGGTGAATAATCTACTTCGCCCAACGGTGGAGGCGGCCGGTCTTGTGGTGGCGGCCGAGACACCCCATGAACAGTTGGTCGAGATTGTTGAACTTCCCCAGGCCGAACACCCGTGGTTTATGGGGGTGCAGTTCCACCCCGAGTTCACCTCAACGCCGCGACAAGGTCACCCGCTATTTACGAGTTTTATTACCGCAGCCATTGCACAACATCGACAATAAGCCAACAATGCCAATCCAAGAAGGAGTGAACTACCGATGAAACTCTGCGGATTCGACGTTGGTGTGAGGCAACCATTTTTTCTTATCTCGGGCCCTTGTGTGGTGGAGTCTGAGCAGCTGCAGATGGATTGCGCAGGCAGCCTGAAAGAGATCTGTGGTGTTTTAGGCATTCCCTTTATTTTTAAGTCGAGCTATGACAAGGCAAACCGCTCCTCCGGGAGCTCGTTTCGGGGGCTCGGGATGGAGAAGGGCCTCGAGATCTTGGCGAAGGTTCGAAAGACACTCAACGTTCCCATCCTGACCGACGTTCACAGCGAATCAGAGATTGCGCAGGTGGCGGCCGTAGTGGATGTGCTGCAGACCCCTGCGTTTCTGTGCCGGCAGACCGATTTCATTCGTGCGGTTGCAAAAAGCGGAAAGCCCGTGAATATTAAAAAGGGGCAGTTTCTTGCGCCCTCGGATATGAAGCATGTCATTCAAAAGGCCCGTGATGCTGCGCAGGAGTCGGGCCTAGACCCCGACCGATTCATGGCCTGCGAGCGTGGCGTGAGTTTTGGCTATAACAACCTAGTCAGTGATATGCGAAGCCTGGCCATCATGCGGGAGTCGGGCTGCCCCGTCGTCTTTGATGCCACCCACTCCGTGCAGTTGCCGGGTGGTCAGGGTACCTCGTCGGGGGGCCAGCGCGAGTTTGTGCCGGTGTTGTCGCGGGCAGCAATTGGGGTTGGCGTTGCAGGTATTTTCATGGAGACACACCCGAATCCTGCAAAGGCGCTCTCTGATGGGCCCAATGCAGTCCCTTTACATCGGATGAAGACGCTGCTCACTCAGTTGGCGGCGATTGATCGCACGGTGAAGAGTCAGCCCTATCTCGAAGATGATTTTAATTAAGGAAAAACGATGACTGCGATTGTTGATCTGATTGGCCGAGAAATTATTGATAGCCGCGGTAACCCCACCGTCGAGTGTGATGTCTTGCTTGAGAGTGGTGTGATGGGCCGGGCTGCCGTGCCCTCTGGCGCATCGACAGGATCCCGCGAGGCGATTGAACTTCGCGATGGCGACAAGGGACGCTATCTCGGCAAAGGCGTGATGAAGGCTGTGGAGCACATCAACACAGAGATCTCCGAGGCCCTGATGGGGCTCGATTCCAGCGAGCAGGCCTTTATCGACAAGACCCTGATTGATCTCGACGGCACAGAAAATAAGTCACGTCTTGGTGCAAACGCGATGCTGGCGGTATCAATGGCGGTCGCAAAGGCGGCTGCGGAGCAGGCGGGGTTGCCTCTGTATCGCTACTTCGGGGGCTCCGCACCGATGCAACTGCCAGTGCCCATGATGAATGTGATCAATGGCGGCGCGCACGCCAACAACAATATTGATTTACAAGAGTTCATGATTATTCCGGTAGGCGCGCCAACCTTCCGAGAGGCAGTCCGCTATGGCGCCGAGGTATTCCAGTGCCTTAAAAAACTGATCCACGATCAGAACATGTCAATCGCGGTAGGGGATGAGGGGGGCTTTGCACCAAACGTGAAGAATCACGAGGCCGCAATCCAGCTCATCTTAAACGCGATTGAGATGGCGGGCTACGAGCCCGGTCGACAGATTGCGCTTGGATTGGATTGCGCAAGCTCAGAGTTCTATAAAAACGGTGTCTATACCTTAGCAGGTGAAAATCTAAGCTTGAGCAGTAGAGATTTTTCGCACCTCTTGGCGGGCTGGGTGGATAAGTACCCGATTATCTCGATTGAAGATGGCTGCGCGGAGAACGACTGGGAGGGCTGGGCCTACCAGACCGAGTTACTGGGCAAGAAGGTTCAGTTGGTTGGCGACGATTTATTCGTGACCAATACGAAGATTCTGCGCGAGGGGATTCAAAAAGGCATCGCCAATTCGATCCTGATTAAGATTAACCAAATCGGAACCTTGTCGGAGACATTTGCGGCAATTGAGATGGCCAAACGGGCGTCCTACACCGCGGTGGTCTCGCACCGATCTGGTGAGACCGAAGATACAACCATTGCCGATCTATCAGTGGGCACGAATGCCTTGCAGATCAAGACAGGCTCGATGTCGCGCTCGGATCGCACCGCGAAATACAATCAGTTGTTGCGAATCGAAGAAGATCTCGGCGATGCAGCAGCGTATCCAGCAATGGATGCGTTTTACAACATTCACCGCTAGCGATCGGGCGGCTGATGTCTTGGTGTCTCAACAGTGACTGATCACGCACTATCGTCCATGGGCCGGCTTGCTGAATTTCTAAAAAAGCTCCCAACGCCGAGTCTCACCAGTGTGTTACTTGGCGCTTTGATTCTGTTGCAGTTTCCTCTCTGGTTTGGCCAGGGAGGCTGGATTCGGGTCTGGCGATTAGAGCGGCAGATTGAAGTCCGCGAGACCGAAAACGAGGCGAGACGCCAACGTATTCTTGAGCTAGAGGCCGAGGTCCGGGATTTTAAGAGTAGCCCCCGCGCAGCAGAGGAGCGGGCCCGTTATGAGCTTGGTCTCATTAAGCCTGGTGAGAGCTTCGTTCAGTGGGCCAAGCCCGTTGCACCGGCTAGTGGATCGTTGAAGGATCCTCCGAAGAAGGGGGATGCTCGCCCGTAAAGAGCGCAGCGCAGTCGACTGCATCGAAGTGGTAGGCCGCGTTGCAGAAGTCGCAGTGGACATCCACCTGGCCTTGCTCAGCGAGAATTGATTCCACCTCCTCTGCCCCGAGTGTCTTAAGCATTCGGCCAACACGTGCCCGCGAGCATGAGCATGAGAATTGAACCGGTTTATCCTCAAGCAGCTTGGGGGCTTCTTGCCAGAACAACCGGTGGAGGAGTGTCTCGGCCTCGACGTTTAACAGTTCTTCTGCGGTAACGGTCTGGGCGAGTGTGATTAAGCGCTCCCAGTCATCGTCGCTTGCTTCTGTTGCCGCTTCGGATTGGGCATCACTTTTTTTGTTCGTACCGCCCTGATGTGGCATTTTCTGAAGTAGCAGGCCTGCAGCGCGCTCGCCATTGCAGGCAAGCCATAGCCGCGTTGGCAATTGTTCAGATCGTTGCATATAGGATTCCAGGGCCTGGGCAACGCCTGCCTCATGCAGGGGAACAATGCCTTGATAAGGGTGTTGGTTATCGATCTTCGGGTCGAGCACAACGCTAAATCGGCCGAGATTATTCTGATTCACTAGCGCCTTCCAGTCTGCACCTGGGGCGGGCTCCAGGGTCTCCGACATCTTGATGGTGCTGCGAAACCCAAGCTTGGCATTGCATTCTGCGACGGCAAGCCGCACAGGCCCATCGCCATGGATCTGAAGAATGACTGAGCCTTCGTACTTTAGGCTTGCGCTGAGCAAAATACTTGCGCAACTCATCTCGCCCAATAGGCGCATGACATCGGGGGAGGTATCGTGTTTGCACGCCACCTCAAGCCAGGAGCGATCGAGCTGAACGAGATGGGCGCGGGCGCCACCGCCATCAAACATGAGACGCAACAGCCGATCAGCAAGGGGCTTTGTCAATGGTTAGTCGATTCGTTTTAGATGGTCTCGAAAATGCGCGGCCCGAGTGACATAGCCTTGAATCCCGCGGTGCATGCCTGCGATCTCTTCGTCCGTGAGTTCGCGCACGACCTTTGCGGGTGAGCCCAGCACCATCGAGCGATCGGGAATAACCGTGCCCGTTGTGACTAAGGCACATGCGCCGATCAGACAATTCTTGCCGATCACTGCGTTGTTCAATACGACCGCCTGAATCCCAATCAGACTGCCATCGCCAACGGTGCAGCCATGAAGCATCGCCTGATGCCCGATCGTTACATTGCGACCAACCGTCAGTGGCGAGCCGGGATCGGTATGCAGCACCGCGCCTTCTTGTACGTTTGATCCCACCCCAATCTCGATTGGCTCGTTATCGCCACGCAGCGTTGCTCCAAACCAGACACTCGCGTTTTCTCTCAAGATCACCTTGCCCA
>DBCQ01000017.1:17549-18684 GCA_002293155.1 Burkholderiales bacterium UBA954 | reverse complement strand
GTGAGCAAACTCGCCTTACGCCGTACCTTGGGCTCTGATCTAAAGCGCGTCGATTCGCATGTGATCAAACCTCATGAATACAAGGAGCTTCCCGAACTGACCGAGGACATGTTGGCTCGAGCCACACTGAGGAAAGGTGGGAGACCAAAATCAGCGAACCCGCGTCAAATGATTAGCCTTCGTTTGCCACCGGATGTTATCGAACGCTGGAAGGCAACTGGGCCTGGCTGGCAGACTCGTATGGCTGAAAGATTAGCGAAGGGGCCTTCAACACGCGCTAAGCGCGCCGCCTAACAAAATCCACTCACTGGGCAGACCAAATAGCTGGTTCGAATCCTGTGGCGGAGACGGAGGGATTCGAACCCTCGATGCGCTTTTGGCACATACTCCCTTAGCAGGGGAGCACCTTCGGCCACTCGGTCACGTCTCCGTTTTTGCGACGGAATCAGGATTCTAGCTCAAACGCCTTATGAAGCGCGCGAACCGCCAATTCCATGTACTTATCATCAATTACCACCGAGATCTTAATTTCGCTCGTTGAGATCATTTGAATATTGATCCCCTCTTTAGAGAGCGTCTCAAACATAGTGCTTGCGATACCCACATGGCTACGCATGCCAATGCCGACAACGGAGACCTTACAAATATCCTTGGCGCCGGAGATTGATCGGGCCTGAATTACCGACTGAACGTCAGACTTCAACACCTCAAGCGCTTTGTCAAGTTCGTTACGGTGAACCGTAAACGAGAAATCAGTCATGCCATCGTGGCTCGCGTTTTGAATAATCATATCGACATCGATATTCGCTGCTGCAATGGGCCCTAATATTTTGTAAGCAATTCCAGGCTTATCGGGCACACCCGCAACTGTCACCTTGGCTTCATCGCGGTTAAACGCGATTCCAGAAATAACGGCTTGTTCCATAGTTTCATCTTCCTCGTACGTAATCAGGGTGCCAGATTGCGCCTCCTCTGCTAGCGCAATATCCGGATCCGTAAGGCTCGAGAGCACCCGGGTCTTGACTTTGTATTTACCAGCAAACTCGACAGAGCGGATCTGCAACACCTTAGACCCCAGGCTTGCCATCTCGAGCATTTCTTCAAAAGTAACTTTTTCAAGACGCTTGGCCTCGGG
>DBCQ01000017.1:5577-17390 GCA_002293155.1 Burkholderiales bacterium UBA954 | reverse complement strand
CCCTGAAACCCTGTCACCACAACAACATGGCCGGACTCTAAATCCTTTCGAATACGTGCATCATCAATCGACTCAATCCTTGCCTTGGAATAGGCCGAATCCGTCTTTACGGGGACCTGCCAGCCGGTATAGCTCTTCGCCTTAACCCCAATCGCCTGAAGTGCAATTGCCAGAAGACCTACCGAGACCTGCTCGCCAGTCGATGCAATCTGATCCAGTTCCCGCGCATCGGCGCGCTCTGAAATTTCTTTCGCAAGGCCCAAGAGGCGATTCGTCTCCCCTGACATCGCAGAGGGGACTACCACGACCTGATGACCCGCCTTTTGCCATTTGGCAACCCGACGGGCAACGTTCTTGATGCGCTCTGTTGAGCCCATCGATGTTCCGCCGTATTTATGAACGATTAATGCCATGGTGTTTAAACAATTGAGATGAAGTGGCTCACTAACAGTAAGACAGAGATTATCGCCCAATCCTTAGAAAACCACGTTCCCGAATGACCTGCCAGGCCTGCCCCGAAGCGGGATCGGCCAGATCCATCTGCGCAAAGGGCTCGCGGGCCACCCGCAACTGGCGCAGAAATTCGGCGAGCCGTTTCGTGGGAGGGGTCGGAGCGCCGTGCTGCTTGAGCCAGCCGCGAATAATTCGGGCCGCCAAGGCCTCGTCTTGCGCAAACAAGACATCTAGATTCAGCCGGCCCTCGGGCATACGGCTTTCTTCGAGCGCCTGCTCGGTGACCAGCTCTAAAAGATCACGGGCGGTCTGCAGGTGAACAATACTTCGCGCCATCGCGCTATCTGCGCCCTGCCGAAGACTCCTTAATACCGGCATCACCTCTAGACGAATCCGATTGCGTGCGATATCGGTATCCGAATTGGTTGGATCCTCAATCCAACCAAGGTTTTCTCGACTCGCATACTCCAATAACGACTGACGGCTCTGATCGAGTAGCGGACGCCAACGCATGATGATGCGATTACCAAGATCCAGCTTCGATAAGCGATTCATTGCAGACAAGCCCTCAAGCCCTGCCCCGCGAATCCATTGCAGAAGTGCGGTTTCGAGTAAATCATCGCGATGGTGGGCTAAGGCGAGTACGGCCTGATCGGGCAGCGATTGTGCTATTGCCTGATACCGATGCCGCCTTGCCGCGGCCTCAAGACCCAGCGACGTAATCTCTGCCTGCGCAATCTGAACCCGGACAACCGTTAGAGGAAGACTTAGCTGTCTGCAGATCGCCTCACACTGGGTAACAAACTGCGCTGAGGCGGCCTGTAGCCCGTGATCGACATGAATTGCAGATAACCTAAAGAGTTGCGGAAGCTTTTGCTGCATGCGGTGCATGAGATGCAGCAGCACAGTAGAGTCAAGCCCACCCGATAGCCCCACCACAAGATGGAGCGACATTTAAGACGCCTTGATTTCCTTGAACTTACCAAGCGCACGAATTCGTGCGTGACGCTGTGCAATCAAGGACTCTGTATCGAGGTTCTGAAACGCACGCAGAGAGTCGGCAACCGCCTTTTTCAAAGAATCGGCCATCTGTTGATGATCACGGTGGGCGCCGCCCAAGGGCTCGGTCACAATTTTGTCGATCAGACCCAGGGCCTTTAATCGCTGTGCGGTAATGCCTAAGGTCTCGGCAGCCTCAGGGGCTTTATCTGCACTCTTCCAGAGAATCGACGCACAGCCCTCTGGGGAGATTACCGAATAGGTGGAGTACTGCAGCATTAATAAGGCGTCTCCGACCGCGATTGCAAGCGCACCGCCGGAGCCGCCCTCTCCAATAATCACAGAGATGATCGGCACGCGAAGCCCAGACATCACAATTAAATTCTTGCCGATGGCCTCCGACTGTCCGCGCTCTTCCGCGCCAATTCCTGGATAGGCCCCTGGCGTATCCACCAATGTAATCACGGGAATTTTATACTTCTCGGCAAGCTCCATTAGACGCAAAGCCTTGCGATAGCCCTCGGGACGCGGCATGCCAAAGTTGCGCAGTGTCCGCTCTTTTAAATCACGTCCCTTCTGATGGCCAATCACCATGACGCTTTGTCCGTTAAAGCGCGCCAGCCCCCCGACGATCGCAGGATCATCTGCAAAGGAACGATCGCCGTGCAACTCATAAAAGTCGGTGAACATCAGGCTGATGTAATCAAGCGTATAAGGCCGCTGTGGGTGCCGGGCCACCTGCGCAATCTGCCAAGGCGTGAGTTTGGAATAAATATCTTTTAACTGATTCTCAGTCTTGGTTCTTAACCGGCTGATTTCTTCCGAAATATCGACAGCCGAATCGCTCTGAACAAAACGCAGTTCGTCGATCTTGTTCTCGAGTTCCGCAACGGGGAGCTCGAAATCCAAAAAGGTTTGTTTGGGTGTTGAAGTGGCTTGCGCGGTCATAGGGGCCCTATTGTCTTATAAAAGGGCTTATTGCGCTCGCCAGGTTGTCCCTGCCGCGCTGTCCTCAAGGACTATGCCCTGAGCCAGTAGGTCGGCCCGAATCTGATCGGCCCGAGCAAAATCTCGCCCCGCTTTGGCTGCCCGACGCTCTGCAATGAGAGCCTCTATCTGAGGTGGATCTAAGGCAACCGCTACGCCCGACTGCGCGTAGGTCGTTGGTGCTCTGGCCAGAAGCCCAAGGCTCGCTGCCAACGCGCGCATCAGCCGCGCAAGCTGCTTTCGTAGGAGAGGTTCACTCTCTTTGTTAATAATGGTTGCCAAGTCAAAGAGTGCCGCAATCGCGATTGGGGTATTAAAGTCGTCGTCCATTGCATCGCCAAAAGCCTTGATCGAGCGGGCTACTTCGGGGTGATCCGAAAACTCATTGGCGACAGCCTCACAATCCATCTGTTGCTCGATATTGGGCCATTCGTCGTCGATTCCCGCTCCGGCTAGGGCGGTATAGAGACGGCCAAGTCCCTGGCGGGCGTCTTCGAGATGTGTGTCTGAATAATTAAGCGGACTGCGGTAGTGCGCGCGAAGAATGAAAAACCGAACCACCTCCGGATCGAACTTCTTGATGACTTCACGAATCGTAAAAAAATTACCCAGGGACTTCGACATTTTCTCGTCATCAACCCGAACAAATCCGTTATGCATCCAGAGATTCACGAAGGGCTTACCGGTCTCAATTCCATACGCACCTTCGGATTGGGCAATCTCATTTTCGTGGTGAGGAAACTGGAGATCGGCGCCGCCACCGTGGATATCAAAATGCTTACCCAAAAGTGTGCAACTCATTGCCGAACACTCAATATGCCAGCCTGGCCGGCCCTCTCCCCATGGCGAGGGCCAACGAACATCCTTGGGCTCATCGGGCTTGGTCTGCTTCCACAGCACGAAGTCAAGGGGGTCGCGCTTGCCATCATTGACGGCCACCCGCTCACCTGCCCGTAACTCGTCGAGCGATTTACCAGAGAGTTTTCCGTAGCCAGGAAATTCCCGCACGGCGAAGTTGACGTCTCCCGCGCTGCCATCTGCACACGCCGCCTGATATGCCAATCCATTTTTCTTAAGCGCATCAATTACATCGAGCATCTGAGGCACGAAGTCTGTCGCCCGGGGCTCGTGATCTGGATCAATCACCCCTAGGGCCCTCGCATCCTCGTGCATGGCCTGGATAAACCGATTGGTCAACGCAGCAATGGGTTCGCCATTTTCAACCGCCCGCTTAATGATTTTGTCGTCGATATCGGTAATGTTTCGAACGTAGGTCACCTCGTAGCCACGCGCCCTGAGCCAACGGCTCACAACATCAAAGACCACCATGACCCGGGCGTGCCCGACATGGCAGAAATCGTAGACCGTCATGCCGCAGACATACATCCGGACATGTCCCGGCGTGATGGGCTCAAAATCCACCTTAGACCGGGTCAGAGTATTAAAAATTTTCAAGAATTCACCATGCTAGACTCAAGTCCCAGAGAATTACTGCAACTGCTCGCATTTTATGGGAATGACCAACAACTCCATTATTGCCCTATCGCTGGCTCTCGCCTTGGCCCTTGTAGGGCCAGCCGCCGCGCAGACCCCGGCCCCGCAATCGGCAGACCAGCCCGCGAACCGCACGGGCTTAATGCCTGGCCGTCCCATGGCCCCCTCGGCCTCACCCGAATTGATCGAAGCGCGTGAATTTGTTGCCCGACAGCAATGGCGTGAGGCGGCTGACCGTGTTGAATCCAACCTTGCCAAAAGGCCAAGAGACCCCCAATGGCGGTTTCTCCAGGGCGTACTCTTTGCCGAAATCGGAAAGACTGCAGAGGCGATTTCAGTCTTTGAGTTACTCACTGAAGATTTCCCGGAGCTGGCGGAAACCTATAACAACCTAGCGGCGCTCTATGTCGATCAGAACGATCTTCAGAAGGCGCGTTTATTACTCGAGCGCGCCGTCCAGAACCGGCCAGACTATGCGCTTGCCCACGAAAACCTAGCCGATGTCTATACGCGGCTTGCGATGAGCGCCTATCAGAAAGCCGCCAAATCAAATCAACCCTCGCCCAGCGTGAGACTCAAACTCGATTATCTCAACAAGATGCCAGCGATGCGTTCTTCACGAATCCTCACGAACCGCTAATACCAACCTGAACTCAATTATTGATATGGAGAATGCCACAATGAAAGTGAACCTAAAAACCTCAATGGGCGACATCACGCTCGAGTTAGACGGCAAGAAGGCCCCCAAGACCGTTGATAACTTTGTAGCCTACGTTAAATCAGGCCACTACGATGGCACGATTTTCCATCGCGTGATGGATAACTTCATGATCCAAGGGGGTGGCTTCACCGCAAAGATGGATCAGAAACCCGCAAAAAATACCATTCAAAACGAGGCCGATAATGGGCTAAAGAATATGAAATACACCATCGCGATGGCCCGCACGAGCGACCCACACTCAGCGAGTGCGCAGTTTTTTATTAACGTAGCGGATAACGATTTCTTAAATTTCAGCTCTCCAACATCGAGTGGCTGGGGCTATGCCGTTTTCGGAAAAGTTGTAGCGGGCACTGATGTGGTGGACAAGATTAAGAAAGTAAAGACGGGTAATAACGGCTTTCATCAGAACGTTCCGCTCGAACCTGTCTCGATTCTGAAGGCGGAAATCGCAAAGTAGTAATGAGTACTCCGGGCGAATCTCAGCCAGGCGCAAGACAAGCCGCGCTTGGGACTCGCTCTGCCCTGCTCTGCTCTGATATTCATCTTAGTAACGACGACCCAGAGCTCACCGATCGATTCCTGGGCTGGCTTGAGCGCGAATCGATACGCCTAAAGCCCGAGTCGATCATTATCCTGGGCGACTGTTTTGACGCCTGGATCGGTGATGATCTTTTAGACACTGCAGGCCCAAACACCTGCGAGACGCGACTCGTGACCTGCTTGCAGCAACTCGCTCAAAGAGGCCATGCCCCCTATATCATGCATGGCAATCGCGATTTTTTATTGGGCGATCAGTTCGCTAACGCCTGCGCAGCTACGCTACTGCGTGACCCTTGCGTATTGAGTATTGATTCAGGTCTGAAAATTCTCCTCACCCATGGTGACCAGCTCTGCACCGCGGATACCGACTATCAAGCCTTTCGCCGTCAGCTGAGAACTGGCCCATGGCAGACCGATTTCCTAAGTAAGCCCTTAGCACAGCGGCAAGAGGTCGCACGTGATTTGCGGATGCAGAGTGAGCACGAGAAATCAGTTAAATCAATGGCGATCATGGATGTCACCGATGCCGATGCCGCCTTCTTGACTGACCAATTAGGCGCCGACCTTTTACTGCACGGCCATACCCACAGGCCTGGGCGCAGTGTGATGTCCAATGGAAAGTTACGCTGGGTACTTCCGGACTGGGCACCGCCCCATGGCGGAGGCCTCTGGGTGGATGCAGCAGGAATTCAGGCGATTTAGCGTTTTTTTAACGCCTCGATTTCCTCTTGCTGTCGCTTAAGTTCGTCGACCAACTGATGCAACACCACATCGACTGGGTCCTGTAGACCAGGGGTCACACCGTAGGCTGCAAAGCGATCACCCTCGACCTGCCGTGCCATGGAATCCGCATATTGTTCATCGACAATACGCGCGGGGATACCGATCACGGTGGCGCCTGCGGGTACCGCCTTCACCACAACCGCATTGGATCCGATTTTTGCGGCCTCTCCGACCGTAAAGGGGCCCAACACCTTTGCACCCGCACCCACCACGACACGCGACTCGAGTGTTGGGTGACGCTTACTGCCTTTAACCAATGATGTGCCACCAAGCGTTACACCTTGATAAATCGTGCAGTGGTCACCAATCTCGGTTGTCTCACCAATTACCACACCCATGCCATGATCAATGAATACCCCGCGTCCGAGCCTTGCCCCCGGATGGATTTCAATACCGGTTAGCCAACGCGACAACATTGCGATGAATCGGGCAAACCACCGCAGGGGCGCAAGATCAGAGGCCCAGAACAGATGGGCCAGGCGATGAAGCCACAAGGCATGTAAGCCGGGATAACAGGTCAAGACCTCGAAGGTGTTTCTCGCCGCGGGATCGCGGTCGAGAATGGCTTGGATGTCGTCTCGAAGGGCGTTTAACATGGCATAAGAGTATCAGGAGAGCCGCTCAATCTCTGTGCATAGCCCTCTTAACATCTGTACTTCATCCTCCCACATCTCTTTTCGGGCTAAAAACCGCTTCAGCCGCTCATCAAATCGGCCCGGATTGTCTGGCTTTAAATACCCAACCCGAACCGCAACACGAACCAGATGGGCGTGCAATCCCGCAACAGCAGCATGGTCGGCAGGCTTGGCGGTCTCACGCTGATTACCGACTCGATTCGCGAGGTTGTCGTCCATCACCATCGTCATTGCACCCACCAGACGCTCTCGGGCTGCGCGCCGCATTGCGTAAGCGACAACCTGAACTGCCTGAGCGAGATTTAAGGAGCTAAATTTCTCTTCAACATCGAAACTGCAGACATGGCGGCATGCCAACAACTGATCGTTGGTGAGGCCTGATCGTTCTGCCCCAAACACAAAAGCGGCCTGCGCCCCAGGTGCACGCTCGAAGTGGTCGAGCAAGGATTCGCAGGCGGCCTCAAGCGATAGACGAGGCGGCTCAAACTCCCGCGTACGAGCGCTCAGAGCGCAACTCCAGGTCGAGGGGCCAAGCGCCTGGTCTAGCGAACAGACCACCACCCCGGAGAGCACCCGCGCCGCTCCCGAGGATAGGGCTACCGCATCGGCCCGCATTGCTATCTTGGAGTCTTCAGGGTCAACCAGAAAGAGCTGGTGAAAGCCCATCGCCTGCATCGCGCGTGCGGTCGAGCCGACATTACCGGGATGGCTGGGATTGGCCAGCACAAAACGAATGCGCCGCAATACATCCGCTAAGACAGGAAAGGATCTAGAATCTTGCATAGGCACAATGATGCCTTGTTTTTCCTCGCTCCTTAAAAGACTCGACCATGCATCCATTGCTCAATACGGCAGTTAAAGCTGCCCGCCGTGCAGGCACCATTATCAATCGCGCAAGCCTTGACCTCGATCTTCTTCGGATCGGACGCAAGGCACCGAACGACTTTGTCACCGAAGTCGACCAGGCCGCTGAGGCAGCAATTATTGAGGTACTCGCCACCGCCTACCCCGACCATGATTTCCTGGCAGAGGAAACCGGGACCGCAGGCGCCGGGCGCAATGGCCAACGCAAGTCGGCGTCTGAGTTTGTGTGGATCATCGATCCGCTCGATGGCACCACTAACTTTATTCACGGGTTTCCACAATACGCAGTCTCGATCGGCCTGTCGTATCGGGGTCAGATTACACAGGCGGTAATCTACGACCCCGTGCGCAATGATTTGTTTATTGCCTCAAAAGGCAAGGGAGCGATGCTCAACGACCGCCGCATCCGCGTTGCCCAACGCGACCGACTCGATGAAAGCCTCATTGGAACCGGCTTTCCTTTTCGAGACTTCGAATCCCTCGAGACCTTCACGGTAATGTTTAAAGAACTTACCCAGAAGACCGCAGGGCTGCGTCGGCCCGGCGCAGCCGCCCTTGATTTAGCCTACGTTGCCTGCGGGCGTCTTGATGGCTTTTTTGAAATGGGGCTTATGCCTTGGGATGCAGCAGCGGGTAGCCTCTTAATCACTGAGGCCGGAGGGCTTGTCGGCGACTTTAAAGGCGATTCGGATTATCTATTCCAAGAGAATATTATTGGCGCCTCACCCAAAGTTTTTGGCCAACTCGTTTCTATTTTATCGAAGTACAAACTCGTTGATCCGAAAAAAGGGCCCGCACTCAAGCAACAGATGGACTCTCGGTAACTCAACCCCTCACCCGTTGTTGATCATGAGTAACGCTCACACGCCCATGATGCGCCAATACCTGGCGGTAAAAGCCGAGTATCCGGACATGCTCGTGTTTTATCGCATGGGCGACTTCTACGAACTCTTCTATCAGGATGCCCAATCTGCATCTCGATTACTTGGCATTACGCTCACCGCACGGGGCCAGAGTAATGGCGCCCCAATTCCAATGGCAGGTGTTCCTGTCCAATCCGCCGAAGGCTATCTTGCAAAACTACTGGCCAAAGGATTGTCGGTCGCGATCTGCGAACAAGTCGGCGACCCCGCAACCTCAAAAGGCCCGGTAGAGCGCAAGGTGGTCCGCGTGATCACACCCGGCACCATGAATGAAGCCAGTTTAATTCCTGATCGTGTGCAGGCCTGGTGTGCGGCCATCGATATCGAAGAGCAAGGCGGCCACACCCATGCTGCCATTGCCTGGTGCGATGTGGCAAGCGGTGAACTCTACTGGGCACGCTGTGATGCGCACTATCCGTGGAATGCACTGCTCACACAGATCAACCCCGCAGAGGTGATTCTGAGTGAGACCTGCAGTCTACGAGGTGAGATTACGGGCACGGTAACGTCGCGCCCACCGTGGGAATTCGATGCCAAACGTGGTGCAGAGTTGCTGAGAAGTAGGCTCAGGGTCTTGTCGCTGTCGGCCTATGAGCTTGATCAAGAGCCCCACGCTACACATGCACTGCGGGCGATCGCCGCCTTGATTACCTATGCCGAGCGAAGCCAAGGCCGCGCGCTCACGCACCTCCAGGCACCGCAACAGTTTCGCCCCGATGACACCCTGATCATTGATTCCATTGCCCGCCGAACCCTGGAGCTTGTCTCGCCGTTATTTGCCGAGGCCAGTGATCAGACCACGCTCTTATCTGCTCTTGATCGTTGCATCACTGCACCGGGAAGCCGAAAACTTCGGCAATGGATTGTCGCGCCACTTCGGCACAATCACGCCGTAAGTGCCAGGCAGGCTGCAATTGCTTGGATCGTAAAATCCGAAGCGACACAGCAACTCGGCTCTGAACTGCGTAGCGCCTTTGCATCAATTTCTGACATTGGCCGTATCGCTGGCCGCATTAGCCTGCGCAATGTACGCCCAAGAGAGTGTCTTGCACTCAAGCAGTCGCTTATGGCATTGCAATCGGTGCATGACCTGATCACGAAGGCTACAGCCGAGAACCTTGCCCCACCATTAATCACCGCCCTTGGGCAGGGCCTTGCTCACCACTCCGTATTAAACGAGTGTGCAGCCCTTCTTCAGCGTGCCATTGATGATCAGTGCAGCCTACAGATTCGCGATGGCGGCGTCATTCGTACGGGCTTTGATACCGAACTCGACGAATACCGCAGCCTACAAAACGACAGTGGCGAATTCTTGTTGGCGATGGAGGCCCGGGAGCGGCAGCGCACAGGAATTGCCAATCTTAAGGTGGGCTTTAATGCAGTCCACGGCTACTTCATTGAGATTACTGCGGGGCAGCTTGGAAAAACACCGGATGACTATCAGCGTCGTCAGACCCTAAAAAATGCAGAACGGTTCATTACACCCGAGCTCAAAGCCTTTGAAGAAAAAGCACTCTCGGCCCAGGAGCGGGCCCTTGCAAGGGAGAAGTATCTCTTTGATTGCCTGCTCGACACACTGGATCCTTTTGTCCCGCAGATCCAGATCGCAGCCGAGGCGTTTGCCAGCCTCGATTGCCTCACAAGCCTTTCGACACACATCAGCCAAGACCGCTGGGTGCTACCCGAACTCTCCGATGAGGCGGTGATTCACATCACCGAAGGCCGACATCCTATTTTGGCCAATAGCATGCCGGATTTCACGCCCAATGACACGACACTAGATGGCGGCGATCGCATGCAGATCATCACGGGGCCAAATATGGGCGGCAAATCGACATATATGCGTCAGGTTGCACTCATTGCAATACTCGGTCGGATGGGGGCCCCGGTGCCGGCCAAGCGAGCCACCATTGGAGAACTCGATCGAATATTTACACGCATCGGCGCGGCTGACGATCTTGCGGGTGGGCGCTCTACCTTCATGGTGGAGATGACCGAGGCGGCCATGATCCTGCACCGGGCAAGCCCAAAGAGCCTGGTGCTCATGGATGAGATTGGCCGCGGCACCTCAACCTCAGATGGGCTTGCACTGGCATGGTCGATTGCGCAGACCCTGGCCCACGACAATCGTTGCCTCACGCTCTTTGCAACCCATTACTTTGAGCTAACGGCCCTTGCCACTACAACCAACGGCGCTGGTATTGTTAATGTCCATGTAGGAGCAGTCGAGCATGAACATACACTCGTCTTTCTGCATCGGGTTTCGCCCGGACCCGCCAGCAGAAGCTTTGGTATCCAGGTGGCGAAACTCGCCGGACTGCCAGCACATGTGATGGCCCTTGCGAACCAGAAACAGCAAGACTTTAATCACGCGGGCCACGCCGAAACGAATAAGCCCCAGCTCAAGCTCTTTTAATAACTTATGCGACAACTTCAGCAACAAGGTCAGCAACGCTCCAAGCGACCCCTTCCGAATCAACCCGTCACCTGGCTCGGAGGACTTACACCCAATCAATTCATGCGTGACTACTGGCAGAAAAAACCTCTGCTGGTCCGGGGTGCGTTTCCAGATTTTGAGCCCACCGTGTCAATCGATGATGTCTTAGCACTCTGCCAAGACGACCGCGCAGAATCGCGACTCGTTCGTCAGACACGGGCGGGATGGGCGCTTCATCACGGGCCCTTTACAGCAAAACAGATTCCATCAAACCGCAGCTCACGCTGGACGGTGCTCGTGCAGCAAGTCAACACCCTAATGCCCGAGGCTGATCTGTTTCTCGACGCCTTTCGATTTATTCCCGAGGCGCGGCTTGATGATTTGATGATCAGCGTGGCTGGACCCGACGGAGGCATTGGTGCCCATGTCGATTCCTATGATGTCTTTCTCGTGCAGGCCAGTGGCGAGCGGCGGTGGGAGATCGCAGCCCGGTTTAAGCCCGCCTTGCTTGATGGGGCCCCACTGAAAATCCTCAGACAGTTCCGTGCCGAGTCGAGTTGGAATCTCGCGCCTGGCGACCTGCTTTACCTGCCCCCCAATGTGGCCCACCGGGGAACCGCCATCGGGAAGGACTGCATGACCTGGTCGGTCGGGTTTCGGGCTCCAAGCCCACTCGATCTAGCGGACCGGGTCTGGGCCAACCACTGGGAATCGAGGACTCAATCGCCCTGGTCGGACCCGTGGCTTGCCGCCACCAAGAGCCCCGGCGCAATCCCGGAGGAACTCCTCACAGCCATGGTGAAGCAGGTTGCCGAACACTTCTCGGGCCTATCGAACCAGGCGGCTATCGCGCAGTCGCTGGCCAAAAGCCTAAGTGAGCCTGCCGCCACTGCCGTCTTTGAGGCGCCCCCAAGGCCCGATAGTCTTTCCCGGTTTTTAAAAAAATCAGGCCAGTTCGGGCTGCGGCTAGCCTGCGC
>DBCQ01000017.1:4759-5476 GCA_002293155.1 Burkholderiales bacterium UBA954 | reverse complement strand
GAGGGTTCGAGGAAGACTCCTGCCGGGACGGGTAAAAAATCGCAAAATGCGCAGGTTTTCTTAAAAGCGCTGTCAGATTTTCGTCAACTTGATTGCAAGGCTTGCGTTAACCTTCCCCCAGCCCTGCAGGATGCCCTCTACAACGTATACCGTGCCGGATGGATCGTATATAATGTAAGGGTTAACTAGGCTAGATTTTCTGGTTAACGTCTCCTCTTATTTTTTATCTCTAAGGAAAACCAAATGCAGAAGTCGATCCTCGCAGCCATGATTTTGGCTCTCGGTGTTGTTGCTTGTGGCAAAAAAGAAGAAGCAAAAGCACCCGCCCCAGCACCCGCAGCTGCTGAGCAAAAGCCTGCCGATGCAGCACCTGCTGCAGCGCCCGCAGCGCCTGCCGCACCTGCTGCTCCCGCCAAGAAGTAATTCTTAGCGGACTGCAGAATGCAGTCAGTAGTGAAAACGCCAGCAAGCAATTGTTGGCGTTTTTTATTGGGCCAACGCTACCCAATCAAAGCCCTCAGCCTGAGAGGCAATCTCAAGTGCCGCCTCACTGCGCAATACCGGACGCAAGGCAGCCTCAACCAAATCAGGTCGATTGTTCTGACGGCTTAAGTGTGCCGCCACCACAATCTGCAAACGTGATTGATCGAGGGCCCCAAGAATCGAGGCCGACATTGCATTCGATAAATGGCCATAAGGCCCACCAATCCGCTCTTT
>DBCQ01000017.1:0-4567 GCA_002293155.1 Burkholderiales bacterium UBA954 | reverse complement strand
GGCACAGGAAAACAGTTCAATACGAGATCCCCAAACTCCAGCCGGGCATGGCTATCGACTTCAAGTGTTCGCACACCAGACCAGAATTCATTGGAGCCAGCGATTCGTGTGCCGTGGGTAAGAAAGACCGGGATATCGGCCGCACGCGCAAATCTTGCGACACCTCCGACATGATCACCGTGCTCGTGGGTCACAAAGATCGCGTCAATATCGTTGATGCACAACCCCCGCGCCTCTAGCCGCTTGGCTGCCTCTCGAAGGCCAAGGCCACAATCCACCATCACCCGAGTGGGGTCTTGCCGCCCCAAACGATGGGCCTCAATCACTAAGGCGTTACCCTCGCTACCGCTTGAGAGGCTTGTAAACCGCAACCCGCTACCCCGTCCGCTGACGTTAACGTGAGACTAGGTTGTGATTACCGCGACCAATTACTTCAACTGCTCAAAGAGCACCGACAGCATCCGTTGGGCATTGGTATCGTTTACAGGCTTTCCCGTTTTATCAAGAATCGATACCCGCGTTCCATTCTGACCATTGGCCACCACGAGGACCCGATATTGATCGGCCGATTCAGACGCCGCACTCGAAGAGAAGAGCTTCGAGAAGAATCCCTTCTTCTCTTCTTGCTGGTTCACGGTCGGATCGCGGTACCGCACGAAGAACAACCCCTTCGCACGGTCACGATCTTCTACCGTAAATCCGAGACGATCGATTGCGACCCCAACACGCCGCCAGGCTCGGTCAAATGACTCTGCAATTTCAATCGACGATGCATCGCCCGTTTTGACGATCTGGGCGGTAGGCGTTGCCGCTACCGACTGGGCCAGTAGATCACGAGTCCGGTTTTGATCGGCGCCAAGACGCAGCATGAGACGACGCAAGAACTCCGCCTCAAGCTCCCGATCAGCAGGGCGGTTTGTCCAGGTTGTTTTGATGTCCGAAGACGTTGTGGTTGCGAGTTCCACCACGCCGCGGTGGCTAATGATAATTTCCGTTTGATTGTCGTTCACGCGATCTAGGCGGGTGCGAAACTTATCTCGCTCGCCGGTATCGTAGAGCCGATCAAAGACCTTACCCAAGGTTCGACGCAGGATGTCTTCGGGAATCTTTGCGCGGTTCTCAGCCCAATCCGTTTCGATTAATCCGGTATCGGGGTTCTCGAGCGCCAAGACAAATCCGTTATCAAGCCAGAATTGTCGAACGATCGGCCAGAGTTTGTCGGCAGCCTGATCAACGACCAAGACCCGTTGATCGGATTGCCGCTCAATGCGCATGCCGGTAACCGCGGGGAGAACAGCACCATCGGATTTCTTGGGTTCTAGGCGGCTGCGCTCAAACTCAGCCCGACTCGCACTGCCCGAAGCGGGCATTGCGAATCGATCATCTTTGCCTGGCGCCACCAGATCGGGCGGCACCTCGAGAGGCTTTACCTTTGTCTGGGCCGCTGATTTGTAATCGATGTCGTTGCCAGGCAAGGCGCCGCAACCGCTCAGGGCGACGCTAACCACTAAGGGCAAGGCAAGCAGCGAAACAGGCAGGCCTTGGATGGGCGCATCCTGGGCGTTGCAGGTAGTTGCGGACCAGCACTGAAACCACTGCTTCATGAAATAACTCCTAAGTTCTTTAATGCGGATTCCACAACCGACTCGTTTGACTTCGATAACGCCACCAAGGGTAGCCGAATTCCGGGCTTCGATCGGCCCATTCTGGCCAGGGCCCACTTCACGGGTATTGGGTTAGCCTCGATAAACATCGCCCGATGCAGGGGCAGTAACTTCCTTTGTAATTCACTGGTCTCTTGGGCATTACCCGCCATCGCAAGGGCACAGAGTTTCGACATCAGATCGGGCACGACGTTCGCTGTTACTGAAATATTTCCGTGTCCGCCCATCAGCATCAGCGCGGCAGCAGTTCCATCATCACCACTATAAATCGCAAACCCTGCAGGTGCCTCCCGAATTAACCAGGTGCCACGCTCGATATTCCCTGTTGCATCTTTAATACCAATAATGTTGGGGATCTGCGCCAGCAAAAGCGTGGTCTCGTGGGCGAGATCAGCCACCGTTCGGCCGGGGACGTTATACAAAATCATCGGGAGTTCTACGGCCTGCGCAATGGTTTTGAAATGTTGGTAGAGGCCTTCCTGGGTTGGCTTGTTGTAATACGGCACAACCTGCAGCGATGCCTGGGCACCGAGTGCAGCGGCTTCTCGGGTAAGTTCGATTGCCTCAAGGGTGGAGTTCGCGCCAGTTCCCGCGATGACGGGAATGCGGCCTGCGGTCTGTTCCACGGCCACGCGGATAAGTTCGAGATGCTCGTCGACATCAACCGTTGGCGATTCGCCCGTTGTGCCGACCGCCACAATCCCATTGGTGCCTTTTTCGATATGCCAATCAATCAGCTTGCGGTAGCTGTCGAAATCGAGACTGCCATCGTCAAACATTGGCGTGGTGATCGCCACTAAGCTGCCGGTAATCATTGTCGATCCAAAATAAAAGGTTCTTCGTTAGTTGTAATCGAGGCCCATCGCCTCGCGCACATCTCGCATCGTTTGCTTGGCCATCTCACGGGCTTTTTCTGAGCCATCCGCAACGATGCTTCGCAGTAAATCCGGATCGTCCTCGTAGGGCTTAGCCCGCTCAAGGAAAATCTTTTGCTCAGACAACACCGCATCAATTAAGGGCTGCTTACATTCAAGGCATCCGATCGCGGCCGTGGTGCAGCCCTTTTGAACCCAATCACGGCACGGGTCATCGGAGTAGACCTCGTGGAGCTGCCAAACCGGACAACGATCGGGGTTGCCGACATCTGCGCGCCGCACCCGCGCGGGATCCGTCGGCATCTTGCGCATCTTTTGCACGATGCTATCGGGCTCTTCCCGCAACGCGATTGTATTGTTGTAGCTCTTTGACATCTTCTGGCCATCTAAGCCCGGCATTCTTGAGGCCTGGGTCAAGAGGGCATGGGGCTCGACCAGAATCAGTCGGCGCCCTCCTTCTAAATAACCAAACAATCGCTCACGGTCATCCATCGTCAGGTTCTGGGCCTCTTGCAGCATTGCGCGCGCCTGCTCGATCGCATTATCGTCGCCCTGCTCTTGATAACGATCACGCAGTTCGGAGTAGAGCTTAGCCCGCTTACTGCCCAGTTTTTTCGCAGCGAGCAGGGCTTTTTCCTCAAACTCGGGCTCGCGCCCATAGAGATGGTTAAAGCGTCGAGCGACCTCGCGGGTGAGCTCAACGTGGGGCACCTGATCCTCCCCCACGGGGACATGGGCCGCTCGGTAAATCAAGATATCGGCCGACTGCAGCAGGGGATAGCCCAGAAAGCCATAGGTAGAGAGATCACGATCCGAGAGCTTGTCTTGCTGGTCTTTATAGCTGGGTACCCGCTCAAGCCAGCCCAGTGGCGTGCACATGGAGAGCAGCAGGTGGAGTTCTGCATGCTCGGGAACACGTGACTGAATAAAAAGTGTGGCCTGGGCGGGATCAACACCTGCGGCAAGCCAATCAATCACCATCTCCCAGACATTTTCCGAAATGATCTGGGGCTCGGTGTAGTGGGTGGTTAGAGCATGCCAGTCGGCCACAAAAAAAAGGCACTCGTATTCGGACTGAAGACGAACCCAGTTTTTGAGGACCCCATGATAGTGCCCAAGGTGCAAGGCACCCGTGGGCCGCATGCCCGATAAAACGCGTTGAGGATACATTTGGCCCTGATTTTATCAGTGCATCCAGCCGTGCCAGACAGGAAGTGTCCCGTCTGGCAGAGGCGGCACCGCACCGACGTCGTAGCGGCTCTCCCCCTCGGCATGGAAATCACTGCCCCTGGAGGCAAAAAGCGACTGCTCAACAGCGACCCGCTGGAATCTTCGGGCCTCTTGATCACTATGGCTGCCCGTAACAACCTCAATGCCCAAGCCCCCCAGGGCCTTAAATTCATCGATCAGGGCCCACTGGCCTATGGCACTTAAGCGATAGCGCGCCGGATGGGCCAAGACCGCCACACCGCCAGCCCCGCAGATCGCCTTGACGGCCCGCCCAAGGCTTGCCCACTCGTGGGGCACATAGCCCGGCTTTCCAGGCACTAGGTAGCGCTGGAAAACCTCGGACATATCGGGGCAGATCCCGGCTGCGACCATCGCCCGCGCAAAGTGGGTGCGACCAATGAGGTCGGGATTGCCGGCGTAGTGTTGAGCCTGCTCAAGCACATCGGGGAGCCCATGTTCGACCAAGCCCTGCGCCATTAAGCGGGCGCGCGCCTGGCGGCCGCACTGAATATCAGTGAGCACCTGATTTAAAACCTGGCTCTGGGGATCGAAGTTCAGCCCCACCACGTGAACGGTAGCGCCACCCCAGGTCACGGAGATTTCAACCCCATGAATGTACTGCAGGCCCAGGGCCAGGGCCGTCTCGCGGGCCTCATGCTGTCCGGCCAGTGTGTCGTGATCGGTCAATGCGAGCATCCGCACCCCATTGAAGTGGGCACGCGTGATCACCGCCTCAGGGGCAAGCGCCCCGTCTGAGGCACTCGAGTGCATATGAAGATCGACGTTTAAATCGTGGGG
>DBCQ01000042.1:2479-3352 GCA_002293155.1 Burkholderiales bacterium UBA954 | reverse complement strand
AGTTTGATGAGGTTTTGCAGAGCTGTGATCTCAATTTTGTTCGTGGTGAGGATTCCTTTATTCGAGCCCACTGGGCTGCCGCAGGGTGCTGGCAGACACCGTTTGTCTGGCAGCCCTACCGTCAGGTCCAGGCGGCCCACCGCGAGAAGCTCTTGGGGTGGATGAATCAAATAATTTTCAGTGATGAGTTAAAAACCTTGCGCGACTTTCATTGGGCCTGGAATAGTTTTTCCGGGCCGCAGGCGCGAAATATACGGGCAGCCTGGCAGGCGCTTGCGCGCGACTACAGCACGGTTAAGCAGCGGCTTAATCAGCGCTGCCATCAGCTTGCATTGGAGCGGTCTCTTGAGAGCGAGATTCTGGGCCAGGATTGATTGAGATTGATTGAGAAGGGGCTAAAACGATCGGGGGAAGATTGCTCACCAAGATTGAAAACCGAGCCTAAAAGGATAGAATAAGCGTCTTACTAATATTGGATGTCCGTTTTATGAAAACCGCTCAAGAGCTTCGCGTTGGTAATGTGGTCATGATTGGTTCAGACCCTATGGTGGTGCTGAAGGCTGAATACAACAAATCAGGCCGGAACTCCGCTGTTGTAAAAATGAAAATGAAGAATTTATTGTCGGGTTCTGGACAAGAGACCGTTTTTAAGGCTGACGAAAAATTTGACACTGTCGTACTCGACAAAAAAGAAGTCACCTATTCCTACTTTGCAGATCCAATGTATGTGTTTATGGATTCTGACTACAACCAGTACGAGGTTGAGAGTGAATCGATGGGCGATGCGTTGAACTATGTTGAAGAAGGTATGGCCTGTGAAGCAGTGTTTTATGAGGGCCGTGCCATTTCCGTGGAGCTTCCAACAACGGTTGT
>DBCQ01000042.1:1367-2391 GCA_002293155.1 Burkholderiales bacterium UBA954 | reverse complement strand
GCGCCAACTAACTTTGAGGTCGCCGTGCCCGCCTTTGTTGAGATTGGCGACAAAATCGAAATCGATACCCGTACCGCAGAGTACCGTAACAGGGTGAAGTAGTCGGCGCGCGCCCGACTCTAAATATTGGGGGATTGACTATGCATTCTGAGGTCGAATCCCGGACAGGAGAGTTTTTAGAGCAGGTGGCATCGCTTCTGGGGGATGCTGCCGTGAAGGTCTCCGCCCAAGATTTGGAGCCTTATTCAACCGATTGGCGAAAGCGGTATGTTGGCAAGCCCCTTGCTGTGCTCTTGCCAAGCGACATCAGGCAGGTTAGCGAGATTGTTCGGTTGGCCAATCGGCTCAAGGTATCGCTGGTTCCTCAGGGCGGCAATACTGGCCTCTCGGGTGGTGCGACACCTGATCAGAGTGGGCAGCAAGTAATCCTCTCACTCGCCAGACTCCAGCGGGTACGCTCGCAAGACGCCGCCAATAAAACCATAACGGTTGAGGCGGGTGTTACCTTAAAGCAGGTTCAAGAGATTGCCGAATCAATGGGGCTATTGTTCCCCCTGAGTCTGGGCGCGGAGGGTTCGGCCACGATTGGCGGGAACCTTGCAACGAATGCGGGCGGCACGGCGGTGCTCCGCTACGGGAATGCACGCAACCTCTGCCTAGGGATTGAGGTTGTAACTGCAAATGGTGAGGTATGGGATGGTCTGCGTGGCTTAAGAAAAGATAATACCGGCTATGATTTGCGCGATCTCTTCATTGGCAGTGAGGGAACGCTAGGCCTGATAACAGCTGCCGTATTAACTCTTTTTCCAAAGCCTCTTGGCGTGATGACGGCTCTTGCTAGGGTTAGTTGTCCCGCAGATGCATTGCGGTTATTGGAGATCGCGCAGGCCCGTTGTGATGCGGCTCTGACCGGATTTGAGTTTATGTCCGCTGTCAGCACCCAGTTGGTTACCCAGTACTTTCCCGATATTGCAAAGGTCGGAGCAGAGATTATTGGGGGCGCAGATACATCCACGCGGGGCGC
>DBCQ01000042.1:714-1268 GCA_002293155.1 Burkholderiales bacterium UBA954 | reverse complement strand
TCGGAATCGGCAGCGACAGAAATGCTTGAGCAGGTAATGGCCCGGGCACTTGAGGAATCGGTAATTTCAGATGCGATCGTAGCCCAGTCTTATGCGCAGGCAAAAAATCTCTGGCATCTACGGGAAACAATCACTCTTGCCGCCGCCGAGGATGGTCCTCATATCAAGCACGATATTGCATTACCCATTTCATCTTTGGTGAGTTTTATCTCTGAGATGGATCAAGAGATGCTGACAGCCTATCCAGGTATTCGGCTGATAAATTTCGGCCATTTCGGCGATGGTAATCTGCATTACAACGTGGCACCCCCGGTTACCGCGGTGGCGGGGCCATCAGGGCTTGAGGCTGCCCAACGTCGACAGCACTATGTAGAGTTTTTAAGTTGCCATGAGGATACGATACGGAAACGGGTCCATGATCGGGTGATTGCGATGAATGGCTCTATTAGCGCCGAGCACGGGCTTGGCCAACTTCGGCGTGATGAGGCAAAGCGTTATAAAAGTCCCGTTGAAATGAATCTGATGTGCGCGCTTAAGGCTGCCTTGGATCCCAA
>DBCQ01000042.1:0-618 GCA_002293155.1 Burkholderiales bacterium UBA954 | reverse complement strand
TCCGGTTCAAGACTATGGCCCTTGTCACGAGCATTACGGCCGAAGCAGTTTCTGGGCTTAACCGATGAGCGCACACTTTTCCAGCTAACCCTAGAGCGATTAAAAGGCGTGGTTCTGCCTTTAGAGCCTATTGTGATTGCAAATGATGACCATCGCTTCTTGGTGGCAGAGCAGTGCAAAGAATTGGGCGTTTCACCACTTTCATTAATTCTTGAGCCGGTTGCCCGAAATACCGCCCCCGCCATTGCTGTTGCTGCCATCGCTGCGAGAAAGCAGCACGCTGAAGCTTACGATCCAGTATTACTTGTACTGCCCTCTGATCATGTCGTCCAGAATCGGGCAGCCTTTGAGCAGGCGATCGTCGCGGGCCTGGCGGCCGCAGAGGCTGGCGCCATGGTTACCTTTGGTATCGTGCCAACGAGCCCGGAGACAGGTTATGGATATGTGAAGGCGGCAGGTCCTTCAGCACCAACATCAAAGGAAAAGTCGGCGGCGTATCCAGTAGAGGCTTTTGTCGAAAAGCCGAACCAGGAGACCGCGAAGCGTTATCTTGAAGACGGGGGTTACTTTTGGAATAGCGGCATGTTTATGTTTCGAGCCTCTACCTACCTGGAGGAA
>DBCQ01000027.1:160074-160377 GCA_002293155.1 Burkholderiales bacterium UBA954 | reverse complement strand
GCGAATCCCCATAACATGCTGATTTTCCAAGGAATTTCCCCTCAGGGGTCCGCCAAGGTAGGCCGAGTTGTCACGATCGGCAACTTTGATGGTGTTCACTGTGGTCATCAGGCGTTAATTCAAGAAACATGCGCAATTGCAAACCGTGAGGGGCTAACGGCAACTGCCGTCACCTTTGCGCCCCACCCAAAAGCATTCTTTGCGCCGGAAAAAGCACCCGGAAAAATCCAAGGCCTACGCGGAAAAGCGGCGGCGCTCAGCGAACTGGGAATCCAAGAGCTCTGGATTCTACGATTTCGGGCA
>DBCQ01000027.1:127046-159996 GCA_002293155.1 Burkholderiales bacterium UBA954 | reverse complement strand
AAGCACATTGTGGTGGGGGATGACTTCCGATTCGGCGCAAAGCGGCAGGGAGATTTTGCAATGCTCCTCGACGCAGGCGCCACCAACAATTGGCAGGCCCATCGCGTTGAGGCAGTCTCGGTCGATGGTGAGCGAGCCTCAAGCTCAACACTGCGCGATGCGCTAGCGCGGGGTAACCTCAGACGAGCCGAATCATTGATGGGTAGGCTCTATACACTCTGCGGCCATGTGATTCACGGCAAAAAACTCGGGCGCGGACTCGGTTTTCCCACCTTGAATATTCCCGTAGACGATCAGCTCGTCGTGAGTGGCGTGTTTGCTGTTCGGGTGAGGGGGCTGGGCTCCTCACCAATTGCGGGGGTTGCAAGCCTCGGGCGACGACCCACCACCGAATCCCAAGGCAGGCTACTGCTTGAGGTACACCTCTTTGACTGGTCTGGTGAGGCCTATGGAAGAGTCGTTGAGGTTATTTTTCACGAGAAGTTACGCGATGAAATCTACTACACCAGTGTCGATGCAATGACCCAACAAATCGAGCGCGACGCCCACGCAGCCCGCCACTACCTCAACGACCATGTCCACTGACAATACCCCCTCGGATCACTCCCGCAAGGGGCCCAATGCCGCCCCCGAAACACCCGGAGATTTAGTAAATCTGCCCAAAACGGATTTCCCCATGCGCGGTGATCTGGCAAAACGCGAGCCTGCCTGGGTAGCCCAGTGGCAAAGCGATGGCGTGTATCAACGCATCCGGGCGAAGACCGCCGGTCAGCCTCTTTTTATTCTGCACGACGGCCCTCCCTACGCGAATGGCGATATTCATATCGGACATGCGGTTAACAAGATTCTGAAAGACATGATCGTGAAATCAAAGACCCTCGCAGGCTTTGATGCACGATATGTTCCGGGCTGGGACTGCCATGGAATGCCCATCGAAATTCAGATCGAAAAGCAATTCGGCAAAGGGTTACCAACTGAGGTCGTACAGCAAAAATCCCGGGCCTATGCTGAAGAGCAAATTCTTAAGCAGAAACAAGATTTTATTCGTTTGGGGGTCTTAGGGCAGTGGGATCAGCCCTACAAGACCATGGCGCCCAAAAATGAGGCTGATGAAATTCGTGCGCTCAGAAAAATTCTAGAAAAAGGATTTGTCTTTAGGGGTCTTAAACCGGTCAACTGGTGTTTTGATTGTGGTTCAGCATTGGCTGAGGCCGAGGTTGAGTACGCCGACAAAACCGATCCGGCGGTTGATGTTGCCTTTCGTGCAGGCCCGGCAACCCTCTCGCGTCTTGCTGATATTTTTAAAATTCCCGAAAAGGAATTGGTGCAATCCGTATCGGCTGTGATCTGGACAACAACGCCTTGGACGTTGCCAGCAAACCAAGCGCTTAATGCTCACCCTGAATTTGAATACGCCTTGGTCAAGGTCACCGGGGTCACGGACGCCGCAGCAAGTCGAAAGTTCCCACCGAATCAACGCCATCAATGGTTGTTACTCGCTCAGGCGAGGGTCGCCCCGTGCTTAACCGCCTGGGGCCTAACGGGTGAGATTCATGGAGTCTGCAAGGGTGAAGTCCTCAGAGGGCTTGCCTTTGAGCATCCCCTGTCTGGGGCTGATCCCGCCTTCGCACGACTCTCCCCAGTGATTGGAGCCGACTACGTCAATCTAGAATCTGGAACCGGTTTCGTTCACTGCGCTCCGGCCTATGGTGTTGACGACTTTGCATCATGCAAATCTGCGGGAATGAACGATCAGGAGATCCTCACACCGGTGCTCGGCAATGGCCATTACAGCGACCAACTCGCTTTATTCGGAGGGCTATCGATCTGGGATGCCAACCCAAAGATCGTGTCAACCCTCGCCGAACTAGGCAGCCTTATGCATTCTGAACGCTACACCCATAGCTATATGCACTGCTGGCGACACAAGAGCCCCATTATTTATCGCGCAACAAACCAATGGTTTGCGGGAATGGATATCCAACCCACAGACGGCAGTCCTTCTCTGAGACAGTTGGCCATAGCCGGCATTGAGAAGACCCAGTTTTTTCCGGCATGGGGTAAGGCGCGGCTTCATGCAATGATCGCCAACCGACCCGATTGGACGCTGTCTCGGCAACGTCAGTGGGGTGTTCCGATGGCGTTTTTTACTCACAAACAAACGGGTGCGTTGCATCCGCGAACGGCCGAACTTCTAGAGGAGATCGCCCGACGTGTGGCGAAAGACGGTATTGAGGCCTGGCAGACCATCACCGCCCAGGACCTGTTGGGCGACGATGCAAAGGACTACGTTAAGAACCCCGACACGCTCGATGTCTGGTTTGATTCAGGCACTACCCACGAGACTGTTTTGCGCGGCTCACACATGGACCAGTCGGCGTTTCCCGCAGACCTCTATCTAGAGGGTAGCGATCAGCATCGGGGCTGGTTCCACTCCTCTTTGCTTACGAGCTGCATGATCAATGGCGTGCCGCCCTATAAAGCACTACTTACCCACGGCTTTGTTGTAGATGGCGAAGGCCGCAAGATGAGTAAATCGATGGGCAATGTAATTGCTCCCCAGAAAGTCTCAGATACGATGGGTGCCGATATCTTGCGGCTCTGGGTTGCGAGCACGGACTATTCAGGTGAACTCTCAATCTCTGACACCATACTGAAGCGGGTTGTTGAATCCTATCGCCGTATCCGAAACACCCTCTGCTTTTTACTGGGAAATCTTAGCGACTTCGATCCCCAAAAAGATCTACAGCCGGTGAAAGACTGCCTAGAAATTGATCGCTACATGATTGCGCTTACGGCCCGTATCCAAGTAGAGGTCCTGGGCGACTACGATCGATACGCATTTCACCCCGCGGTGGCACGACTCGTAGGCTTTTGCTCAGAGGATCTGGGCGCCTTTTATTTGGATATTCTCAAAGACAGGCTCTACACCAGCGCGGCCAACGCGCCAGCGCGACGTGCCGCCCAGACCGCCCTGTGGCATATCAGCGAATCCATGTTGCGTATGCTCGCTCCCTTCCTATCGTTTACGGCCAATGAAGCGTGGGTCAGTCTTCATCGGGCCGCAGGCGAGCCCCCGACACCAAAGGAAACAATATTCGAGCACCCAGCCTACCGACTGCCAGAGATTGCCAATGAAGAAGATCTCATCGCAAAGTGGGAATCGATTCGCGAAGTGCGGGCCGATGTTATGCGGTCAATCGAGGTTGAACGAGAGGCCGGTCATATAGGATCTTCACTCCAGGCAGCCGTGACACTGCGCACCGGTAGAGCGATTGGTGCGGTCTTAGAAAGCCTGGTAGATAGCTTGAAATTCGTGTTGATTACCTCAGAGGCGCATTTGTTGATCGATCCGTCGCTTAAGCCAGAGTCCGTTGAGATCTCGGTAGCGCCGCTAGGCCATCCAAAGTGCAATCGCTGCTGGCATCTCCGAAACGATGTGGGCGCCAACGCAGGCCATCCAAATCTCTGCGGCCGTTGTGTAACTAACCTCTTTGGTACCGGAGAACACCGTGGCATCGCCTAAATCCCGCAGTCGTATGTCGGCTGCCCGCTGGATGATGGTGGCTGCCCTACTCATTGGGCTTGATCAGCTATCAAAACTTATCATCGTAAACAGCTACGCCTTGGGACAGCAGTCAGTCCTCACGAGCTGGTTTAATGTCGTGCGAGTTCACAACACCGGTGCAGCATTCAGTTTTCTTTCCGATGCGGGTGGATGGCAGCGCTGGTTTTTTGTCGGACTCGGCGTTTTAGCGGTGGCCGTTCTCGCCTTTCTCATGATTCGGCATGCAGGTCAGGTCTTATTTTCCCTTGCGGCCACACTCATCATCTCAGGCGCAATCGGCAATACGATAGACCGACTGAGCTATGGCTATGTGGTTGACTTTATCGACTGGCACTACGCCGGCTGGCACTGGCCTGCCTTCAATTTCGCAGACAGCTTCATCATGGTCGGAGCAGGCCTATTCATCTTAGATGAGATTCGTCGGGTGAGGCGAGGATGAAACTACAACACCGTCATTTTGTCATTGGGATCACCGGCGGAATTGCCGCCTATAAAACCTGCGAGTTAATTCGCAGACTCCAAGATGAAGGAGCAACCGTTCAGGTCGTGATGACCGAGAGCGGTACACGTTTTGTATCGCAGCTGACCTTCCAAGCCTTATCGGGCAGACCCGTCTATTGCAGCGCCTGGGAAACACCTGCACAGAGTGGCCCAGCCAATGCGATGCCCCACATTGACTTGACACGGGAATGCGATGCCATTTTAGTGGCCCCGGCAAGTGCCGACTTCATTGCCCGTATCGCAAATGGCCAAGCCAACGACCTCTTAACAACGCTCTGCCTAGCCCGAGAGGTTCCCTTGTTCATCGCGCCGGCGATGAACCGGCAGATGTGGCAAAACTTGGCGACCCAACGCAATATCGAACAACTGCGTCACGACAACATCCGCCTTCTAGGGCCTGACACTGGGTCGCAGGCCTGCGGAGAGATTGGCGATGGTCGCATGCTAGAGCCACAGTCGCTCTTAGCCGAACTCATTGCTCAGTTTGGCCCCCACTCCGAGCATCCGCTTGCCGCAAACACTCCAAATATCCGTGGCGTACTCCAGGGTAAGCAACTCCTCATTACGGCCGGGCCAACATTTGAACCCATCGACCCGGTTCGTGGTATTACCAATCGTTCCTCAGGAAAAATGGGCTTCGCCATTGCACAGGCGGCCGCCGATGCAGGCGCGGCCGTTACCTTGATCAGTGGACCAGTCCACCTTACAACGCCAACGGGAATACACCGAGTGGATGTGACTACTGCACAAGAAATGCATGAAGCCGTAAAGGCTGCGCTTTTAGACCTGCCGAGAGATTGTTTTATTGGAGTAGCTGCAGTTGCCGACTGGCGACCAAGCACTGTTGGAGATACGAAGATAAAAAAAGATTCCGGTGCAACGCTAACAGAGATTGACTGGATCGAGAACCCCGATATCTTGGCGAGCGTGGCGCAGCAGCCCAATCCCCCCTATTGCGTGGGCTTTGCGGCCGAGTCGGGAAGCCTCAATGAATTAGAGAAACTCCTGCCCGAAAAAAGGGCGAGAAAATCAGTGCCGCTGCTCGTTGGCAATATCGGTGAGACTACGTTTGGTGAGGATACCAATCAGATCATGCTCTGTGACGAAAACGGCACCGAGCTTCTACCCACTGACAGCAAATCAAATCTCGCACGAATCTTAATTTTCAGAATCGCGCAGCGGCTTTGTAACCATTGATCTACCCGAGGACTCTCTCTATGAAAATTGATGTCAAAATCCTTGATCCCCGTATGAGGGACCAACTACCGAACTATGCAACATCCGGTTCGGCGGGACTTGATCTTCGCGCCTGTATCGATACCCCGCTACTCATTTCCCCTGGTGAGACCCATCTCATACCTACAGGCTTATCGCTCTACATCGCCAACCCAGGATTCGCAGGAATGATTCTTCCGCGCTCTGGCCTTGGTCATAAAAACGGGATCGTCCTTGGAAACCTGGTGGGGCTGATTGATGCCGATTATCAAGGCCCACTGATGGTCTCCACCTGGAACCGGGGCCAACAACCGTTTACGATCAATCCGCTCGATCGGCTTGCACAGTTAGTGATTGTTCCAATCCAACAGGTGGAGTTCAATGTTGTCGATGAGTTTCCATCAACTGATCGTGGCGCCGGCGGGTTCGGAAGCACCGGGAAACGCTAGGCCGGGAGCCCGGCCACTACTTCAATACCTGAAATAGGTTGTTGAAATCATCGGACCAGGGCTTTAGATTTTCGATTCTCTCAATCTGAAGCTGTTGGGCCACAATCGATCTCGCGGCCAGAAACGTCCGATCCTTCGTGACCAGTACCCAATCCGAGAGCGCCATGAGGCCATGCGTATCGCCCGTCGGCTCATCACTGACCAGGGCCAAATCGTAACCAGATTCCAGTGCGATAGCCTGTACGACAGGGGCGAGATTAAGATAGCGATTGGTAACATGGAAAGCAATTACGCCATCGGGCTTGAGATGGCTCGCATACACGGCTAGCGCCTCTCGCGTCATCAGATGTATCGGAATTGAATCGCTTGAAAACGCATCAATAACCAAGACATCAAACTGATTGTTTTTCTCCCGCTCAAGCACGAGCCGCGCATCGCCAAGGGCAAATGAAACGTTGGCAGCAGAATCCTTGACATAGGTGAATTCATTCTGGGCGACCGAAATGACCTCCGGATTGATTTCATACATTCGGTAGTAATCCCCCGAACGACCATAGACCGCGAGTGTGCCCACCCCGAGACCGATGACACCAACACGAATTGAGGGTGACTTCTTCGCCTTTTCTAGAATCGCCAGCCCTACCCCCGAGCTCGGCCCATAGTAAGTTGTGGCCGACCGTCGACGATCAGGGTTCATGTCTTGAAGGCCATGAAGAATCACTCCATGAACAAGTCTGCGAACAGGCTCATCAGCCCCGCTGTAGCGGCGCTCTTTAATACGCAGAGTTCCGTAGAAATTACGGGATGCATACACGCTATCGAACGAGGCATCGGTGTAATAGGCCCTACCGAAATGCACACTGACGAGCACACTCGCAAGGCTGCCCAACACAAAAACGAACCGCACCGGCCCGAACCCGTTTTTATAACCAACCCAACACCCAATTAGCCCAACGGCGACGAGCGCCAACGGAAGTTCCCAGTAAAACGGGAATATGCGGGGGGCGAGCATTGAGACAAATAACCCACCCGCTGCACCGCCGAGTGCGACAACAAAATAAAACCGCGTAAGAAATCTGGCCTGAGGTTTAGACTGGGCTAACTCGCCATGGCAAAAAAGACAGACCACAAACAGTCCCAGTAGATAGAGGGGAATCGCATAGTCAATTGCCAGAATTCCGTCATCAGTCACGAGCCCCCAGGCCATAAAGCCCGCCAACACCATCGCAGGTAAGAGCATGGTTTCTCGGATGTACCAGCCGCGGCCCTGCCGACCCTCAAAGGCCACCACGAAGGTCAAGAGATAGAGTGAAAGAGGGAGCACCCAGAGAAAGGGGATCGATGCAATGTTCTGCGTGACATGACTAGACACCGCCAAGAGCAGCATCGTCGCCAGGCTCGCCAACACGAACCAGAGCATGTAGTCAAAAAGCCTTGGCGCCGCGGCCGTTTCTGACCCTAAGGCAGTCTCTGCGCTTGGATCAACTGCAGAAAGAGAAAATCGAGTCTTCAAGCAACGAAAGGCCACGCCGACCGTCAACACGACAAAAACGACATAAAACCCACTCCACACCCAGGCCTGCGTGGCCGTGGTGACCCAGGCCTCAATCGCAAAGGGGTAGGCCAGCAAGCCCAATAACGATCCGAAATTTGATAGCGCGAATAACCGATACGCCCGCTGTGCCACAACAGGATCATTCTGCTCGCGTGCAAACCAGGATTGGATCAAGGGGCCTGTGGTGGAGAGCATGAAATACGGCAGACCAATCGTGACAGTGAGCAGGCCAAGAATTCTAAATAGCGGGTCCTCTTCGCCTAAGGGCTTCCAATGGGTCCCAGCCAGAATCGGCAAGGCGGCCAGACTGATCACCAACAATAGTGCATGCAGAATGCTTTGAGCCTTTGGCCGGAATCGCTGAACCCAGTCTGAGTAGGCGTAACCAGCCAAGAGAGTGAGCTGGAAAAATGTGAGGCAGGTTGTCCAGACTGCTGCGGATCCGCCGAACCAAGGGACGATCTGCTTAGCAATGATCGGCTGGACTAGAAACAGCAGAAAGCTTGATACAAGAACGGTGAGTGCGTAAATCAACATCAGACTAGACGGGCATCAAGCTTTCGTGCATCGCCAACAAAAAGCCGAATACCCTCTGAGAGTTTCTCGGTGGCCATCGCATCTTCATTTAATGAGAAACGAAATAAGGCTTCCGAGGTATTTAGGTTTGCTGTCGACTGCCCCTGGGCGGGCGCCTGCGGATCAAGCGCGCGAACGAGCGAGGCCTCCTGATCCATAGATTTAAGTTGCTCAAGCAATTCAGGACTCACGGTCAGCAAATCACAGCCAGCAAGCGCAAGAATCTGATCAACATTTCTAAAGCTGGCCCCCATCACCTCCGTATGAAAGCGATGATGCTTTAGATACGCATAGATCCGCTTAACGGAAACGACACCCGGATCTTGGTCGGGGCTCTCCCATACGGTTCCTGCCTTTTTATGCCAATCGCTGATACGCCCCACAAAAGGCGATATCAGCGTTGCCCCTGCGTCTGCCGCGGCGGCGGCCTGAACAAGACTAAAAATCAAGGTGACGTTACAGGCGATGCCCTGCTTTTCTAACTCACGAACGGCACGGATTCCTTCCCAGGTTGCAGCGACCTTAATCAAGACCCGAGACTTCTCGATTCCCTGTTCCTTGTATCCCGCGATGATTCTCTGGGCCTCGGCAACCGTAGCCTCGGTATCAAACGAGAGCCGCGCATCAACCTCTGTCGATACCCGGCCTGGAATGATCTTGAGGATCTCGCCTCCGAAGGCAATTAAAACAGCCCGCGTCCGATCAGCGAGCTTTTTGCTCGTCACGCGGGATTTAACCTGATCAATGATGCCTGCATACTGAGGCTGGTCCAAAGCCCGGATAATCAGCGTTGGATTCGTAGTAGCGTCCTGAGGCTGATAGGCCCGCAACGACTCAAAGCTTCCCGTATCAGCAACAACCGTCGTGAACTGTCTGAGGGCCTCGAGGGCATTTTCGAACTGCATAGGTCGTGAGGAATTCATGATCAAAATAGACAACGGGCATGACCCGAAAACCGAATCATGCCCGAAATTAGCGAATTAATCGCTAGCAGGTCTAGAAATGACTAAGTCAGCATATCGGACCAGATATTACGCGCCCAACCAAGGGCGTAACGCCCCTCAAGCTCAGTGGGCCCACTGCTCACACCACCCGACCCGGGCACCGTTTTCATGGTCTTATCCTTAGGATCGTAAGCATGCACGCTTGCCACATGGACCACATTCTTGTCGTCCACAAAGCTATAGCAGGTATTGGCCATCATTGGCGCAATCGGTGCCCGACCGTTCATAAGTTCAACAATCGCGGCTGCGCAGGCCTTGCCGTGCTGATTTGCCATGTGGCCGGATTTCGGCATGCCGGGAGCCGAGAACGTCGCATCACCCAGGACATGGATGTTCTTGTGGGCGGTGGACTCCATGGTGACCCAGTCCACGCCACACCAGAGGTTGTTCACATTGATTAAGCCCGACTTCTGAGCGATATCACCGGCACGATGGGGCGGAACAAGATTGAGCACGGCGCCTGTAATACGGTCGCCGGTCTCAGTGATGAGACGGTTTCCTTTTAGGTCAACCTCATTGACCACCATATTTGCGTTGTACTCAATCATGCCGGGATATAAGTCGGCCCACGCCTTCATGAAAAGGGCTTTTTTCGACTGGATATCGGGGTTGGCATCCATGATGACGACTTTGCTCTTGGTATTGCCCTTCGATTTAAATAGGTGGGCAACCTGGCATGCACGCTCGTAGGGCCCAGGGGGGCAGCGATAAGGCGCCTTAGGGATCGACAAGACATAAACACCACCGTTTGGAACTGAATCGAGCTGGGCTTTCAGAGCAACGGTCTGCGGGCCTGCCTTCCATGAGTGGAGGATCGTCTTCTGGGCCTGATCATTAAGGCCCGCAATGGCCTGGAAATTAAAATCAATGCCAGGCGAAACAACCAGGCGGTCGTAATCGAGGTCTGCGATTTTCTTGAGCGAAATTCTCTTTTTTGCGGGGTCAATTGCAGTAACTTCATCGTTGAGTATGACGATGCCCCGCTCCCGGAGTTTGGCGTAGGAGTGGGTGATGGTCTCCATCTTCTGACTGCCGCCCAGAACCAAGTTCGAGATTGGGCAGGATACAAACTGGCGCTCACGATCAATCAGATACACCTCGATCGCCCCACCCGACCATTCGTTAATGTACTTTGCGGCGGTGGCTCCACCATAGCCGCCCCCAATCACAATCACACGCCCAATTTTCTTAACTGGTGCGCTTGCGGTCTGCGTTGTAGCACAGCCTGCCAAGCCTGCTGCTGCTGTCACCGCAACACCGGCCGCGCCTGCCTTCAATAGACTGCGACGATTCTGAAATTCTTTTGACATTATTTTTCTCCTTATCCCCGGATGCTTTATTTCTTGGGTTGAGCAGCAAAGTAGGCTGCGAGATCTGCAATCTGCTGATCGCTGTAGCCTTTTGATAGCTGGTGCATGATCGTCGCAGGCCTCTTGCCACTGCGAAACTCGGCCATGGTAGAAATGAACCTTCCCTTGTCGTAGCCCGCCAAGGACGCAATCTCGCCAACACTCTGGCCATTCGTGCCATGACAGTTTGCACAGTTGGCCGCCAGATAACGGGTTTTACTTAGATCCTGAGCCTGAACCGGGGCCTGGAAGGCCAGAATGGCGGCCCCGAGTAGTGCAGCAGTTGCAATCTGCTTTCGCATAGTCTCTCTCCTCTAGAGTGATGTATTCAACCATGCGGATTCTCGCAGAAATTCTGACATTGTCTATGCGGAGTTTCCGCAATACATATTCACGCAATGCAGCATGAGTGCCGTTATTGCTAGGTGACTAACTCCTCGGGGCTGTTTTTACGCTTCCCTGAAATCGGGGCTGCAGGCACGTCATCCTCGGCAAACTGCAAGACGACCTGGTCTTTAAGTTTGGGATCCATGGCGATGTGCACGCGACCGCCTGCGACCAGCTTTCCGAAGAGCAGTTCATCTGCGAGCGCCTTGCGAATCGTGTCCTGGATAAGACGCTGCATCGGCCGCGCACCCATCTGCGGGTCAAAGCCTTTACGGGCCAGAAAATCTCGGAGTTCCTCGGAGAAGCTGACTTCCACTTTCTTCTCCTGCAGCTGCTGCTCTAACCCAATCAGGAATTTATCAACGACCCGCATGATGACATCGGTATCCAGGGATTTAAACGACACAATCGCATCAAGCCGATTACGGAATTCGGGCGTAAACATGCGCTTAATATCCTGCATCTCGTCGCCCGCCTCACGAGAGTTCGAAAAACCGATCGCCCGCTTGTTCAGTGTTTCGGCGCCCGCGTTGGTCGTCATGATGACGATGACGTTACGGAAGTCTGCTTTTCTTCCGTTGTTATCAGTGAGTGTGCCGTGATCCATCACCTGCAGCAGCACATTAAAGATATCCGGATGGGCCTTTTCGATCTCATCGAGCAGCAACACACAGTGGGGCTTTTTAGAAATTGCCTCGGTCAGAAGCCCGCCCTGGTCGAACCCAACATAGCCCGGTGGCGCACCAATCAGACGAGATACGGCATGGCGCTCCATATACTCGGACATGTCAAAACGCAGCAACTCGATGCCCAAGACATAGGCCAGTTGCTTGGCGACCTCGGTCTTGCCAACACCGGTTGGCCCCGAAAACAAGAAAGACCCGATCGGTTTATCGACCTTACCCAAGCCCGAACGCGACATTTTGATGGCGGCTGCAAGCGCATCAATAGCGGGATCCTGACCAAAAACAACACTCTTTAGATTCTTATCGAGCCGCGACAGCACAGCGCGATCATCGGTGTTGACAGTTGCCGGCGGAATACGCGCAATCTTCGACACAATCTCTTCGATTTCGGTCTTTCCAATCGTTCGCTTTTGCTTACTCTTGGGCAGAATCCGCTGCGCTGCGCCCGCCTCGTCAATGACATCGATGGCTTTATCCGGAAGGTGTCGATCGTTGATGTATTTGGCCGACAGTTCCGCGGCGGTACTCAATGCCGCAGCCGAATACTTCACGCCATGATGCTCCTCGAATCGAGACTTCAATCCCTTAAGAATCTGTACAGTCTGCTCGACGCTTGGTTCGTTGACCTCGATTTTCTGAAAGCGACGCGACAGTGCGTGATCTTTTTCAAAAATTCCGCGGTACTCGTTGTAGGTGGTGGCTCCAATACAGCGTAAGGCCCCCGACGACAATGCCGGCTTTAAGAGATTAGAGGCATCCAGTGTTCCACCCGAGGCCGACCCAGCACCAATCAGGGTGTGTATTTCATCAATAAACAATACCGCATGGGGGTCTGATTTCAACTGCTTGAGCACCGCCTTTAGGCGCTGCTCAAAGTCGCCGCGATATTTTGTGCCTGCCAATAAGGCGCCCATATCTAGGGAATAGACGGTGGCTTGATCGAGTATCTCGGGAACATCTTTTTCAATGATCCGTCTTGCGAGCCCCTCTGCGATTGCGGTTTTGCCGACACCCGCCTCGCCAACCAGTAAGGGGTTGTTTTTGCGACGACGGCATAGGACCTGAATCACACGCTCCACCTCTGATTCACGCCCAATCAGGGGGTCGATCTTTCCTTTTTTCGCCAGCTCATTGAGGTTTGAGGTGAACTGGTCCAGCGCAGTCGGCTGACTCGGCTGCGCCGATTGCCCACCCGATGTTTCCGTCTGCTCAGTCGCACTCGCCTCATCGGCCCCCGTGGCTGGTGCCTGGGGTGCCTTTGTAATCCCATGGGCAATAAAGTTCACAACATCTAACCGTGTGATGCCCTGTTGGTGCATGAAGTAGACCGCATGGGAATCTTTCTCGCCGAAGATCGCCACAAGAACATTCGCGCCCGTGACCTCTTTCTTACCGTTCGAGGTGGACTGCACATGCATGATCGCCCGCTGAATAACACGCTGAAAGCCCAGCGTGGGCTGGGTATCAACATCATCCGGCCCTTGAATAATGGGCGTGTTGTCGGCGATAAACTGCGTTAAGGCCTTGCGCAAGTCATCGACGTTCGCTGCACAGGCCTTGAGAATCTCGGAAGCCGATGGGTTGTCGAGTAAGGCCAACAATAGATGTTCGACCGTAATAAATTCGTGGCGCTGCTGTCGCGCTTCCACGAAGGCCATGTGCAGACTGACTTCCAGTTCCTGAGAGATCATGCTTCCTCCATGACGCACTGCAAAGGATGCTGATGCATCCGGGCGAAACTACTCACTAACTCTACCTTGGTTGCAGCGATGTCACGGGTATACACCCCGCAGACCCCACGGCCTTCCCGATGGACCATCAGCATGACATGGGTCGCTTTTTCCATGTCCATCAGGAAGAATTTCTGTAAAACCACCACCACAAACTCCATCGGGGTGAAGTCGTCGTTTAACAACAACACCTGATAGAGCGGTGGGGTCTTGGCTTTAATTTCTTGGCGCTCGAGCAGCGCGGTCGAGCCCCGATCAGGCCCCTGGGGTGGGTCGTCCCTTTTTGTTGATGCGGCCGGAAATCGGCGAAAACCGCTTTCTGTCATATAACCCCCATTCTAAGGTGAAGCACTAGGTTTGGCGAGGCTAGACAAATCCCCTCCTTTTCCCTATATTCGAGCAGTCTTAAAGGAAAATGGTTCGCCCTAGCCTTTTCGGCACCGGTGCTGTTTTGACGCATGTGGAGCACCTCGGCATGGGGTTGAGGTTCTGGAGTGCGCGATTTTTTTAAGGAAGATTAGATGTCTACGGGTACAGTCAAGTGGTTTAACGACGCAAAAGGTTTTGGTTTTATCACCCCCGACGAGGGTGGCGAGGACGTGTTCGCGCACTTCTCTGCAATTTCTACCAGCGGATTCCGTTCGCTGAAAGAGGGCCAAAAAGTTCAGTTCGATATCGTTCAGGGCCCTAAAGGTAAGCAGGCCTCGAACATCACGCCAATCGCCTAGAATTCGGCGATTGGAAAAAACCCAGCCAATTGGCTGGGTTTTTTTATGCCTCGAGCCCCTTCGCAGGGACTCAGCAATTACATCTGGGAAATCATAACGTCGCCAAAGCCCGAGCAAGAGACCTGGTTAGCGCCATCCATCAGACGGGCGAAGTCATAGGTTACTTTCTTCGTCGTAATTGATTTTTCCATTGACGAAATAATCAAATCGGCCGCCTCAACCCATCCCATATGCCGCAGCATCATCTCTGCGGAGAGGATTAAGGAGCCAGGATTGACGTAATCCTTGCCTGCATACTTAGGCGCGGTGCCGTGCGTGGCCTCGAACATCGCAACGCTATCTGACAAATTAGCACCCGGAGCAATACCAATACCCCCCACCTGAGCCGCAAGCGCGTCAGAGATGTAATCACCGTTCAGGTTAAGCGTTGCGATAACGCTGTACTCGGCTGGCCGCAACAGAATCTGCTGTAAGAATGCATCGGCAATGACATCTTTGACGATAATTTCTTTGCCAGTTTTAGGATTCTTAAAGGAACACCAGGGGCCACCATCGATTAACCTGGCGCCAAACTCTTTCTGAGCCAGTTCGTAGGCCCAGTCACGGAATCCACCCTCGGTGAATTTCATGATGTTGCCCTTATGAACAATGGTGACAGACGGCTTGTCGTTATCAATCGCATACTGCATTGCCTTGCGCATCAGTCGCTCAGTCCCCTCGCTTGAGACCGGCTTGATGCCAATGCCAGAGGTCTGCGGGAAGCGAATCTTTTTGACGCCGAAATCCTTAATTAGAAAATCAATCAGCTTTTTCGCCTGATCACTCCCCGCCTGGAATTCCACTCCTGCGTATATGTCTTCCGAATTCTCACGAAAGATCACCATATCGGTCTTCTCGGGCTCTTTTACAGGGCTGGGTACACCCTTGAAATAACGCACCGGCCGCAGGCAGACGTAGAGATCCAGTTGTTGGCGCAACGCCACGTTTAGGGAGCGAATACCGCCGCCAACCGGGGTTGTTAATGGGCCTTTGATCGAGACAACATAGTCCTTCAATACCTGCAAAGTCTCATCGGGCAGCCAGACATCGGGGCCGTAGACTTTGGTTGACTTCTCGCCACAATAAATCTCCATCCAAGAGATCTTGCGCTTGCCGCCATAGGCCTTAGCCACTGCGGCATCCACCACTCTGATCATGACCGGGCTGATGTCTACCCCGGTTCCGTCTCCCTCGATGTACGGAATGATCGGCGTATCGGGGACATTGAGGGAAAAATCCGGGTTTACCGTTATCTTTTGGCCCACGGCGGGAACCTTAATCTTGTCGTACAAAGAGACCTCCCTAAGAAATAGACGAACTCCGGCAGGCTAGAAAGCGGGTTTCAAATCCTGCGGCGCCCCCGATTTTACCCCCGGCGCGCCTGAGCCCCCTTGGCGGCACCTTTCACCCCCGCCCCTGTCAACCAGAAGGTCTGGCATTGCGTTATTATCGTGGGCGCCCGGAATTCGTCTGGGCCTCGCCGGAAACGGGCACGTCTCCGGCCACTTTTTACTTATCGATAAGGAAATCGCATGAAAAAGCTGATCGCTGCAGTTATCGCAGGTACCTTTGCCACTGTTGCTTTTGCACAGGCTCCTGCCAAGAAAGATGAGAAAGCTCCTGCTAAAGCAGAGGCCAAGAAAGACGAGAAAAAAGCAGCCCCTAAGAAAGACGAGAAAAAGAAGTAATCTTGGTATCGGCTTCATCGGGGGGTTTTGGCCTTCCGATAATCTTAAAAAGGCAGGGGTTTCCCTGCCTTTTTTATAGCAAGTATCCCTCCGAGTAGCACCTCACCTCCTATGTTTTACGCCCTCGTTATTTTTGTCTCTGCGTTCCTGATTTTTTTAGTTCAGCCGCTGATCGCAAAACAGATTCTTCCTTGGTTCGGGGGCTCTGCTGCGCTATGGGGAACCTGCCTGCTATTTTTTCAGACTGCACTGCTTGCGGGTTATGCCTACGCAGATGCGCTCAATCGATGGCTTAGCCTGAAGCGACAAGTCATCCTGCACAGCGGATTATTGATCGCAGCCGCCATCACAATGCCCATCATCGCGAGCCCCGCTTGGCGGCCAGAGGGCTCTGAAGAGCCTATTGGACGTATTCTTGGGCTTCTTGCAGCCACCATCGGCCTGCCTTACTTTTTGCTCGCCACGACAACTCCCTTGATCGGGGCCTGGTATTGGCGTCGTCACCGCGCCTCAGCTCCTTATCGATTATTTGCGTTATCAAACTTTGCATCCCTTCTGGCCCTCCTTGGATTTCCCTTCCTCATTGAGCCGTGGCTGGGTACCCGTGAGACTGCCTGGGTGTGGTCAGGCCTATTTGTAGTCTTCGCCTTGCTTTGTATCGCGCTAGGACGCGAGACACTTCTGCGGGCGCAGACCAATCAGCACGCCTCCGCCCACTCAGAGAGCGCTCAGGCGCCCAACTTCTCAGAATCAGCTCCCAGCACAATTCGATTGGATCATTGGCTACTCTGGGTCGCGCTCTCGGGAATTGGTTCGGCGATGTTGCTGGGCATTAGCAGTCACCTGACTCAGAACATTTCTTCGGCACCGCTGCTCTGGGTTATCCCATTAGCCCTTTACCTGATTACCTTCATCATCAGTTTTGATCACCCGCGGTGGTATGTCCGCCCACTATTTTTACTGTTGGCTGGCGTTTTACTTCCGATCATGGCCTGGCTCTCAGACTCCTTGAATCTGAAAATTGTCACACCAATTTATGCCTGCGGCCTGTTTGTCACCTGCATGGTCTGCCATGGGGAACTTGCGAGGCTCAAACCACATCCCGCTAAGCTTACGGCGTTTTACCTCTCAATCTCAATCGGAGGGGCGCTTGGGTCTCTGGCGATGGCCGTTATCGCACCGATCGTATTCAGTGGTTACTTTGAGCTCTATGCGGCTCTGATTGCCGCGGCCATCACCTCATTATTCTTAACAATTGGCCAACAGCCATTGATGCGAAGGGTTACGCGCGGCATCGGGGTTTGCGTCGTGGCAGCCGTGAGTCTGCTGTCGTGGCAGGGCGTTCGTGATTACACCGTCGGCGTCCGCTTCATGGAGCGAGATTTTTATGGGGTCGTGCGCACTCGAGACAGCTCAAACGGGTCTGAATTTCGCAGCATGATTCACGGCGCTATCTCGCACGGCGGTCAGCTGCTGGGAGAAGACTTGCGAATGTCCCCATCGAGCTACTTCGGGCCCACAAGCGGCTACGGACGACTATTTGCAAGCCTCTCGGATGAGCCCAAGCGGGTAGGCGTCATTGGCCTTGGCGCCGGAGCGCTCGCAGTCTATGCAAAACCCGGCGATCACTGGGTCTTTTACGAGATTTCACAGGCTGTCGTGCGAGCGGCCGAACAGGAGTTCACATTTCTACGTGGCATGAAGGGGACGCACGAGATCATCATTGGAGATGGACGTCTCGCATTAGATCGCGAACCCCCACGTCAGTTTGATGTCCTTGCAATTGATGCATTTTCAGGGGACTCGATTCCGTCGCACTTGATCACCAAGGAGGCAATGGAAATCTACATGAAGCACCTGAAGCCCAACGGCGTCATCGTATTTCAGGCGACAAATCGGTTCGTCGATCTGATGCCTGTGGCACGCAACCTCGCCGATGCACATGGGCTATCGGTAGTACTCATCTCCGACTCCCCGAGATTCGATTATGGGCCCGGGTATTGGCTTGCGATGACCGATCAGGTGATCATGACCCGAAACACGTCAATCCTAGCGGCAAAACAGATAGAATCCGTCGGTCAAGACATTCCGAAACGCCCTGGGTTTCCCATCTTCACAGACGATTACATTAATCTGCTGCGACTACTAAAACGCTCTTGATATCCCCCGCGCTCGCCTGAATATGGCCTGGTTTCTTCACCCTCAATCGAGCCAGCAGATCCTTCACAAGGCGACAACACGCGCCTTGGTCATTATTCTGCTGCTCTGGATTGGCGTTCATGCCAATGCGCAGCAACGAACTGGCGTGATTACGGTTCGTTTTTTCCAGATCACGGTTGAGATTGCGGATACGCCAGCAAGCCGCACACAAGGACTCATGGGTCGGCGCACTCTGCCACTCAACTACGGGATGCTCTTTGTCTTTGAGCGGCCAGAACGGCAGTGCTTCTGGATGAAAAATACACCGTTACCGCTCACCATCGCGTTTATAGGCGACGACGGTGCAATTGTAAATTTCGCTGATATGGAGCCTTTTTCTGAGCAGGCCCACTGCTCAGAAAAACCGGTACGTTACGCCTTGGAAATGGAACGGGGCTGGTTCAGGGCTCGTGGTGTTATCGCCGGAGACCAGGTCTCCGGACCTTCCCTGACGCGCAATTAGGCAGCGTTTTTCGACGCAAAATCCCAGTTAACCAAGGACCAAAACGCGCCGAGGTAATCCGGTCTGCGGTTGCGATAATCGATGTAATAGGCGTGCTCCCATAGATCGCAGGTAATCAGCGGGGTGTCGGCTGTCGTGACGGGCGTTGCTGCGTTACTCGTATTCACAATATCGAGGCTGCCATCCGTTTTTTTAACCAGCCAAGTCCAGCTCGACCCAAAATTACCCACGGCGCTCTTTGTGAAGGCCTCTTTGAACGCGTCAAACGATCCCCACTTCTTGTCAATTGCTGCTGCTAAAGCCCCGCTCGGCGCGCCGCCGCCCTTGGGCGACAGGGAGTTCCAGTAGAAGGTGTGATTCCAGATCTGAGCCGCGTTATTGAAGACGCCACCCGATGATTTCTTGACAATCTCTTCAAGCGATGCACTCTCGAATTCAGTGCCCTTGATGAGGTTGTTCAGGTTCGTGACATATGTCTGATGGTGCTTTCCGTAGTGGAATTCGAGTGTCTCTTTGGAGATATGGGGCTGAAGCCCATCGAGGGGATACGGTAGAGCGGGAAGCGCGTGTTCCATGTCAAATTCCTTTTTGAGTTTACGACGGATCGAGCGGTGAATTTTATCCCGCCGGGTCCTCGCCGTGGGCTCTATGAACCCTGACGTCGAGAAGGCCTTTGGCGAGTTGCACCGTAAGTGCCTGGCCAAGGCCCACAGCGCGAGCGTCCGTTACAAGTCGCGCCTCGGTATCCAGCACCATTGCATAGCCCCGGCCCAGAATCGCAGTGGGATCAAGCGCCGACAGTTCTGCCCGAATCCGATCGAGCCGCGCATTGGCCACCTGCAGCCGCCCCTTCATTGAGAGTCGAAGGTGTCGGGTCAACCCCTCGAGCCTAAGTTGCCGCAAGGCCAGAGTCTCCCGGGGGCTCTTCACCGCCTGCGACAATAAATCCAAACGCTGCTGCGCGGCTGTCCATCGACGGCGCATGATCGCTGCCGCACGCATGCCGAACTCGGTGAGCAGTTGCACTGCCTGCTGATCACGCCGAGCAACGCTCTGCGCGGCTGCCGTCGGTGTTGCAGCTCGAATATCGGCGATAAGGTCCGCAATCGTTACATCAGTCTCGTGGCCAATCCCCGCGATCACGACATGCTGACACCCCGCAATCGCGTGCGCCAACTCCTCATCGTTAAATGCCCAGAGGTCCTCTAAACTGCCGCCTCCTCGAACGAGGAGTAATGCGTCAAGCGCTGGGTTCTGATCTGCACGCCTTATTTGTTGGCAGAGCATTGCTGCAGCCTCCGTGCCCTGAACCAGCGATGGGTAGAGAACGATTCGAATCCGCGGCGCGAGCTGCGTGAGGGTCACCACCACGTCACGTAAGGCTGCTGCTCCCAGGGAGGTGACAAGCCCGATCGCATTGATCGTTGTCGGTATCGGACGCTTACGCTCGGGGTCGAGCAAGCCTGCCTGCAAGAGTTTTTGTTTGCGCGCGAGAAACGCCTCGAATAGCGCACCCTGTCCACTCCTGGAGATCGACTCAATACGAAGCTGAAAATCACCGCGCGGCTCGTAAAGCGTAACGACCGCGGTGACCTCGACCTGATCCCCCTCCTTAGGCTGCCAATCAAGGAGGGATGTTTTCCCTCGGAACATCACTGCTTTTACACTTGCAGACGAATCCCTTAGGGAGAAATACCAGTGCCCACTCGCTGCGCGGGTAAGCCCGGCGATCTCCCCCTGCACCCGCATGAGGGGGAAATTCCTCTCAAGGCTTACCGCAACCGCCCGATTTAATTCGGTAACCGACAAAACTGACAATTTGAACCTGCCCCCACCTTCGTTTAGCCGTGAAACAGCCGTGAAACACCCGAAAATTAAGCCTTAGCACCCAGAGATGTCCACAGAATAAGGCTTTGACGATGATCCATTGCAAATCTACGTCAAAATCCCTTACAGAGCCTCATTTCTAATTCTAACTATATGATTTTATTGGATAATTTATTAAATAAACTAGGACGTTAGCCAAACCCCGGGCAACTAACCTCAAATTAAAGAAGCGCTTATTCTCTCGAGTCGCACTCTTTCCACAACCTTATCCACAGCCCCAAGCCCGACGACCATTTCTAGCTACTCTGCCCTAACCTGAGACTTTTTCCTAAAACCCCACCCCCCTGTGAAATCTCTCCAATCCAGATTATTGACGCACTGGTTTTACCGCGGCCCGGGCACCTCGCCGCCCGCCGAGCCGAGATCTCACTCAGAGCACCAGCAGGAACCTCCTCAGGAACTCTCTGCTGCCCTGAAGGTCGGGCTGCTTGTATTGGAAGGGGTCTACCTCACGGGCCTCGCTCTGAGGGAACTCTGGGCACGTTTAAAACCGCCTAAAAAGGTCCATGGTGTTCGTGTTGTCGGGGTTGGAAACCTCGTCGTCGGGGGTGCGGGTAAAACCCCCTGTGTTCTAGCCATCGCCCAGTCACTAACGAAGGCGGGCTGGCGTTGCGGCATCTTATCGCGAGGATATCGGTCGCAAGCCGAGCATGGAAAACCGACCATCATTTTCCCGGAAGACCTAGCCCAACTCCCCGCCCTCACGGTAGGGGATGAAGCCTGGTGGCTCGCATGGCGAACCCAATGCCCGGTTGCCGTTGGTAGAGATCGGCACAGTAGTCTGAATGCCTTGAGGGCCGCAATTCCCGACCTAAACGTCGTCATCCTCGACGACGGCCTTCAGCAACGCTATCTTCATTGTGACCATACAGTGCTTGTGATCGACGAACGGGGGTTTGGAAACGGCCATTGCCTGCCCTACGGCCCACTGCGCGAGCCCGCAATCCAACTCACACGTTTCGACGCCTGGGTAAATAACGGATTGCAGATCGCACACCCCGATGGCCTAGGGCCGTTACCCCGACTGTCAGCCCCCCTGACGCAGGTGGGCAGCAGCTGGGTGCCACTTACCGCCTGGCAGACCCCTGAGCGGTGGCTCTCGGTCGACGACGGAATCGCACAGCTACGCGGCCGACGAATTCTGGCCGTTGCGGGTATCGCTAAGCCAGAGCAATTCTTTCAATCGCTTCGCGACATGGGCCTCGCGATTGAAACGCTTCCCCTTGCAGACCACGACCCCGAACTCGCCAGCCGTATTGAGCAACAATTACAACTAACGCACTATGATCACGTTCTCATGACCGAAAAAGATGCAGTAAAGTTTTTTTCTACCCACAGGACACTTCCATCAGAGGCTTGGGCGCTACGTCGCGATGCGCAGTGTGATTCGGAATTTATTCAAAGGATGATGCATGGACCCAAAACTCCTTGAGATCTTGGCCTGTCCAAAGTCTAAGCAACCCCTCACTCTGGGCAAGGGGGGAAACTATCTGATCTGCGAATCGGAGGGCCTGGCCTACCCGATCATCGACGGTATTCCCTACCTGCTAGAGCGCTCTGCGATCCCGATTCATAAAATCGAGATCGCTAACAGAGATATGGCCAACAACGCTTCGGATCAGACTTGACACTATTTTGGGCCGTCATCCCCGCACGCCGAGCATCGAGCCGACTTGCGAATAAACCACTGGCTGATATTGGCGGAAAACCAATGGTCGTGCGGGTGGCTGAGCAAGCGAAGCGAAGCGGAGCGGAGCGCATCATCATTGCGACCGACTGCCCAGAGATTCTCGATCGGGTAACCTGCGAAGGCTTCGAGGCACGCCTAACCCGCGCCGACCACCCGAGCGGGACAGACCGTATCGCTGAAATCGTTATGCAACTCCAGGCCGAGCCCGAGCAGATTATCGTCAATGTTCAAGGGGACGAACCCTTTATCGACCCCAGACTGATTGGCGAGGTGGCCCAGGCGCTTGACAAGGATCCGAGTGCCTCCGTCTCGACTGCGGCATCGCCGATCGGGGATCGTGAGTTAATGGGTAATCCAAACATCGTGAAGGTTGTAACCAACTCACGTGGACATGCGCTTTATTTTTCTCGCGCACCAATCCCCTTTCAGCGTGATCTCTGGCCCAATTTAGCCGCAATAAGCGTCGTCAAAGAGAGTCCGGTGGCAGCGGACCTGATGCGTCATATCGGGATCTATGCCTACCGTGCCAGCGGGCTTGAGACCTTTGTCACCTGGCCGAGTTGTCCGATTGAACAATCCGAACAACTCGAGCAGCTGCGCTGGCTATGGAATGGCCACGCCATCGCTGTCCACCCCACATCGGAGATGCCCCACGGTGGCATTGACACCCCTGAAGACCTTCTAGAGGCTCGAAAATACTGGGCAAGCCTGAAGTCCTAAGGCTAGAATGTTCGAAACAACCACATTCGAAAACGAGGGAGTCCGCCCATGCGAATTATCTTGCTAGGCCCACCAGGCGCTGGAAAAGGCACACAAGCGGCCTACATCACAAAACGCTTCGGAATTCCTCAGATTTCAACCGGCGATATGCTACGGGCGGCAGTAAAAGCCGGTACACCGCTCGGAGTCGAAGCAAAAAAGGTAATGGATTCAGGTGGTCTTGTCGGTGACGACATCATCATCAACCTCGTAAAAGAACGGTTAACCCAGAGCGACTGCCAGTCCGGATATCTCTTCGATGGATTTCCAAGAACAATCCCTCAGGCGCAGGCCATGAAAGATGCCAGTGTTAGGCTAGACGCAGTGCTTGAGATCAGCGTGCCCGACTCCGATATCATTGATCGGATGAGCGGCCGTCGTGTTCACGTCGCAAGTGGCCGAACCTATCATGTGAAGTTCAACCCCCCAAAAACCGAAGGTCGGGATGATGTCACGGGTGAACCCTTAATCCAGCGCGATGACGACCAGGAATCTACCGTACGCAAGCGCTTAGAGATTTATCACAGCCAAACCAAACCACTCGTTGAGTTTTATCAAGGTTGGGGCACGACCCGCGACGCCGCAGCACCCAAGGTATTGTCGGTCTCTGGCGTAGGCACTGTTGACGCGATTACCCAACGCGCCCTTTCCGCGTTGGGCGGGTAGTCGAATTACTCTCGATCAGCAATAACGCAGGGCCCAATCGCTGAGACGAAACACCCTGCCGAAGTTCGTCACACCTTCAATGAAATACTGCTTTGGGGGGCTCGCCCGAGAGGTTGCGCAATGCGCTAGGCGGTAAGAGTGATCGATCCAAAACGGGTATTCTATCGGACTCACAACCCTGACCCACTACCGCCTTGGACATGACCGTTTCCCCCCATGCCCTGATGCCGACCTATTCCCGCCAACCGGTGGCGTTTACGCACGGCCAAGGCGTCTGGCTATGGGATACCGAGGGCCGTCAGTACCTTGATGCGCTCTCAGGCATTGCTGTCAATACACTCGGGCATAACCACCCAAGCCTCGTCGCCGCCCTGCGCGAACAGGTGGGTCAACTCATCCACACCTCTAACCTCTACGAAATCCCACTGCAGACTGAACTCGCACAGACATTGGTTCGACTCTCGGGGATGACCAATGTGTTTTTCTGTAACTCAGGACTCGAGGCTAACGAGGCGGCGATCAAACTAGCCCGTAAGCACGGCCATCAGCTTGGATTTGATCGACCCAAAATTATTGTCTTCGAAAAATCCTTCCACGGCCGCTCGCTGGCCACGCTATCGGCAACGGGTAATGAGAAGGTCCAAAAGGGGTTCGAGCCGCTTGTCGAAGGGTTTGTTCGTGTGCCCTTGAATGATCTAAACACGATCGCGCGTTACGCCGAGCGTCACCCCGACATCAGTGCAGTCTTTCTTGAAACCATCCAAGGTGAGGGGGGCATTCGGCCCTCGGATATCGCTACACTCAAGTCACTTCGTCGTCTTTGCACGGAGAAAAACTGGCTCCTCATGCTCGATGAGGTTCAGTGCGGAATCGGTCGCACGGGGAAATGGTTTGCACACCAGTGGGCTGATGTCATCCCTGATGTCATGCCTCTTGCCAAGGGCTTAGGGTCTGGGGTTCCCATCGGCGCTGTTGTTGCCCACGGCATCGCTGCGACTATTTTCGAGCCAGGCAACCACGGCACCACTTTCGGCGGTAATCCTCTAGCAATGCGGGCTGGACTTGAAACCATTCGCGCTATCGAATCCGAGGGCCTGCTTCAGAATGCTGCAGACCGTGGAGCCCAGATGAAGGCCGCACTCACCGAGGCCCTTCGACACACCGCGGGGATCCAGGAAATCCGGGGCCACGGCCTGATGATCGGCATCGAGTTAGCAAAGCCTTGCGCAGCACTCGTCGCCCAGGCCCGTGACGCCGGGCTCTTAATCAATGTCACGGCGGATACCGTAATCCGACTCCTTCCGGCGCTAACACTCACGGCCTCGGAGGCCGATGAGATCGTCGCACGTCTCGCCCCCTTAGTCCGAAAGTTTCTCGAGGACGCACCATGAGCAGATTGCGGCACTTTCTACAGTTTAAAGATTTCAGCAAAGAGGATCTTGATTATCTCTTTGCCCGCACAAAGATCATCAAGGATCGTTTCAAGCGCTACGTGCGTCATATGCCCTTGATGGATCGCACACTGGTCATGATCTTCGAAAAGGCGTCAACCCGAACACGGTTATCCTTTGAGGCGGGAATGCACCAACTGGGTGGCGCTGCGATTTATCTGAATACCCGCGACACCCAACTCGGTCGAGGTGAGCCGGTGGAAGACGCAGCCCAGGTCATCTCTCGCATGTGTGATCTTGTCATGATTCGCACCTTCGAGCAGACCATTGTCGAACGGTTTTCGTCCTTGTCCCGAGTGCCCGTCATCAATGGGCTTACTAACGAGTATCACCCCTGCCAGATTCTTGCGGACATTTTTACCTTTATCGAACACAGAGGCTCCATCAAAGGCAAGTCGGTGGCCTGGATTGGCGACTCCAACAACGTCTGTAACACCTGGCTGCAAGCCGCTGAGATTCTCGATTTTCAAGTCCGTGTCTCCACGCCACCGGGCTATGAGGTTGAGGTCGAGCGCGCTGGACTGATCTCCGATGGGCACTTTGAGCAGTTCGATGATCCCATGCAGGCGGCCCAAGGGGCCGATCTCGTCACCACCGATGTCTGGACATCGATGGGCTTTGAGGCTGAGAACGAGGCGCGCATTAGAGATTTTGCTGACTGGATGGTCGATGAAGAGATGATGAAAATCGCAAATCCACAGGCGCTCTTTATGCATTGTCTCCCCGCCCACCGCGGAGAAGAAGTCAGTGCTGGAGTGATTGATGGCCCGCAGAGCGTTGTCTGGGACGAGGCCGAGAACCGGCTTCACGCACAGAAAGCCTTAATGGAATTTCTATTACTAGGACCCTTAAAAGACTAAATGTATGAAAACTACAAGCACATTCAAGAAAAAGACCACCATTAAAAAAGTAGTCCTGGCCTATTCGGGCGGGCTTGACACGTCTGTGATCTTGAAATGGCTGCAAGACGAGTATGACTGCGAAGTCATTACGTTTACCGCAGATATCGGCCAGGGGGAGGAGCTCGCGCCCGCCAAGAAGAAAGCCGAGAAATTCGGTATCAAGAAAATCTACATTGACGATCTGCGCGAGGAGTTTGTTCGCGACTTTGTGTTCCCCATGTTTCGCGCCAACACCGTATATGAAGGTGAATACCTATTGGGCACCTCAATCGCACGGCCTCTAATTGCCAAACGGATGATTGAGATTGCCAAGAAAGAAAAGGCCGATGCGATCTCCCATGGCGCCACGGGCAAAGGTAATGATCAGGTCCGATTCGAACTCGGCGCCTATGCATTAATGCCCAACATCAAAGTGATTGCGCCCTGGCGGGAATGGAATTTACTGTCTCGAGACAAGCTTCTGGCCTACGCAGATCAACACGGTATCCCGGTCGACTACAAAAAACGTAAAGGGGAAGCACCCTTTTCGATGGACGCGAACCTGCTGCATATTTCCTATGAAGGGGGGGTGCTCGAGGATCCCAATCGAGAGCCGCCGGCCGACGGTATGTGGCGACTCACCGCCCCGCTCGAGAAGACTCCAAACAAGCCTGAAGTCGTTGAGCTGGAGTTCTCCAAGGGGGATCTCTGTGCAATTAATGGTAAGACAATGAAGGCCCACGAGTTACTCATTAAGCTCAATGCGCTTGGCGGAAAACACGGAATTGGCCGGCTCGATTTAGTTGAAAACCGTTATGTCGGGATGAAGTCCAGAGGATGCTACGAAACACCCGGGGGCACGATTCTGCTCAGGGCTCATCGCGCCATTGAGTCCCTCACCCTCGATCGAGAAGTCGCCCATCTCAAAGACGACCTCATGCCCCGTTACGCCAGTGCAATCTACAACGGTTATTGGTGGTCACCTGAACGGATCGCCATGCAGACGCTAATTGATCACACCCAAAGCGTTGTCAACGGCACGGTTCGACTCAAACTCTATAAGGGCACAGTCACCGTAATTGGCCGCAGCTCAAAGAATTCACTGTTTGACGCGCGAATCTCAACCTTTGACGATGATGGCGGCGCTTATAACCAAGCAGATGCAGGCGGCTTCATAAAGCTAAATGCCCTTCGTATGCGAATTGCCGCTACAAAGCGGCGCTAAGACCCTGGAGATCATCATGCCCTCATTCGACGCCACATTAGAAGCCGATCCCGCCGAACTAAAAAATGCAGTTGATCAGACCGCAAAGGAAATTGGGACCCGCTTTGACTTCAAAGGTTCCAGCGCCAAGATTGAGCAGAAAGAACGCGAAATCACCATCTACGCCGATAGCGATTTCCAGGTCGGTCAGGTTCGAGATGTACTGATCGCCAAGTGCGCCAAACGGGGTGTCGACGTTCGTTTTCTGGATGTCGGAAGCGTTGAGAAAATTGGTGGTGACAAGGTCAAGCAGCTGATCAAAGTGCGTCATGGCATCGCCGGAGATGACGCAAAAAAGATTGTACGAATCATTAAAGATAGCAAGATGAAGGTCCAGGCCTCGATTCAAGGGGATGCCGTGCGCATTACCGGTAACAAACGCGACGACCTGCAAGAAGCCATTGCATTACTCAAAAAACAGGTGACTGAACTACCGTTGAATTTCGGGAACTTCAGGGACTAGCTCGTGCTGTGCCTCGGCTAATGACATCTAGGGGTTCCCTGCCGCATAACAGCCCGCTCTACCGGATTGTTCAGCACCAGCTCTTCGAGGCACTCGCCAGCGGCGAGTGGCAGCCGAACCAGGCCATCCCCTCAGAAAAGAAACTATGCGAGCGGTTTGGTGTCTCCATTGGAACTCTTCGCAAGGCGATTGACGTATTGGTTGCCGAACATATTCTTGTTCGTCAGCAGGGTCTCGGCACCTTTGTCGCAAACCATAATCGGCCGCGACAGTTCTTCCAATTTTTTAATGTGGCGCCCCACGAGGGGGCTCGGACCTACCCAACGGTTGATTTGCTCAGTTTCTCAAGTGTCAAGTCTGATCGGGTGATCTCTGAAAAACTAGCGATTCCGCTCGGTTCAGATGTATTTCGTATCAAAAACCTTCTGAGTATGGAATCACAGCCAGTGGTCGTCGATACGATCGTTCTGCCGGCCAGTTTATTCAAAGGTCTGTCCGAATCCGTCGTAAAGAATCGCCCGAGTACACTCTACAACCTATACCTTGACGTCTTCGCGATCAATGTCATTCGTATCGATGAACGTGTCCGAGCGGGCCGGGCGCCAATCGCCTCGGCTAAGGCGCTTCGTCTTCAGGCCGGAGACCCGATCTTAGAGGTACGACGCGTTGCCCTGACCTTCAACCAAAAGCCAATCGAATGGCGCATCTCACACGTCAACACTAATCATTATGAGTATGTTCACCGAGAAGCACTCGACAAATAGGGCCCCTTAGGGCCCTATTTGTTGTTGCTCAATCCGCTGTTTCTCGCGACGGGGTTTTCTAGGCTGATTCGTGGATCCGTGTCAGCACAAACTCCCGGTGGCCCAGTGTCTCAGCGGCGGTCCATCGGCCGTTGGCCGTCGCTAACATCGACTCAAGGAGCTTGTCTCCCGTTTGGTCGAGGGTCATCTCACGCTGAAGCAGGCCTGAGCAATCGACATCAATGTGCTCGGACATCAGCCTCACTGTCCGAGGGTTTGCACAGAGCTTGATGACCGGCAGGATTGGATTGCCGATCACGTTGCCCTGGCCTGTTGGAAAGAAATGCACTACATAGCCCGATGCCGCACAGAGCGTCACCATCTCAGCCGCAGCCGATGACGAGTCCATGAACCAGAGGCCAGAGTGGGTCGGTATCTCGGCCTTATCGAGGACCCCATCGACCATGCACTTCTTACCGATCTTCTGAATGTTACCTAGGGCCTTCTCTTCGATGGTTGTGAGACCACCCGCGATATTTCCCTTGGTCGGTTGCGACTCAGAGAGGTCGGTCGTTCGCCAACGGTTAATCATGTCTTGATAACGATTGAACATGAACATGAATCGCTCGCGGACTTTATCGTTAGCACAACGTGCCGCAACAATGTTCTCCCCGCCCGTGAGTTCTGAGGTCTCCCCGAACACCAGCGTCGTGCCTAAGGGATAGAGCTTATCGAAGGCGTTTCCGACCGTGGGGTTAGACCCGCAGCCTGAGGTGGTATCGGACTCCCCACACTTCGTCGACACCCAGAGATCTTGAATGGGGCACTCGACCCGGTGCAGCGACGTTGCATACTGGACGAATTTCTTGGCCGCTTGGGACGCTCGCATGATCGTCTCGTGATCTCCGTGGCCTTCAATTCCAAAGCCAACGACCGGCTTGCCGGTTGCCGCAATTCCATCGACGACACGCTTTGTCCAACCATCTTCAATACCAATTACGACAACTGCGGCGACGTTTGGATTGGCGCCAGTACCAATCAAGGTCTGGAAGTGCAGATCAAGATCGGGACCAAACTGCAGGCGGCCATAGGGATGTGGGATTGCGAGGGTTCCCTTGATCGCCTGGGCGACCGCCTCTGAGGCCGCATTCGAGAGATCGTCGAGCGGCAGAATGATGACATGGTTGCGGACTCCAACACGACCGTTATCGCGCCGGTATCCCCAAAAGGTTGTATTTTTATCAATGACGGGCATTTTCTATCCTTCGTGTAGAGGGTCTCGGCGTCGGTTACCAACGCTTGGTTTTAATGTTGTGGACGTGTGCATGCTCACCCGCCTTGATCGCAGCAACGACCTTGCCAATGTCAACGCCATACTTCCAAACGGTATCGCCCACGGCCATATTCTTTAAGGCCACTTTGTGCCCAATCGGAATGTCTTGGATTGCCTTGACCGACAGTGTTTTATCTTCGTCCATGATCCAGGCGTTGAGTTCGGTCCCCGCCTTGATCCCCTCGACCACGGCCACAGCGACCGTATCTTTCGCATCATGTAATACGACGTGAATCATGTGCTCTCCTTCTGAGGCTGTTGAGCCGACGATCGTAGCCGGCGAATCCCCCCCTGTCAATTAGGTCATATATATGACCTAATTGACTACAGCGTGGCCCAGGCGATGCCGACGCGCCCTTAGAGAGACGAACGGATCCGTGCCCAGGCGCTGTGGTTATGAATGGACTCAAAATTTTCAGCTTCTACCGAAAACGAGACCACACCCGGAATTGCTCTGACGGTAACAGCGACATCCCGAACGAGATCTTCAACAAACTTCGGGTTGTCATAGGCGCGCTCGGTCACGTACTTCTCATCGGGCCGCTTCAGGAGCCCCCAGAGCTCACACGACGCCTGAGATTCGATCGCCTTCACCAAGCCCTCAACCGATAACTGCGCGGATCCGTCTAGCCCCACCGTCACCGTGACCTCGGATCGTTGGTTATGTGCGCCGTACTCTGAGATCTCCTTCGAGCAGGGACAGAGACTTTTCACAGGGACCTTGACTTCACACTGAATCTCAGTGGCGCCTCGTGTCTGGCGGGCAATCCAGCGGCAACGATAATCCATCAGGCTCTGGACGCCGCTTACGGGTGCCGCCTTCATCATGAAAAAGGGGAGTGCCACATCAATCTCCCCGGTTGTGGCATCTAGCCGCTGCAACATCTCGGCAAGCAAGCCACGCAGGGCACTGGCCGAGAGTGATAACCCACGCTGATTCATTGACTCTAAGAGTTCGACAAATCTCGACATATGGGTTCCCTTCTGGTCAGCGGGCAGCCCGACACTCAGGCTGAACTCACCAACAGATGCCGCAGTCGACCCATTATCCTGCGCAATCATGACGGGATACTTCACACCCCGAACGCCGACCTGCTCAATGGGCAGATTTCGATGATCAACTGAGCCCTGAATATCGGGCATGGTGCCTGAGGCACCGAGTGGGTGGAGGTCGGGGAAATTCATGAGGCCGCTTTCAACGCAATAGGACTCACTATTTTGCCTCGAATGGAGGCCTCAATGCCCTTTGCATCTAATCCCTCAAGGGATAGAAGAGTTTGATGATCGCCGTGATCAATAAAACGATCGGGCAGCCCAAGGTGAACGATTGGCACCATTGGAATCGCATCCCCGAGGGCCACAAGGGCCTCGGCACACGCAGAGCCTGCGCCCCCCATGATCACATGCTCTTCCACAGTCACGATCAGGCCATGGGAGTTTGCGATTTTCTCAATCATCGCGAGATCAATCGGTTTGACAAACCGCATATTCACAACAGTTGCATCAAGCGCCTCGCCCGCTGCAATGGCGGGTGTCACCATGGCACCAAACGCAAGTATGGCAATGCGGTCTCTGACATTGGTCTTACGAGATTCCCGGATAAGTTCGGCCTGACCAACAGGGAGCGGTTCAAGTGTATCGGTCGCATCAATTCCCGTACCGGCGCCGCGGGGATAGCGGACCGCACTTGGCCCATTGATCGATAAGCCCGTACTGAGCATCTGTCGACACTCGCGCTCATCTTTTGGCGCCATGACCACCATGTTGGGAACGCAGCGCATGAAGGCGATATCAAATACACCCGCATGGGTTGCACCATCCGCCCCCACCAGCCCCGCCCGATCAATCGCAAACAAGACCGGCAGATTCTGAAGGGCGACATCATGAATCAACTGATCGTATCCGCGCTGCAGAAATGTGGAATAAATCGCCATAACCGGCCGCTGACCCTCGCAGGCAATTCCGGCGGCGAAGGTGACTGCATGCTGCTCGGCGATTCCCACATCAAAATAGCGATTCGGAAACTCCTGCGCAAACGCCTGCATGCCCGAGCCTTCGCACATGGCAGGGGTTACGGCAATCACACGTGGGTCTTTGGCTGCGATATCGCAGAGCCACTTACCAAAGACCTGCGAGTAGGTTGGTTTAGAGGCGGCCTTCGAGGTAATTCCGATCTCCGGATCAAACTTTCCAGGCCCGTGGTAGAGAATTGGATCCGCCTCCGCCTGTCGGTAACCCTGCCCTTTACGTGTGATGACATGAAGAAAGTGCGGACCTTTGAGATTACGGAGATTCTGGAGCGTCGGCACAAGGGCATCCAGATCGTGGCCATCAATCGGCCCTACATAGTTAAACCCAAGCTCTTCAAAAAGCGTGCTCGGCATCAGCATGCCCTTGGCATGGCCTTCGAACCGTTTCGCGAACTCCAGCACCGGGGGAATCGCGCCCAAGACCTGCTTGCTAAATTCCCGGGCCGACCGGTAAAACCGACCCGACAATAGGCGGGTGAGGTAGTTACTCAGGGCGCCGACAGGTCGAGAGATCGACATGTCGTTATCGTTCAGAATAACGAGGAGATCAAGCTCGGTATCAAGCCCGCCGTTATTCAACGCCTCAAACGCCATACCACCACTCATCGCACCATCACCAATGACTGCAATATGACGCCGTCGATTTGGGCCAATATGCTCGCCCTTTGTTTTTGAAGCGACCGCCATGCCAAGGGCCGCAGAGATTGAGGTTGAGGAGTGGGCGGTGCCGAAGGCGTCATACTCGCTCTCGCTGCGTCTTGGAAAGCCCGATATCCCATTGAGCTGCCGCAATGAGGACATCTGGTCACGCCGGCCTGTCAGTATTTTATGAGGATAGCTTTGATGACCAACATCCCATATGAGTCTGTCATAAGGTAATTGATAGACGTGATGCAGGGCAATGGTTAACTCTACCGTGCCGAGGTTCGACGAGAGATGCCCTCCGGTGGCAGAAACCGAGTTCAAAAGAAAATCTCGTAACTCCTCTGCGAGTTGATGGAGTGCCCGTTTATCGAGCGCACGCACATCGGCCGGCGTACTTACCGACTCCAAAAGAGATTGCTTATCTGTCATATCCGCCCAACCCTTCCCTACACATTTATCGTGTTGATGCCTTAGTACGACCGCTGCACAAGCATCTGCGCAAGCGCTCCCAATCGACTGGCACGCCTTCCCAGTGGCGCCAGAGCATCAAGCGCTTCCTGGTGCAGACCTCTAGCGTAGTCCTGCGCGCCAGTTAAGCCAAGCAAAGCCACAAAAGTTGGCTTGTTTGCCGCTGCATCCTTACCCGGTGTTTTGCCAAGGGTGGCGGCATCAGCAGAGACATCCAAAATGTCATCGGCCACCTGAAATGCAAGCCCAATACGTCGCGCAAACTCTCTCATTGCCGTCATCTCGGTTGCAGGCGGGTCTCCACAAATGGCCCCCATTTCGACGGCCGACACAATCAAGGCTCCTGTTTTTAGGGCATGCATCGATTCCAGTTCAGCCTGGGTCATGGTTTGACCAACGGCCTCAATATCGATGGCCTGGCCCCCCGCCATTCCCTGAAGGCCCGTGGCGCAGGCCATCGATTTTGCTAATCGCACGACCCGGTCGGGGGGTGCATCGAGGTCGGTCAACAATTCAAACCCGAGGGTCTGCAG
>DBCQ01000027.1:122981-127011 GCA_002293155.1 Burkholderiales bacterium UBA954 | reverse complement strand
TCACCATACTTCACATGGACGGTCGGCTGGCCCCGACGCAACGCGTCATCGTCCATGCAAGGCATATCGTCGTGGACGAGAGAAAACGCGTGAATGCACTCGATGGCTGCGCCAACCTGTGCACACCAAGAGGCATCGGCATCCACCGCCTCGCCTGCCGCAATCACCAACAAGGCTCGAACGCGCTTGCCGCCGCCGAGCAGTCCGTAGGCCATGGCCTCATGGAGAATCCCATCTCCCCGTCGGGCAGGTCCAGGGGTTGACATCGGGAGCCGGGCCGCAAGCGCCTCACGAAGAACGGCCTCGACGCGCAAACGGCTAGCCGCAAGCCACCGGGGGAAATCCATTAGTCCTTTATCTGGGCGATTAACTCCGCCCGACTTAGCGTGGCACTCTGCCCCGCCTCAACGACCTCAATCTCGGCCTCGACATGACTGAGAATTGCCTGAGCGTGCCGCATTAGGGCGGCACCCCGTTGGTAGGCGGCCAGTGAATCCGCCAATGGCGCATCGTTGGATTCGAGCGCTGCAACCACCCGTTCAAGTTCGGCCATCGCCTGCTCAAAACTCAGTTCCCCGACAGGCTTAGGGGCGTCGTTATCCTGAGGCTGCGCCTCGGATTTGGCCCCGCGGGCCTTGGGTTTTACCCCTATTTTCTGTTCCATCAGCAGATTTTAATTGAAATGAATCAAGAACTTAGAGGACCCCCCGGGGTATACTCCCCCTTCGCAAATTCGGGGGGTCTTCGATGTCGGATGTCGGAAGCTTTTCTCGGCTAGCGCCCAGCGCAGCACAACTTCCTGTTCACGCCTATTTTGACGTTGAGATTTATCGTCAAGAGCTTGAAACCTGCTTCCAAAATGGTCCAGGTTATGTCGGCCATACTGCCATGGTGCCCGAGGTCGGTCATTACGCCACACTGGCGCATGAGGATCATGGCCGGGTGCTCGTCCGCAACGAGGCCGGCCCCGAACTGCTCTCGAATATCTGTCGACACCGCCAGGCCATCATGCTCGAGGGCCGCGGCCATGCCGAATCGATTGTCTGTCCGCTTCATCGCTGGACCTATAACCTCAAGGGCGATCTCATCGGTGCGCCCCACTTCGCCCAAGACCCCTGCCGTCATCTGAAGCGCCATCCTCTGTCGCAATGGAATGGGCTGCTGTTTGAGGGTGACCCCGCTATCGTCAGCTCGCTCGCCAGCACAGCATTTTCCGCAGAGTTAGATTTCTCCGGCTACGCTTTGGGGGCGATCCAATCCCATGAGTGTCACTACAACTGGAAGAGCTTCATCGAGGTCTATAAAGACGACTATCACGTCGTGCCTTTTCATCCGGGTCTTGGTCATTTCGTAGATTGCAGCAAACTGAGTTGGCATTACGGTGAACATTATTCAGTACAGGCCGTGGGCATTACAGATCTTCAGCATCCGAGCACTCCGGTGTACAAGCGTTGGCATGAAGAGGTTCTGAGGTTGCACCCCGAGGGCTTGCCTCCCTACGGCGCAATCTGGATGACGATCTATCCCAATATCATGGTCGAGTGGTACCCCAAGGTACTGGTGGTCAGCACGCTCAGACCAACGGGTCCACAGCGCACCACGAACGTGGTCGAGTTCTATTATCCGGAAGACATCGTCTTATTCGAGCCGAGCTATATGCAGGCCCATCAGGCGGCCTACAATGAGACCGTGCGCGAAGACGATGAGATCGCAGAACGCATGGATCGCGGCCGTCGGGCCTTAATGAATCGGGGTGATAACGAAACGGGCCCTTATCAATCCCCTATGGAAGATGGCATGCTGCACTTTCATGAGTACCTTCGTCGACAGGTGCAGTATTAATCCTTTAGTCTCTGTTCAAGAACTCGTCGGAATTCAAGAACGCCTTCTCATTATTGATTGCCGACACGACCTCTCAAATCTCGACGCAGGTGCGAGAGCTTTCGCAGACGGTCATCTGCCCGGCGCGGCCTTCATCAATGTCGAAACAGAACTTGCCGGAGATAAAACCGGCGCCAACGGCCGGCATCCCCTGCCCGACCCAAAGACCTTCGCTGCACAACTTGCGGCACTCGGTGCCAACGACACGACCTTAATCGTTGGGTATGACGCCTCTGCAGGCATGTATGCCTCCCGATTGTGGTGGATGTGTCGCTGGATTGGTCATCTCAAGTGCGCAGTCCTCGACGGGGGATTACAGGCCTGGTTGGCAGCTGACGGTCCATTATCAACCGAACCTTTTCACGCCGGCGGTCCCGGGAAAATGGTGGTGCGCCCTTCGCTTGCGCCGCTCTGGACGGTTGATCATGTCGGTGCCTGGGTTGAGGCGGGATCTGATCCCGCTATCGCGATCGTCATCGACGCGCGGGCACCGGAACGTTTTCGCGGAGAGATCGAACCCCATGATCCTGTGGCAGGCCATATTCCGGGTGCCTCTAACCGAGTGTTTACCGATAACCTCAATACTCAAGGCTGCTTTAAGCCTGCCTCAGAACTTCGAGAAGAGTTTCTTGCACTGATCGGGGATCAAGATCCGATGGCGGTTGTGCATACCTGCGGCTCAGGTGTGACCGCCTGCCACAACCTACTCGCCATGGAGGCAGCAGGCCTACCGGGGAGCGCACTCTATGCGGGCTCTTGGAGTGAGTGGTGCAGTGATCGATCGCGGCCCGTCGCAACGGAACGCTAATGTTTACCTGCGCTCGCCTGATCATTGCGTTGTGGGGCACTCTTGCCAGCGCAGCGTTTGCACAAGAAATTACGCTAAAGATTCATCACTTCCTTCCAGCAACAGCAATCCAGCAGGCCGCAATGATCCAGCCTTGGTGTGATCGCGTTGCTAAGGACTCTGCTGGGCGACTGAAATGCCAAATCTTTCCAATGATGCAGCTGGGGGGCACTCCAGCACAGCTGATTGATCAGGCCCGAGATGGTGCAGTGGATATCGTATTTGTATTACCAGGCTATACCGCTGGCCGCTTCCCGGCGATGGAGGTTTTTGAATTGCCGTTTCTCAATACAAGCGCAGAGGCGACCTCAAAAGCAGCCTGGGAATTTTTTCAAAAACACGGCCAAAAAGAGTTCGCGGGATTAAAGCCGTTAGCGTTTGCGACCCACGATAATGGCTACATCCACACCCGAGACAAGCCGATTCGTCGCTTCGAAGATCTCAAGGGACTTAAGATGCGGGCCCCAACACGGTTTACCAATAAGCTGCTGGCGAGCCTAGGGGCTTCACCCGTTGGAATGCCTGTCAATTCAGTAGGAGACGCCATTAATAAGGGAGTGATTGATGGATTCTTATTGCCATGGGAGGTGATGCCAGGCTTAAAGCTCCACGAGATGGTGCGTTTTCATACCGAAACGCCGCGAGATCTGCCCGCCCTCTATATGGCCGTATTTGTATTCGCGATGAATGAATCCCGCTACCTAGGGCTGCCCGCCGATTTGCGTGGCGTAATTGATCGGGCCTCAGGCCTTGGTCTCTCCGGACAGATGGGCCGAGTCTGGGATCAAAGCCAATCCGTTGGCCGTGATCCCGCAAACAAGCGCGGCAACACCATTACCCAGCTGAGTAAACAGGAAACAGAAAAGATGATGCAACTCTCCGCGCCACTTGCGCAAGAGTGGATTGCGCAGATGAACAAGTCGGGTAGCAACGGCAGAGAAATGTTCGACGAGGCACGTCAGCTCATTCGTAAGCATAGCCGCTGAACGCCACTGCTCAGCATTACCTCCGCCGTTGAATCTATTGACATCTCCCCCACCGCTCGAACGACTCGCTATTGGTTTTGCCTATGCTGGTGGCGCAGCACTCATGTTGATCGTCGCAACAACCCTTGTGAGCGTCTGCGGCAGAACGCTGTTCGCGACTCCGATCCCCGGTGATCTAGAGATCGTCCAATTGATGATGGCAATCGCGATCAGCTGCTTTCTGCCCTGGGCGCAGATTCAACAGTCCCATGTGGTTGTGGACTTTTTCACACGGTCCGTCAGTCTGGCCTTAAGCCAGCGGCTCTCTCGGCTTGCC
>DBCQ01000027.1:71487-122904 GCA_002293155.1 Burkholderiales bacterium UBA954 | reverse complement strand
TGACGACTAATGAGAGCAGCATGATTCTGGAAATTCCGATTTGGCTGAACTACGCAACGCTAGTTCCTGGATTCTCCACGATGGCATTGATCGCAGTCACCCAAACGCTTTGGCCCAGGGCCGCGGCAATCCGCCACACCACTGAAGCGCCCCCAATCACATCATGAGCCCAACACTGATTGCGATCGGTATGTTCGTTGTGATGCTACTGATGATGGCGGCCCGACTACCCATCGCCGCCGCGATGGGAGTGGCCGGCCTTCTTGGATTTACTCTACTTGCTGGCCTTGATCCGCTGTTGAGCGCACTCAAGGGCACGACCATGGCGCGGCTCTCAGTCTATGAACTCTCAATCATTCCACTGTTTTTGCTGATGGGTCAGCTTACCGTCAAGGGCGGCCTCTCCGCATCTCTCTTTAGAGCGATTGCGACCTGCGTTGGTCACCTTAAAGGAGGGTTAGCCTTCGCTTCAGTACTGTCTTGTGCGGCCTTCGGCTCGATCTGCGGCTCTTCAGTCGCCACTGCAGCGACTGTGACACAGGTCGCCTTCCCCGAGATGAAGGCGCATGGGTACCCTGATCGCTTATCGACCGCCACACTAGCCTCTGGCGGCACGCTCGGAATTCTGATTCCCCCCTCCGTGCCACTGGTGATCTATGCGATTCTGGCCGAACAAAATATTGCAAAACTCTTTGTTGCCGCAATCGTTCCCGCCATGATCGCGATTGCTGGCTATCTCCTCGTGATTGCAATTCTCGTACGCCGGCCCGACGCTGCGGTGCCACTGCAACCAAAGGCAAGTTGGCGCGCACGCCGCCAGGCCCTTCGATCCATCTGGCCGCTGATGTCAATCTTTCTTGCAGTCTTCGGTGGTATCTATTTCGGCATTATTACCCCCACCGAGGCCGCGGCGGTAGGGGTCGCCGGGTGTGGCCTTGCAGGTCTTACCCACGGCACTCTCGGTCGGCACAAGATCGCAGCCGCAGTGCTGGCGACCGCCGAGACGACCGCAATGATTTTCTTCATATTTCTCGGTGCGGATTTGATGAATGCTGGGCTTGCACTGACACAACTACCCGCCAATATCGCCCAGTGGATTGGCGCCCAGACAATCGCTCCACTCTGGATCTTGTTCGGTGTGCTCGGGCTTTATCTCTTGCTCAGTTCGGTGATGGATGAACTCTCCATGGTAATTCTGACCATCCCCGTGGTGTATCCCATCATTATGGGCCTTGATCTCTGGGGCCTAAACCCTCAAGACCAAGCGATCTGGTTCGGTATCTTAATTTTGATGGTGGTGCAGTTTGGCTTGGTTGCGCCACCGGTTGGCTTAAATGTGATGATCGTCAATAGTCTTGCGAAACCTTGTTTAATCAGTGAGACGTATCGTGGTGTCTTGCCGTTTCTACTCACCGATTTACTCAGAATAATTGCTCTGATATTTTTCCCCGTGCTCAGTCTGTGGCTTGTTCGAGCGGTTTACCCTACGATCGGTTAGATCCACGGCGCCCTCAGCGCTTCTGTTCAACGTAGGGGTAGGTTCGAGCGGCATCTAGGGTATAACCGGTTACGGCAAGGCCCGTATCCACGCGCGCATCACGCAAGACCCCCTCCACCCAGACCGTATCCATTGAGGCGAGCTTCGTCACCGGCTTGGCCAGTTTTACCAGGATAATCTGATTGGCTGGCGGGGGCGGTAGGTGAATACAGGCGCCGAAATACGGAACCAACAGAAACTCTGAGATCGACTTCTTGTTGGCATCTAAGGTCACGGCATAGCCGGCAATCTTAATGCCTTGATTGATGTACTTGGTCTCGATGGGTGCACTATCCCATTTCTTGCGAAGTCGCTGCATGGCGGCATCAGCCGCCTCCGAGCCGTCAACGAGAAACCCAAGTTTTCCGACTGCGGCCATCTGCGCCTTTATCTCTCCCACCCATTTCTCAGGCAATAGGTCATCCCAGATCACCTCCTGCACACCCGCAGGCTTCGCGGCAGGCTTCCCGGCAGGCTGCGCCAGAACCGGTGAGGCCCATAGGGATACGATAAGACCGAGGGTTAGGCACAGACCTAGCAAAGCAAAAGATCTCGTAGGGGTCAGCATTCGCATATCAACTCTCAATGTTTAAACACTCGGTGGATGCAGGCCATCGTGGACCGAGTATCGAAATGCCCGCCATGCAGGTATTGCACTGGCCACAACAGAAAATCCGATAATTCCTGCAATAGCGATCCAGGCCTCTGCATCGGGCAGACGGTGCTGCAACACGATGCCGAACTCTTGCTGCAAGACGCCAGAAAACCCAAGGAGTCCCAGTTGCACAGATAGCCAACCCACTACGATTCCTGCAACACAGACCAAGAGAGATTCCAACAGAATAAAACAAAGGATTGTCCGAGCACTTGCACCCACTGCGCGAAGAATCGCCAACTCTCTGCGACGGGCATCCAATGCGATCAATAGGGTTGCACTCACCCCTAAGAGCGCACTGAGGGCAACCACCCAGGCCATCAATGAGAGTGTCGACTCCACAGTCGACAAGATCTGCCACAGCTCATCAAGCGCAACGCCGGGCAGGACCGCCATGAGACTTCCCCCTTTCATTGCCTCTATGGCGCGTCTGGCTGAGAATACCTGAGCACGCGACTCGAGCCCCACGAGAACCGCCGTAACCTGGGTGGGCTGTAACTGCCTAGGATCGAGGCGTCTACCCTCTGTCTGCCTGTCGTGCAAAACGCCAAGACCCTGCGTTGGCGATTTTGGTGGGGTTCCAAACTCCCAGCCAATATGCATCGCCTCAAAACCCGCAAGAGAGATCATCAGAGATCGGTCAATTGGTGTACCCGTAGAACGCAGAATCCCAGTAACGGAAAAAGGCGTATCGGAATGATCTGCGGCGAGTCCATCGGACTTCCCATGGGTCAGGATTATCTTATCGCCAATCTTGTGCCCAAGTGCTCGAGCAAGATCTGCACCAAGAACGACATCAAATACACGGCTAAATGCATGGCCGGAAACAAATCCAGCCTGGGGATCAACAGACCCCTTTTCACCCAACACACCACGTGAAAAAAACATGCTCGTCGTACCCACTACTGGATAGCCGCGATAGCTGTCCCCCATCTGAAGCGGTACCGCCCACTTCACCTGGGGCAATCGAACAATCTCTTCGTACTGATCGAAGGACATATTGCGACTTGGACGACCAAGATGAAACACCGAATACAACATCAATTCAGTTGGGCTTGCCCGAGAACCCACGATAAGATCCACGCCACTCACCGCATGAGAAAAACTGGTCCGAGCATCCTGCCGCAGTTGGGCTACCGAGAGAATCAGAAAGACTGACACTGCAATCGCTGCAACGACCAGCCCCAAAGGGGCCCGGCGTGACCAAGCACTCTGAACGGCCATCACAAGCCAGGCCCGACCCACAGACGAGTGCGTAGTCATACGACGTGCCCTAGGGAGTTAAGCGCTGAAAACTCTACGGTACGATCAAATAGCGATGCGAATCCTCGCTGGTGGCTCACCATGCAGAGCGTCGCCTTGGAACTTCGAGTCTGCGCAATGAGTAGCGAGAGGAATTCTGCCTGGTGGTGTTCGTCCAAGGCTGATGTTGGCTCATCCGCAATAATCAACCGGGGAGCGCCGATTAACGCGCGAGCTGCGGCTACCCGCTGTTGCTGGCCCACTGATAACTGGGCAACTGCTCGCGTTTCGAGATCTGATGTGAGACCTAGCTTTCCGAGTAAATAACGTGCCGCGCTCAGCAGATCGCCATGGGCTGCGATTGCAGCCTCACAACGTGGTGCAAATAACCGAGTTGGCAGCAAGACATTGTCCATTACCGAAAGGAATGGAAGCAGATTGAATTGCTGAAAGATCACGCCCATCTGCTCCCCACGTAGTCGATCCCGTTCCGAGGCGCCAAGACTCGCCAACTCATGGCCCAATACCCGGACCCCTGCAGGCCTGGCGGCAATCACGCCAGCAATAAGTCCAAGCAGAGTTGTCTTGCCGCATCCCGAGGGTCCCTGCAGAAGCACCATCTCGCCTGCCGCAATGTCGAACGCCTCCACACAGAGCAAAGACGGCTGCTTAGGCCAGCCAAACCTTAGGTTACGGATCGCGACTGTCGGGACCGATTCCATAGCCTGAGTCAAAACGCGAGGTCGAGCGACTTCTTATGCATCTTCACCAACCTCTGTCCTCGATCAGTCACCAGCTGAACACGCACCTCTGATAGCCGTCGAAAATCACGAAGCGCAAGAATCTCCAACCCCTTTAGCGCATTGGGTACAGCACACTCAAATGAGAAGCGATACTCAAGATCACTATGGGCGTCTTTTACTGCGCCGGAAAACAGCGTCGAACTAGCCTCATGGGAGCGAACGACGCACTGCGCATCAGCGGTCGGTAAAAACCATAGGGCTGGGTTTTTTAACCGCTCTCTCAAGTCAGAGACTGCTTTCTTCTGCGCATCTGTTTTGGGTGCATGCTCAAACCCGAGGAGGCTATCCATCGGGGTTCTGAAGAGCCCTCGAATCGCTGACCCCTGAATCGTTAACTCCATCTCCGCCTTGCCATGACTATGCGCGCCATGGCTATGGCCAGCCTGATGTCGGTCCGCAACGGGCTGGGCTCGCGTAGAACCCGTCCAACCCGCTATGACGATGCTCAATAGGACAGTGAACCACCAGAGTGATTGGGGGCGCAGTGCGTATCGCTCTAATCCGGTCATGATGATCCTAAAATTCTGAGTCTACCCTCCCTGTCAAGCCCCGATCCAAATGGGTTTAAAATGACGGCATGCAAACGCTAACCCAAGTCCAATTCGCTCTAGGCCGACTCAGAACCTCCCCGTTATCGGCGGTTATTCACCCACCCTACCGCGCCCTGCGGACAGGTCTCGCTGCAATGATCATGGCAATGCTGGTGGGGCTTGGCCAGGCGACCGCCCACGACTTCAAAAAAGGTGACTTATCCATTGATCACCCAACCGCAACCCCCACGGCGCCCGGCCAACCCCATGGCGCAATCTTTATTGAAAAGCTAAAGAACTCTGGCGCAAAAGATGACCAGCTCATTGCCGCGCGCTCTGGTATTTCAAAATCGATGGAAGTTCACCGGATGTCGATGGATAAGGGCGTCATGGCCATGCGTGAAATTCCGGGGGTGACCATCCCTGCAAGAGGCGCGGTCTCAATGGCCCGTGGGAGTAAAGAGGGCTATCACCTGATGCTCATGAATCTGAACCGGCCACTCAAAGAGGGCGAGAAATTTCCGGTCACTCTGATATTTAAAAATGCAGGCGAAGTAACTGTTGAGATTGAAGTCGAAAAACGGTCAGGGGCTGAACACGGCCACCACACCGGTTCCCACAAGTCTGGCGCAGCCCAGGGGCACAAGCACTAGGTCAGCCAGAACCCGCCCGACCAATTCGACTCCTAACACATCGTCCGGACTTACTTGCGAGAGAGGTCGGTCACGAAGGCCAACTGACTCAGTCCGAGTTGATTGGCAATCGACATTACCTCAATCACAGATTCATAACGGGTATCACGCTCTGCACGAAGGTGGATCGGTGTCTGTTTAGACCTTGCTGCAGCGGCCTCAAGTGTTACCCTGAGATCTGCTGGGGTGATCGATTTTTTATCCAGAAATAAGTCGCCCCTGGCGTTAATGCTGATATTCAGCGTGTCTTTCGATGACGACACCGTAGGGGCCTCTGATTTCGGCAGGTCAAGCGAGATCGCTCGTGTCATCAGAGGCGCAGTAATAATAAAAATCACCAATAACACCAGCATCACATCGACTAATGGGGTCGTATTGATTTCTGATAAAGGCTCGCCCTGACCCGCTGACTCAAATTTTCCCATGGCCATATCGATTTATCCTTTGTTAAGACAATGCGCCCGCAGGTCATTCGCAAAAGCATCACAGACCGAGAGAATCATTCGATTACTGCGGGTCAGCGCGTTGTAGGCCAGTACTGCTGGAATCGCTACGAAGAGCCCGAATGCGGTCATGATCAGGGCCTCACCCACCGGACCCGCGACCTGCTCGATCATGATCTGGCCGCTGCCTGAGATACTGATGAGTGCATGATAAATACTCCACACCGTTCCGAAGAGCCCAACAAAGGGCGCAGTCGCACCGATTGAAGCAAGCGTTACCAATCCAGACTCAAGGCCTGTCGTTGCAGTCTGCAAGGCACTGCGTAAACGTCGCGTCACACGATCCTCAGCGGCAGACTGATCATCAAGGCTTAAGGCTGGCTCACCCGATGCTCCCCGACCCGCCGAATTCTGAAGATCGATTGCGGCCTCGGCGAGTAAGGCAAGTAGCGGTGTCGGCTCTGCCGACTGCAACCGGCTCAATCCAACCTCGAGCGTACTTGATTGCCAGAAAAGACTCGCCGCATGTGCCGAGGCCTTGCGGGATTTCTGTGTGGCACGGCCTTTCGCAATAATCAGAGTCCAGGAGATCACCGACATTACGAGTAATACGATCGCAGTGAGCCAGATCACGGCGTCTGCGTTCGACAACATGTGAGCAAGGCCCAGAGAAGCGTTATTCATCATTTTTTCCTGTGCGGGTCATAACATCTGTGAACATGCTAGTGCATAAACGATGGGCCATTCCGACTTAACCCTCTAAACGAAATTCCCAACGCCACTCGTACCAAGCCGCTGCCGGTCTGCCCCCTTTAACCGCCGGAACAAACCGCCACTGTCGAATCGTTTCAATTGCTGAGCGATCCAGATGAGCCGAACCACTGCCTCGAACCAGTTCCACATCCGACGCACGGCCATCCGGCGTAATCAAAACCCGGAGGATAACAGTCCCTTGCTCGCCGCGTCGACGCGCAATGACCGGATAGACAGGAGGCTGATTTCCGCGAAAACTCGCATCAATCGTTGGCTGGCGATCTTCGGAAACAGCAGTGTTGTTCGTGACTGATGGGGCCGCCGCCCGGCCAACAGGCTCGGCTGGCGTCACGGGCGTTGTCGGTGGGGTTGCCTGCATCTGCGACTGTACTGGCTGTGACTGTACTGGCTGTGACTGTCCCGGCTTCATCTGCGGCCGGGATTGCTGAGCGTCCGCCAAGGAAGGACGCATCGGTGGTGGGCTGGACTGACGTGCTTGCGGGCCAGCAAACGGTGCCATCTGAAGACGGATCACATGGGGCTGAGGCGGCTGATCAACCCGGACCTCCGCACTCAAGATCATCGCGATAACAGCCGCATGTGCAACCACGACCGCGGAGACAAGGATCGCGCGTTGCCTAACCGCAGGCAGCGTGAGGGGGGCCGAACTCTGGCGCATCCGTCCGCTCCTTAGGGGAACACAACCGCTAGACGACCTTTAATGCGAACCCACCGACCCGAGTCGCCTCGACGGTCATCACATCGCCGCGTGCGACAGGACCAACCCCGGCGGGTGTACCCGTGTAGATGAGGTCACCGGCTTGAAGCACCCAGGCATTCGAGACATGTGCAATCACTTCGTTGATACTCCAAATCAAATCAGCAATATCCCCTTGTTGGCGAACCTCTCCGTTAACCTTTAGAGTAATCGGCCCAGCAATGATCTCACCGGTTGATTCAATCGGAAAGAGTGGACCAATGGGCGCCCCATGATCAAACCCTTTGCCGATACACCACGGCTTCGCTTCTTTTTTCATCGCCGCCTGCAAATCTCGACGGGTCATATCCAGGCCAACGGCATAGCCCCAGATATGCTTGGCCGCATCGGATACCGCAATGTTTTTTCCTCCACGACCCACCGCAACCACCAGCTCCACCTCGTGATGGAGGTCCTGGGTCATTGAGGGATACGGCCACTCCTGGGTTGTACCTGCGGCCACATTAAAGAGTGCATCAGAAGGCTTAAAAAAGAAAAAGGGGGGCTCTCGTCCCGATGACCCCATCTCTTTCGCGTGATCGGCATAGTTGCGGCCGACACAATAAACACGGCGAACTGGGAAACGGGCACTTGAGCCCGAAATGGCCACTGAGGGTTGCTCAACTGCAGGGAGAGATTGCATCATTAATACTCCGAAGAATAGCCAGCCGAGGGTGGCGGCGCAAAGTTTTCAAACTTAGTAAATTGACCCAGGAAGGTTAGACGGACTGTACCAATTGGACCATTTCGCTGCTTAGCAATAATAATCTCTGCCACACCCTTATCCGGCGTATCTGGGCGATAGACCTCATCGCGATAAATGAACAGAATCAAATCCGCATCCTGCTCAATACTGCCGCTCTCTCGCAGATCGCTCATGACTGGCCGTTTATCGGTTCGCTGTTCAACCGTGCGATTTAACTGTGATAGCGCAATGACTGGGCATCCCAACTCTTTCGCCAGGCTCTTGAGAGAACGGGTAATTTCGGAAATCTCGGTCGTGCGGTTTTCGCTATTGCCACTCGTGCCACTCATGAGCTGGAGATAATCCACCACAATCAGACCCAGCTTGCCGTACTGCCGAGATAAACGACGTGCCCGCGAGCGTAATTCAAGTGGGTTTAGAGCCGGGGTTTCATCGATATGAATATTGGCATCCTTCATTCGGCCCATCGCCTGCGATAAACGATTCCAATCATCTTCCGTGAGCCGGCCGGTCCGCACCCGCTGGGCATCGAGCTTACCGACCGAGCACAGGACACGCATCGCAAGCTGTTCTGCGCCCATCTCCATGCTAAAGACAGCAACCGGCAATTTCTCAGTGATCGCCACATACTCGGCGAGATTCAGCGCTAGCGATGTCTTTCCCATACTGGGGCGACCGGCGACAATAATCAGATCGCCGGAGTGCATCCCTGCCGTTTTCTGATCGAGATCAACAAAGCCGCTGGGTACGCCCGTTACATCCGATGGATTGGGGTTGTGATAGAGATCATCAACGCGCTCGACCACCTTGGCCAGGACCACGTGAAACTCCTGAAACCCACCGGAGGATCGCGAACCTTGCTCGCCGATCTGAAAAATCTGACTCTCGGCCTCATCGAGAATCTGACGAGTCTCTTTGCCTGCGGGATTGAGCGCCTGGGTCGCGATCTGGTCGCTCACCGATACAAGGTATCGGAGAATCGATCGGTCACGAACAATTTCCGCATAGCGCCGAATATTGGCAGCCGAGGGCGTTTCATGGGCGAGGGTGTTGAGATACGCGACACCCCCAACCTCATCGGCACGCCCGATACTCTGCAGCGCCTCGTAAACGGTGACGACGTCTGCAGGTCGGCCCCCATCAATAAGCTTGGCAATACTCTCAAAAATGACACGATGGTCGGCCCGATAGAAATCATTCGGCCGCACCATATCGCCGATCTTCTCCCAGGCCGAGTTATCAAGCAAAAGGCCCCCTAAAACGGAGGCCTCAGCTTCAATCGAATGCGGGGGGACCCGCAGCGCAAGCGCCTGGGTGTCCATCGCCCTTAGGCCGTCTCACCAATCACACGAACCGTAATGTCAGAGACAACATCCGTATGCGGCGCAACCTGCACCGCATGCTCTCCAACAGTCTTCAATGGCCCAACGGGCAGTCGCACGCACGCCTTTGCAACCGAGATTCCCTTGGCCTTTAAAGCCTCCGCAATATCGAAGTTTGTAACCGACCCGAAGAGTCGACCATCGACTCCGGCCTTCTGAGAGATTTCAAGTACCAGGCCCGATAACTGACTGCCAATCGACTGCGCCTGGGCCAACTTCTCAGCCTGGACTTTTTCGAGTTCTGCGCGACGGGCTTGGAAATCTGCAATTGCGGTGTCGGTTGCCCGCCGAGCCATGCCCTGGGGAATCAGAAAATTGCGCGCAAAACCGTCTTTCACGCGAACGACATCGCCAAGCTGCCCCAGGTTGACGACTTTCTCAAGAAGAATCACTTGCATATTCAATCCTTAAATTGGGTTCGGTGCGATTAATGGTTATCGGTGAACGCGATCAAGGCAAGAAAACGAGCGCGCTTGATTGCGGTTGTCAACTGACGTTGATACCGTGCATTGGTCCCGGTAATACGGGCGGGAATAATTTTCCCCGTCTCGGTAACGAAATCTCGTAACGTATCGATATCTTTGTAATCGATCTGCTCGACACCCTCGGCGGTAAACCGGCAGACCCGTTTACGCTTGAATAAGGCCGACTGGGTCGGACGGCGAGGCCGCTTGTTTTTGTCAAACTTTTTATTAAATGCCATTTTCTTTACTCCAATTCAAAATTTGTTAAGTGAAAAATTAACTGTCTGCTGGTCTGCCGCGCGGGGGCCAGAAATCCTTGTAAGAGAAGTTCTGTACCAATCGCTATCGAATCAAGTCTCTCCGCAATCTCACCAATCGCCTTCAATCGGACTTCACACTGAATCTTTCGCCTCGCGCCCGCCTCGATCACATCGGACTCATGGCCCACGAGACCCTCAATGACTGGAATGCCGGCCGGGGTGAACCGTTTCGCTTTTTTTTCAATCAGCGCTCCCGACAGCCTTACTGAGTTCCTTGCGGGATTCGCCACGCGGAGATTCTCAGTAGAAATTCAGCAGCCGTTCGGACCCCGGAGGCTAGGCTGCGACTGGAATCTCAGAGGCCGCTTTACGAGCTTCTTCGCGTTGGATTACTTTGATCATGGGGGATGGACCCGTCTCCGCCTTTTTCATGGCAACAACCAGGTGCCGCAAGACCGCATCGTTAAATCGAAACGCGTGGTCTAGTTCATCCATCTCTTCTTGGCCGCACTCAATGTTCAGCAGCACATAATGGGCTTTGGCAACCTTGGCAATGGGATAGGACAACTGCCGACGGCCCCAATCTTCCATGCGGTGGACTCTGCCACCCTTTGCTGTAACGATTGTGCTGTAGCGCTCAATCATCGCGGGAACCTGCTCGCTCTGATCGGGGTGCACAATAAACACTATCTCGTAATGACGCACGATATCTCCTTATGGGTAATGCCACCCCAGTGACAGCCCGCAATCGGCTGCAAATCATTAAGTTAGCACCTGCTAACTTATGGGTGTGGCAAGGAAGGGCAAGTGTATCAAAAACCGTCCCGATTAGGCGACGGGCGTGATCAGTGGCATCCCTCTGGCGTGGGCAATCAGGTTGTCGGCCGCCAGCTGCATCATCGCGCCCCGGGTTGCCTTGGTCGAGCTCGCGATGTGCGGCGTGATCACCACATTCTCAAACTCCAGAAAAGCGGAATCAAATCGCGGTTCTCCCTCGAAGACATCGAGGCCTGCCGCGGCAATGGTCTTCGCCTTCAAGGCCGCAATCAATGCCTGATCATCAACCACACCGCCGCGGGCGATGTTAATCAATGTTGCGGTTGGCTTCATTAATGCAAGTTCAGGTCTGCCGATGAGATGGTGTGTGGCCTGGCTATAGGGCACGACCAGCATCACGAAATCAGACTCCTGCAGAAGTACCTCGCGGGTCACCCACTGGGCACCACCCTCCTCTTGGCTTGGCTGACGATTGTGATAGAGCACACGCATATCAAACCCAAACGCGCGCCTTGCAATAGCGCTACCAATGCGGCCCATTCCAATAATTCCGAGAGTCGCATGATGGATATCGGCACCCGTAAACTGATCGAAGGCCCACCCTGTCCACTGCCCAGCGCGGGCATAACGCTCAGACTCAGAGATGCGTCGGGCCGTGGCCATCATGAGCGCAAACGCAAAATCAGCGGTGGTCTGAGTTAAGACATCCGGTGTATTGGTTAACCGTATTCCACGGGCCTTACAGGCCGCAACATCGATATTGTTAAACCCAACCGCTCCGGTTGCAATCACCTTTAAATCGGGCGCTGATTCGATAACCGTAGCCTCAATTTTATCGGCTACGGTACAGAGCAGATACTGCGCCGTTGCAACCTTGGACTGTATCTCTTGAACCGTCCACGCCTTGTCGGTCTGCTGATTATCCGCAACGATTTCGAAGCACTCTTCCAACGAGGCCAGAACAGGGTTGTAAATACGCCGCGAAATCACTAACTTTGGTTTTGCCATTCGTCTCTTTCGGTCTAAAAAGGGTCGTCGAGAATTACAGGGAGGTGACTAAAATGACATGGACACGATAGGGACCATGGGCGCCGATGACCAGCGTCTGCTCGATATCTGCCGTACGAGACGGCCCGGAAATGAAATTTAAAGCCCTCGGCGGCGCCCCCTGCTCGTGACGAAGTAACGCAAATGCATCCTCCATGTGGCGAACGATTCTCGATTTCGGGACGATCGCGATATGCGTCTCTGGCAAAAGAGCCATCGAGGCCGGTGTCTCCGGGCCCGACAACAGCGTGAGGGTTCCGGTCTCGGCGATTGCAACGAAACACCCGGTAATTCCCACCAGATCAGGTGCCGGCTCATCACGCACCGGTGCACGGGCCTCGACATGAAGACCCACCTTGTCCCAGCCTAGTTTTGCAAATGATTTCCAGATAATTGCGCGGGACCCCAGACCCCTGCCGCGCAGGTACTCGGCCACCGCGCCGGGGACCTGCGACATTGTTTTGACCTTCTCAATACTGGTCTGCAGCCGCGCTGACTGCGCGACAAACTGCGCCATTAAATCCGGATCTACCTCAGGCTGAGGGCCCGGTGGCTTTTGCGCAATATAGTTATAGCTGAGCTCTTCTTCACGCTGCTTGGCCTGCTCGGGGCGGCCCTGGGCAGACCGAATCCTCGATAAAATTCGAGTCCGCGAGGCGTCAGACTCCAGGCTGCCCAAAGGCGGTTTAGAGGACATGGGAATTAATTCCTATTCGATGGCGCAAGGGCTCTTCGGGGGTGAAGTTCGCTAGAATCGCAAGTGTAGCGCCAAGAACCTATCGTCTAAAGTGCTTTTTCACTAGCCCTCGCCCGAAACGACTAAAAACCTAGCCCCCATCCGTCACGAGACTCTAACGACCATGACCCACGTAGTGACCGAATCCTGCATCAAATGCCGCTTTACGGACTGTGTCGATGTCTGTCCGGTTGACTGCTTTCGCAAAGGCCCAAATTTTCTAGTAATCGACCCCGATGAATGCATTGACTGTGCCGTGTGCATTCCAGAGTGCCCCGTCAATGCCATCTATGCAGAGGAAGATGTGCCCGACGACCAGAAGGATTTCATTGCGATCAATGCGGATCTCTGTGCCCACTGGCCAACCATCACCCGAATGGAGCCCCACTTCCCAGACGCAGATGATTGGGTCGATGTAAAAGATAAGCGCGGACTCCTCGAACGGTGACCCAGTCAGCGGAAAAAACAACCCGCGAATCAATTACCTGGATTAAGTCCTGGACGCCTCATCTCTTCTCATTTCGTATCACCCGGCCGAAGGCCTTCCGTTTCACCGCAGGTCAGTTTGCGCGACTCGGCGTAGAGAAGGCCGATGGAGACTTCGTCTGGCGGGCTTACTCCATGGTCTCAAACTCCTATGACGAGTTCCTAGAGTTCTACTCCATTGTCGTCCCCCAGGGGGAGTTCACGAGCGAACTCTCACGACTCAGGGTTGGTGATCGCATTCTTATTGAGAAACAAAACCATGGGTTTCTCACCCTCGATCGTTTTAGCGCCGCCCGCGATCTCTGGCTCCTTTCCACCGGGACCGGCATCGCGCCGTTTCTCTCGATCCTTGGAGAACCCAGTGTCTGGTCCGACTACCAGAAGATTATTCTCGTTCATAGTGTGCGCCAGTCAGATGAACTCGCCTATCGCGATACCCTCGATGCGCTGCCAACACACCCCTTGTTTGGCGAGTTCGCGAACAAGCTAATTTATATTCCGGTCATCACGCGAGAGAAACTCCCAGGAGTTTTATCGGAGCGTATTACACAACTCATTACATCGGGCGCGCTTGAGCGAGCGGCGAAAACGGTGTTTGACTTGGACAATTCGAGGATTATGTTGTGCGGCAACCCAGAAATGGTGGACGACACACGCAAGCTTTTGAAAACAAAAGGGTTTCAAACAAGTCGTCAGTCGCGCCCAGGGCAGATTGCAGTAGAAAACTACTGGTAAGATACGACGCAGGGGGATCGCCACGTGCTCTATCAGCTCCACGAATTACAACGCTCGATTTTGCATCCACTTAGCCGGCTCGCAGGCGTATCCGCCCAGGCGTACACCAACCCTTATAGCCCACTGTCTTACACGCCATTTTCAAAGAGAGTAGCGGCTACGCTTGACCTCGTGCATCGCATTGGGAAGGACTATCACAAGCCCGACTTTGAGATCGCTCACACAACAGTCGCAGGCGAAGAGATTCCGGTGCTTGAGCGGGTCATTGCTGCTAAACCATTCTGCAGGCTCATCCACTTCGAGCGTCAGTTTCCCCAGGGCATGAAAAGGCCCCACGATCCAAAATTGCTGCTGGTAGCCCCAATGTCGGGCCATCACGCGACACTCTTGCGAGATACCGTGCGCACGATGCTGCCCAATCATGAGGTCTATATCACCGACTGGATTGACGCCCGAATGGTGCCAATCACGGATGGCGCATTTGGCCTCGATGACTATGTCGATTACATCAAAGAGTTTATTGTCACCTTAAGCCCAGACCTTCATGTCATGTCGGTCTGCCAGCCCACAGTGCCGGTTCTCGCTGCGGTTGCATTAATGGCCTCCGAGAACAACCCCATCGCACCGAGATCCATCATCATGATGGGCGGGCCAATCGACGCCAGAAAAAGTCCAACTTCGGTCAACGATCTCGCAACGGAGAAACCATTGCATTGGTTTGAAAACCATGTGATTTACACCGTTCCACACAGGTACCCCGGCTACCTCCGAAAAGTCTATCCCGGCTTTTTACAACACGCAGGGTTCGTGGCAATGAATCCTAGTCGTCACATCACCTCTCATTACGACTATTACCTTCAGTTGATTCGTGGCGATGACGAAAGTGCTGAAAATCATCGCGTCTTTTACGACGAATACAATGCGGTGCTCGATCTCGCCGGAGAGTTCTATCTCGATACTATCCGGGTGGTATTCCAAGAGCACGCGCTCCCAAATGGCAACTGGTTCATACGCGGCAAGCCTGTCCGCCCCCAAGACATCACCAAGACCGCACTCTTTACCGTAGAAGGCGAGCTCGACGATATCTCCGGTGCGGGCCAGACCCAAGCCGCCCACGAGTTGTGCACGGGAATCCCAAAAAATCGGCAGCAGGATTACGTTGTTCCCGGAGCAGGGCACTACGGAATTTTCAGCGGACGGCGATGGCGTGAGCAGGTTGCCCCAAAAATTAGAGATTTCATCCGACGCCATTGATGCGGTTTTACCGCAGACGCAGTGCACCCGATGTGGCTATCCTGCCTGCAGGCCCTATGCAGATGCGATTGCTCGTGGCGAGGCCCTTATTAATCAATGCCCCCCGGGTGGTGATGATGGAATCCGACAGCTCAGCCAACTCACGGGCTTGCCCTATGCGCCGCTGAACCCTCAGAACGGAGTCGAGGGCCCAAGAAAGCAAGCGCTTATCGATGAACATCGATGTATCGGCTGCAAGCTTTGTCTCCTCGCCTGCCCGGTCGATGCAATCGTCGGTGGGTTTAAGTTCATGCACACGGTGATCGCAGAGGATTGCACAGGCTGCGAGCTCTGTATTGCGCCCTGCCCTGTCGACTGTATTGAAATGATCATGCCTGCAGAGCCGCTATCTTGGTCACCCCATGATGCGAATCGGGCACGCCAACAATTCATGGCACGTGCCGCCCGGCTCGAGAAACCTTCGGTTGGACCCGCTTCACCACCGGCAGATCAGTTGACGGCGATCCTAGCGCGGGCCCAACAACGTGGAGCGGAGCGGGCCAAATGAACCGGCTCGGACGAGAACAGATTTTCTCCAGGCTCCAAGCGCTAAATCCTAACCCCACCACCGAGCTGGAATACCGAACGCCTTTTGAACTCCTTGCCGCCGTCTTGTTATCAGCACAGGCGACCGATATTTCGGTGAATGCTGCAACACGCAAGCTCTTTGCTGTCGCCAACACCCCACAGGGCCTCTGCCGCCTCGGAGTCGCTGGGGTTGAGCCGTATATCCGAACGATTGGTCTTTTCCGCACAAAAGCTAGGCATCTCATTGCAACCTGCGAGATTCTGATTCGCGACCATGGGGGAGAGGTGCCAGAAGATCGTGACGCACTCGAGGCCTTGCCCGGTGTCGGCCGCAAAACCGCCAATGTGGTTCTGAACACTGCATTTGGATGGGAAACGATTGCCGTCGATACCCATATCTTTCGGGTCTCGAATCGCACTGGGCTCGCCCATGGAAAAACCGTTAGTGAAGTTGAGAAACGCCTTGAGCGGCTTGTTCCCGCAGAATTTAAACGACAGGCCCACCACTGGCTGATTCTTCACGGACGCTATATCTGCAAGGCGCGAAAACCTGAATGTTGGCAATGTCCGATTCGAGATCTCTGCGACTATCGCAACAAGAGTTTTCCACCCGATTAAGAACGTCTATTTTTAAAAAAACGAGTAAATCGAGTGCGGCGGGCGAGAGTTTTTTGGGATCTCCATGACAAATCGACAGCGCCCGAGCCGAATCAGAACCCGAGATTGAAAGGGTTTTAAGCCCTAATAATTTTCCAAATCGCTTGGCAACAATCTCGGGCAGTACCGTGATGCCAAGACCCGCTGCAACCAACTGCGAAATTGCATCAAAGCCTTTTACCTGAACGCGAATGCGGGGATGGATGCCAAACTGTCGGGCGGCATTCGCAAGCCACTCCTGAATCGAACCACCCTCCTGCAGGAGAATAAGATCCTCTGAAAGAAGCTGCTCGAGAGAAATTGATCGAACCTTCCTCCAACTGAGCTGGTTGGGCACCATCGCAACTAGGGTATCTTCGTGGTAGGGCACGACCGCCAACCCATCGCGTAATAATCCACCCGCAAAGACTCCAATTTCTGCATCGCCCTCGGCAACTAGGCGTTGAATCTCCCGACTGGTGTGCTCCACAAGATCAATCCGCACCCGTGGATGGGCCTTCAGAAATTTTGTGAGGTCGGTGGGCAAGACGGTTGCAATCGAACTGGCATTCGCAACGACCCGGACATGGCCACTGATACCGGATGCAAAATCCCCGACCTCAAACTCCATCTGGGCGAGTTCCCGCTCAATCGATCGGGCATGATGGAGCACAGTATTGCCGGCCTCCGTGAAGCGCACACCCCGCGCATGACGCGCAAGCAGCGTTACGCCCATACGGCTCTCTAAATCCCGGATTCGGGTGCTGGCAGCCCCAAGGGCGAGATGTAGACTCTCGGCCGCTTTCGTAATTGATCCCAGCTGCGCGACCGCCAAGAGGAGTTTGAGGGTTACAAAATCAACCCGTTGCGGATTGGTCACGCGAGCCGCCTCATCACGAGCTCAACATACGCCTGACCATCGATGGGCTGCTGATCACGCTGAGCCCGCCATAAGACCTCACCCAGACATTCCATTGCCTCGTGCATGGCCGTATGTCGACTATCCATGCGCTGGGCAAGACGCGCAAACGCCTGCCGTATTCCTGGCGGCTGATCAATTGAAATCTGCTCCTCGATCGATAGATGCATTGAGAGATGGAGAAACGGATTGCTCCTGCCGGAGTCGACACCATAGTCTCTGGTGAGCGCTTCTTCCAGATTCATCAGATCGGCGTGATACTCGGGATGCTCCCGAATCCACTCGACCGCAATCACCTCCATCGGCGAGAGCACCGTCTCGCTTTGGGATTTTGCCCAAGCCTCACAGAAGAACCGTCTGACCTCATCCTTACTTGGATTAAACATGTCCGCCCCCTAAAACGCCGGAAGCCCAAACACCAGCATCACGAACCCGAAGGCCGCAAAGAGCCCGGCCGCCCCCCACCGCACCAGACGCATCGGTACACGCTTTAAGAGACGCTCACCTAGCCAAATCGCAGGCGCATTCGCCATCACCATCCCAATGGTGCTGCCCAAAACAACCTGGACAGGTGCATCTGAGAATTTGGCTCCCAACAACGCTGTGGCCACCTGGGTTTTGTCGCCGATTTCCGCAATGAAAAATGCAATCACGGTGGCGATAAACGCGGTCTCCCAGAGTTTCACCTCGTCGGCATCTAACCGATCGGGAATAAGCGCCCAGGCAGCCAAGCCCAGAAAGGAAAGGCCGAGCACCCAGCGCAGATTCTCGGGCGTGAGCCACTGTGCGCCGTAAACACCGAGGGCAACGGCGAGGGCATGGTTAGCCAACGTTGCGACAACAATCCCCGCGATAATCGGCAACGCCCGCGGAAAGCGGGCCGCCAACACCAGTGTGAGTAACTGCGTCTTGTCACCGATTTCGCCAATCGCCACCGAGACCGTTGCGGTTGTCAATGCTTCCCATGCCATCGCCCGACTCTAACGGGATTCCCGAGCCTTCGCAAATCACGAAGGCTCGAGCCAAAACCACGCATTCTCAGCCGCGGAGATCCAGCGTATTGTTCGGTGCAGCATCACAAAAAAGAACGTTCTAAAACAATGCTGGGCATTCATCAGGGAGAAACAGGTATGGCGCACTCCGTCCAATCCGCGGGCCGACGTTTTCGCGAGGCCTTGGCGCAAGAGCAACCCCTTCAAGTCATCGGTGCTATCAACGCCAACCATGCACTACTGGCTAGACGGGCCGGATTCAGGGCGCTCTACCTGTCGGGTGGTGGTGTTGCAGCGGGCTCGCTTGGACTACCCGATCTCGGGATCTCGGGCCTCGATGATGTGCTCACCGATGTCCGGCGGATTACCGATGTCTGCGATACCCCGTTACTGGTCGATGTCGATACCGGGTTCGGTGCCTCCGCATTTAACATTGCTCGTACAACCAAATCACTCATTAAGTCTGGCGCAGCTGCGATGCACATCGAAGACCAGGTGGGCGCGAAAAGATGCGGACACCGGCCAGGAAAAGCAATCGTGAGCCAAGACGAGATGGTTGACCGGGTTAAAGCTGCTGCTGATGCAAAAACAGATCCTGATTTTGTCATCATGGCGCGAACCGACGCGCTTGCCGTAGAGGGCCTCCAGGCCGCGATTGATCGGGCCTGCGCCTGCGTCGAGGCAGGGGCTGATGCGATATTTCCAGAGGCTATGACAGAGCTCTCGATGTACCAGCAATTTGCCAAAGCCGTGAAGGTTCCGATCCTCGCGAATATTACCGAGTTTGGTGACACCCCCCTCTACACGGTGGACGAACTGCGCGGCGCAGGCGTGGCAATCGTTCTCTACCCCCTCTCCGCATTTCGTGCAATGAACAAGGCAGCCGAAACGGTCTACCAGGCGATTCGCAAAGACGGCACCCAGAATAATGTCTTGCATCTCATGCAAACTCGAAAAGAACTCTACGATTCAATTGGCTACTGGGATTACGAAAACAAGCTCGACGCCCTGTTCCAAAAGAAATAACTCCCGAATCACACCGCAACCTAGAACTCCCTACGATAACCTCCAAGACTATGACTTCCGACACCAACACCCCGCCAAAACCAAAGAAATCTGTAGCCCTTTCGGGCGTTACCGCTGGTAACACAGCACTCTGTACAGTCGGTCGAACAGGCAATGACCTGGCCTATCGCGGCTACGACATTCTTGACCTGGCCGATGTCTGCGAGTTTGAGGAAATCGCTTATCTCCTGATTCACGGGCACCTGCCCAACCGAACCGAGTTAGACGGCTATAAAAACAAACTGCGGGCCATGCGATGCATTCCTGCAAATGTTATGACTGCCCTAGAAACCTTGCCCGCCTCCGCCCACCCGATGGATGTGATGCGCACGGCGGTTTCGGCACTGGGCTGTAATCTGCCTGAGAAAGATGACCACAACCCCCCTGGTGCACGGGATATTGCCGACCGCCTCATGGCCTCACTCGGATCCATGTTGCTCTACTGGTATCACTACAGCCACAACGGAAAAATGATCGATGTCGACACGGACGACGACACCATCGGCGGACACTTCCTACACCTACTCCATGGCAAAACACCGCCACCGGATTGGGTGCGCGCGATGCATACCTCACTGATTCTTTATGCTGAGCATGAATTTAACGCGTCCACATTTGCCGCTCGAGTGATTGCTGGCACAGGTGCCGATTTCTACTCCTGCATGGCCGGTGCGATTGGCGCGCTACGCGGCCCCAAACACGGGGGTGCTAATGAAATGGCCTTTGAAATTCAGAAGCGCTACGCAAGCCCCGATGAGGCCGAGACTGATATCCGGCGTCGTATCGAGAGCAAAGAGGTCGTCATTGGCTTTGGCCACCCGGTCTACACCCTCTCAGACCCCCGAAACAAAATCATTAAAGAAGTTGCTAGAAACCTCTCGAAATCCGCCAACGATATGAAGATGTTTGCAATCGCGGAACGACTTGAGAGTGTTATGGCGGACGCTAAGAAGATGTTTCCTAATCTCGATTGGTTCAGCGCGGTTAGCTATCACATGATGGGTGTGCCCACCGCAATGTTTACCCCCCTCTTTGTGATCTCGCGCACGTCGGGTTGGGGGGCTCATGTTATTGAGCAGCGTTCCGACGGGAAAATCATCCGTCCGAGCGCCAACTACATCGGCCCAGAAGACCAGAAGTTTGTTCCGATTGATCAGCGGAAGTAGACCAATGAATACCGCCTATCGCAAGCCGCTAGAAGGAACTCCCTACTCATTTTTTGACGCCAGGGCCGCAGTCGATGCAATTACACCGGGCGCCTATGATCAATTACCCTACACCTCGAAAGTCTTGGCTGAAAATCTGGTGCGACGCTGTGACCCGTCGGCACTCACTGACTCGCTCAAGCAGATTATTGACCGCAAACGTGATCTCGACTTCCCCTGGTTTCCCGCTCGTGTCGTCTGCCATGACATTCTTGGACAGACCGCACTCGTTGATCTGGCGGGCCTACGCGATGCAATTGCAGAAAAAGGCGGAGACCCCGCACAGGTGAACCCCGTGGTGCCGACCCAGCTGGTCGTCGATCATTCTCTGGCCGTTGAGTGTGGAGGCTTTGACCCCGACGCATTCAATAAGAATAGGGCTATTGAGGATCGTCGAAACGAGGACCGTTTCCACTTCATTGACTGGACAAAAAAGGCCTTTCGAAATGTCGATGTGATTCCGCCAGGCAATGGCATCTTGCATCAGATCAACCTCGAGCGAATGTCGCCTGTCATTCAAGTGCAAGATGGTGTGGCCTACCCGGATACGCTTGTCGGCACCGATAGCCACACCCCAATGGTTGATGCACTCGGTGTCATCGCAATCGGGGTTGGCGGCCTTGAGGCGGAGAGTGTCATGCTCGGGCGCGCCTCCTATATGCGGCTGCCGGATATCGTTGGTGTTGAGCTCACTGGCAGACCCGGCCCGGGAATTACGGCTACCGATACCGTGCTTGCGCTAACCGAATTTCTACGACAACAACGGGTTGTATCGGCCTACCTAGAGTTCACTGGCGAGGGCGCATCCCATCTCACCCTGGGTGATCGCGCCACGATCTCGAATATGGCCCCCGAGTTCGGAGCAACCGCCGCGATGTTTTATATCGACGATCAGACAACCAAATACCTTCGACTCACAGGCCGTGATGAGTCCCTCGTGAAACTCGTTGAAACCTATGCGAGGCAGACTGGCCTCTGGGCGGATAGCCTAAAGAACGCGCAGTACGAACGTGTTCTGCATTTTGATCTCTCCACTGTGGTGCGCAATATCGCAGGTCCGTCTAACCCTCACAAGCGGGTTGCGACAACCGATCTCCATGCCCAAGGCATTGCCGGCCATGTCGATACAACACCCGGCCAGATGCCCGATGGTGCGGTAATTATTGCGGCGATCACCAGCTGCACGAATACCAATAATCCGCGCAATATGATTGCTGCGGGGCTCTTGGCCCGCAATGCTAATCGGCTAGGACTGCTCCGCAAGCCCTGGGTGAAAAGCTCACTAGCGCCTGGGTCTAAAGCGGTCGCACTCTACCTTGAGGAGGCGGGCCTTCTAACTGAACTCGAGCAGCTCGGCTTTGGCGTTGTTGCCTTTGCCTGCACCACCTGCAATGGTATGAGCGGCGCACTCGATCCCAGCATTCAGAAAGAAATTATTGATCGTGATCTCTATGCGACGGCTGTGCTCTCGGGAAACCGTAACTTTGACGGCCGTATCCACCCCTATGCGAAACAAGCATTTCTGGCCTCTCCACCACTCGTCGTCGCCTATGCGATCGCCGGCACAATTCGCTTTGATATCGAAAAAGATAGTCTTGGCCAAGATGCTCAGGGCCGCGCCATTCGGCTTGCCGATCTCTGGCCAAGCGACGAGGAGATCGATTCGGTGGTTGCGCGCAGCGTAAAGCCCGAGCAGTTCCGTAAAGTCTATGACCCTATGTTTATGGCCCGGGTGGATTGCGGCGACACCGTAAGTCCGCTCTATGCATGGCGCCCTCAGAGCACCTACATCCGACGACCGCCCTACTGGGAAGGCGCCCTCGCTGGCGAGCGCCACCTGCGCGGTATGCGGCCGTTAGCAATCTTGCCCGACAACATCACGACCGATCATCTCTCGCCCTCGAACGCCATTTTGCTCGACAGCGCAGCAGGCGAATATCTCGCGAAGATGGGTCTGCCCGAAGAAGACTTTAATTCCTATGCGACCCATCGGGGAGATCACCTCACTGCACAGCGTGCGACCTTTGCCAACCCAAAACTCATCAATGAAATGGTGATCGAAAACGGTAAAGTCAAACAAGGTTCTCTTGCCCGAGTTGAGCCCGAGGGCAAGATCATGCGCATGTGGGAAGCGATTGAAACCTATATGAATCGTAAACAACCGCTCATCATTATTGCGGGAGCCGACTACGGACAAGGCTCCTCGCGAGACTGGGCTGCAAAAGGCGTTCGTCTCGCGGGCGTCGAGGCGATTGTGGCCGAGGGCTTTGAGCGTATCCATCGCACGAACCTCGTCGGGATGGGGGTTCTGCCACTCGAGTTTCAGCCGGGTACCACGCGACTTTCTCTCCAACTGAACGGCACAGAGGTCTACGATGTGGTGGGAACCCGAACCCCGCGTGCGACCCTTACGTTGATTATTCGACGACAAGATGGTCGCGAGGAGCGGGTTGCGGTGGTCTGTAGACTCGACACCGCAGAGGAGGTCTCGATCTACGAGGCGGGCGGTGTATTACAACGCTTCGCCCAGGATTTTCTTCAAGCAAAGGCAGCCTAACACTATGCACCCCGCACAAATCAGAATTCCAGCGACCTATATGCGGGGAGGCACTAGTAAAGGTGTATTTTTTCTTCGAGATGATTTCCCACCTGCTGCGCAGGCACCGGGGCCCGTCAGGGATGCACTGTTGCTGCGCGTGATTGGAAGCCCGGATCCCTACGGAAAACAGATTGATGGCATGGGCAATGGTTCATCAAGCACAAGTAAGGCCGTCATTCTCGCCAAAAGCACGCGGCCCGATCACGATGTCGACTATCTATTTGGTCAGGTATCGATCGATAAGCCCTTTGTCGACTGGAGCGGTAATTGTGGAAACCTCTCCGCAGCGGTAGGCCCGTTTGCGATTCGACAAGGGCTTGTCGAGTCCTCACGAATTCCTGATAACGGGGTTGCAGTTATCAGAATCTGGCAGGCCAATATTTGTAAGACCATCATCGCCCACGTTCCAATCACCAATCGTGAGGTCCAGGAGACGGGGGATTTTGAGCTCGACGGCGTGACCTTCCCGGCCGCCGAGGTTGCCCTCGAATTTATGGACCCTGCCGCAGAAGAAGAGGGCGCTGCAGGCGCCATGTTCCCCACGGGTAACCTCGTTGATACGCTCTCGGTGCCAGGCTTTGGTCCCTTGCAGGTCACTATGATCAATGCAGGTATCCCAACCATCTTTATACGGGCTGAAGATATTGGATACCAGGGGACTGAGTTGCAAGAACAGATCAATAATGATCCTGAGGCATTGGCCCGATTTGAAATAATTCGCGCACACGGCGCGCTTCGCATGGGGCTCATTAGTGAACTTGAACAGGCCGCTACCCGGCAACACACGCCAAAGCTCGCGTTCGTCGCGGCCCCAAAGGACTACATCGCCTCGAGTGGGAAAACCGTGAAGGCCTCGGAGTGTGACCTGTTGGTACGAGCGCTGTCGATGGGCAAGTTACACCATGCCATGATGGGCACGGCCTCCGTTGCAATTGGCACCGCTGCGGCTATCCCCGGCACACTCGTGAATAGCGCTGCTGGCGGTGGCCAGCGCGAGGCCGTTCGATTCGGCCACCCCTCGGGAACACTGCGGGTTGGTGCCCAAGCCGCGTGCACCAATCAGCAGTGGGTCGTTAAGAAAGTACTCATGAGCCGCAGTGCGCGTATTTTGATGGAGGGCCAGGTCCACGTGCCGGCCAGGGTACTCACCAAGAATTACTGAACCAAGCATGCACCGACGCCCGGGTGCTTGTGTTGCCATCACCAACGAAAGGGCTGAAGGAGATCTGTCATGAGCACAACCGTAGCCGCATTCCATACACGTTCAATAGAAGACAAAGAGCGCTTCTGGGCCGAGCAGGCAGACACCATTGACTGGTTTAAAAGACCAGACCAGATTCTTGATTTTTCTAATCCGCCCTTTGCTCGTTGGTATGTTGGCGGGACAACGAACCTCTGCCATAACGCAATTGATCGGCACCTCGACACGCGGGGTGATCAAAACGCCTTGGTCTACATCTCGACCGAGACCAAGGAAGAGCGAATTTACAGCTACAAGGCCCTGCATGCGGAAGTACAGTGCATGGCCTCGATCCTGCAATCACTCGGTGTAAAACGCGGGGACCGTGTTCTGGTCTATATGCCGATGGTAGCGGAAGCAGTCTTCGCAATGCTGGCCTGTGCTCGCATCGGCGCAATTCACTCAGTGGTCTTTGGCGGGTTTGCTGCACCCTCACTGGCCGCCCGAATTGATGATGCCCAGCCCACCGTCATGATTTCTGCTGATGCAGGAATGCGTAATGGAAAAGAGATTCCTTATAAGCACCTCGTTGATGAGGCTTGCCGCCTCGCCCAGAAGCCACCTGCCAGGGTTCTCTTAATCAACCGTGGGCTCTGTGCCATGACCACTGTGGAGGGCCGAGATGTGGATTACGCCTCCCTACGAGCGCAGCACCTGGGCAAGACCATTGCCTGCGAGCCCATGTTAGCCACTGATCCGTCTTATATCCTTTATACCTCGGGGACCACAGGCAAGCCCAAGGGCGTACAACGTGATACGGGTGGCTACTGTGTCGCACTGGCAGCCTCGATGCGGCATATTTTTGACTGCAAGCCTGGTGAGGTCTTCTTCTGCACATCCGATATTGGCTGGGTGGTCGGTCACTCCTATATCGTCTATGCGCCACTGATTAACGGATCGACAACGATAGTTTATGAAGGTCTCCCCACGACGCCCGACGCCGGAATCTGGTGGAGCATCGTCGCACGGTTTCAGGCGACCACCATGTTTTCCTCTCCGACTGCGGCTCGGGTATTGAAAAAACAAGATCCCAAATTTATGACCCAGCACAACACCAAATGCCTGCGTCGTTTATTTCTCGCCGGTGAGCCCCTTGATGAGCCCACCGCACGTTGGATCTCAGAGGCCCTTGGTGGCGCCAAGATCATTGATAACTACTGGCAGACCGAGACCGGCTGGCCGATTCTGTCCGCCCAGCATGGCATCGAAGATACGCCTACAAAATTCGGAAGCCCAAGCTTTTCGGTCTATGGCTATGACTTAAGACTTGTTCATGAATCGAGTTTTGAGGATGTTGGTGCCGACGAAAAGGGCATGCTCTGTATCGTGCCCCCACTTCCCCCGGGCTGCCTGCAAACCGTATGGGGAGATGATGACCGCTTCTTGAAGACCTACTTCACAGCCGTACCAGGAAAAAATTATTACTCAACATTTGATTACGCCATACGCGATACGGACGGGTATTACTTCATTCTTGGAAGAACTGATGACGTGATTAACGTGGCGGGCCATCGACTGGGTACACGTGAGATCGAAGAAGCGATACAGGCGCATTCAAATGTTGCAGAAGTCGCCGTTGTCGGTGTGGCGGACTCACTAAAGGGGCAGGTCCCAATGGCTTTTTGTGTATTAAAAAATCTCGACGCCATTAAAACCCAAGAAGGTCGCGTCTCCGAGGAAAAAGCCATTATGGCGACCGTCGATAAAGAACTCGGGGCGATTGCACGTCCCTCGCGTGTCCATTTTGTTACGCTGCTGCCAAAGACCCGTTCCGGTAAACTTCTGCGCCGCTCAATGCAGGCCCTTGCAGAAGGCCGAGACTCAGGGGATCTCACCACACTCGAGGATCCCAATGCACTCGAGCAGATTAAAAATGCTCTTAAATCCTAAAAGGATCATGTGGCGCTAATCCATCGGTCTGCGAACGCCCACAAAGGTAATCAAGGCGCGGTTGGGGTTGTCGGTGGCGCCCAAGGGATGGTGGGCGCTGTGTTTCTTGCAGCGCGGGCCGCTTTATTCGCAGGCGCCGGTAAAGTGTTTGTAATCCGACCCGACTCTGATGACCCGCTACGCGTTGATCCGCTGACTCCTGAGCTCATGTTCATCGACTCTGAGCAGGCGAAGTCTAAACCGATTAACAGCTGGGTCTTGGGGCCCGGCCTCGGAATTTCTGAACGAGCGCACCACCTCACGGTCGGCACACTTAGACAGAATGCGCCTGTGCTGGTTGACGCCGATGGTTTGAATCTGATGGCGCAGGATTCATCCCTGATCCGACAATGTGCGCGAAGAACTGCAACGACCATCCTCACCCCCCACGCCGGCGAGGCGGCCCGTTTACTTGCACGATCGATTGCTGATATTGAGAGCAATCGAGAAGCAAGCGCTCGGGCACTTGCCCAACGATTCAATGCAATCACCGTTCTCAAGGGCAAGGGCTCAGTCATCGCGGAGCCTGCGGGTACGACTTATATCAACCCAACCGGAAATGCCGCCCTCGCCACAGGCGGGACCGGTGATGTATTAGCGGGGGTGATTGGCGCCCTAATTGCTCAGGGCCTCGCGCCAAACAACGCGGTACGCGATGGCGTACGCTTGCATGGCCTGGCGGCAGAGCGCCTAACAGCACAGATCGGGGGAGTCATTGGACTCACCGCCAGCGAATTAATTCGTGAAATCCGGACGCTCATTAATACGGTACGGCCTTAGCCGATGGTATCGGTCTGCGCTAGAATAAGGGTCGATCAAGATGAAATCCTATGAGCACTAATCCAAAAGCCGAGCGCATTGATGTCCAAATTATGGACAGAAGCTATCAGTTATCTTGTCCTCCCGAGGAAAAAACGCTGCTGATGGAATGCGTTGGACTCGTTGATAGCCGAATGCGGCAAGTCAAGATGCAAGGCAAGTTACAGGCGGCGGATCGGGTTGCCGTGATGGCAGCATTGACACTTGCGCGCGACTGCCTAACCGGAACGCAGGCCCAAACCGCTGTCGATCAATCCACAGTCGAGAAGAAAATAACAGAGATCACGGCCAAGCTTGATCTCGCCCTGGCACCCCAGGAACCACTCTTTTAAAAAAGACGCGATATGACACTGATGTTGATTGCGCTTGTCGCAATCGGTGCAGTTACTGGATTTCTAGCTGGTCTTCTCGGTGTTGGGGGCGGCATGATGCTCGTTCCTTTCATGACACTGCTTTTCGCACTCAATGGATTTCCAGCCCACCTCATTGTGAAGATTGCAATTGCCACATCGCTTGCGACCATTCTGTTCACGTCGCTCTCAAGTCTGCGCGCCCACCACCAAAAAGGGGCGGTGCGCTGGGATATCGTCAAACCAATGGGAATTGGTGCATTTTTTGGTACCTTTATCGGCGCTAACTTTGCAGGCGCCCTAAAGGGTGAGTGGCTCGCAGGATTTTTCGCAATATTTGTCGGTTTTTCTGCCCTGCAAATGCTTCGAAACAAAAAACCGAAGCCCTCCCGTGATGTACCTGGTCGAATCGGACTTGGCCTTGTTGGGGGTTCGATTGGTTTTCTCTCAAGCCTTGTAGGAGCTGGTGGCGGATTTATTTCAACCCCCTTTTTGGTTTGGAGCAATGTCGCAATGCATCAGGCTATTGGGAGTTCTGCGGCAATCGGCTTTCCAATCGCCGCAGGCGGATTAATCGGCTATATCGTTGCGGGCGCGACCGAGGCGGATCTGCCCTCCGGCTCTTATGGCTATATTTACCTCCCAGCACTAATCGCCTGTTCGCTAGCCTCCCTGCTAACGGCACAATTTGGCGCGAAGACCGCGCATCGTATGCAGGTCGCCTCGCTTAAGAAGGCATTCGCTTATTTGCTGGTCATCCTTGCCCTTTATATGGGCACACTCGCGTTTTAACCCTAGTTAAAAAAATCTTTTACTTTATCCATCCAGCTCTTGCTCTGGGGGTTATGTCGCTCGCCACCTTCCTCGAGAGAGGTTTCAAACTCCTGCAGGAGTTTGCGCTGTTTTTCCGTAAGCTTCACTGGTGTTTCGATCACGACATGGCAATACAAATCTCCGGGCAGGTTTGAGCGGACATTCTTCACTCCCTTACTGCGCAGCCGAAATGTCTTCCCGCTCTGAGTTCCCTCAGGGACTTCAAAGCTCGCCTTACCGCCCAGGGTAGGAACATCGACGTTACCCCCTAGCGCAGCCCGCGCAAAACTAATAGGAACCTCGCAATGCAGATCATCCCCGTCGCGTGAGAAGACCCGGTGGGGCTTGATGCTAATCTCAACGTAGAGGTCGCCGCTCGGCCCTCCATTAACGCCCGGCTCTCCATTTCCCGCCGATCGAATCCGCATGCCATCATCGATACCCGCGGGAATTTTCACTTCTAGTGTCTTCTGCTTGCGAGTACGGCCTTCGCCCTGACAGGCATTACACGGATCTTTAATTGTCTTACCTGTTCCATGGCAGGTGGGACAGGTCTGTTGAATTGAGAAGAAGCCCTGCTGCATCCGGACCTGACCCTGACCATCGCAGGTCTTACATTTCTCAGGCTTGGTTCCCGGCTTCGCACCTGACCCCTCGCAGGTTCCGCACTTCTCCCAGGTGGGAATACGGATCTCGGTCGTCAGCCCATTGGCAGCCTCTTCGAGCGTAATTTCCATCGAGTAACGCAGGTCTGCGCCACGGTAGACATTACTTCGGCCACCGCCACGGCCGCCCGCAGCGCCACCGAAAATATCGCCAAAGATATCGCCGAAGGCATCCGCAAATCCACCACCGCCGAACCCTTGTCCGCCGCCGTTAAATCCCCCCGCATTGGGATCAACACCCGCATGCCCGAAACGATCATAGGCTGCCCGCTTGTCGGCATCCGACAGCATTTCGTAAGCCTCTTTAGCTTCTTTAAACTTCTCCTCGGCAGCCTTATCACCCGGATTGCGATCCGGGTGATGCTTCATAGCCAACTTTCGATACGCTTTTTTAAGCTCGTCGTCCGAAGCGTTTTTTGCTACACCAAGTACATCGTAGTAGTCACGCTTGGACATCAGTCACGCTTCACTTCCTTAAAGTCCGCATCTACAACATCGTCATCTTTCTTGCCCGCAGCACCCGCCCCAGGTGCCCCGCTTGCGGCCGCACCAGCCGCTGCAGCTTGGGCGTCTGCATAGACCTTCTCGCCAAGCTTCTGAGAAGCCTTCATGAGATTTTCGGTCTTCTGTTCGATCTGCGTCTGATCCTCGGTTGCAAGCGCAGCCTCAGCCTCTTTGATGGCTTCTTCGATCTTCGCCTTTTCGTCTGCGTCGACCTTATCGCTATGCTCTTCGAGTGATTTCTTCACGGAGTGCACCATGGCCTCACCCGCATTGCGGGCCTGAACCATTGCCACACGCTTCTTGTCCTCTTCAGCATTGGCCTCTGCATCTTTAACCATCTTCTGAATCTCATCATCAGTCAGGCCAGAATTGGCTTTAATGGTGATCTTATTCTCTTTGCCCGTTGCCTTATCCTTTGCTGAAACATGCAAGATTCCGTTGGCGTCAATGTCAAAGGTCACCTCAATCTGGGGTGTGCCACGCGCCGCAGGCGCTATCCCCTCGAGATTAAACTCGCCGAGCATCTTATTAACATTGGCCATCTCGCGCTCACCCTGGAACACCTTGATGGTCACTGCCGGCTGATTGTCGTCTGCCGTTGAAAAGACCTGAGAAAACTTCGTAGGAATCGTCGTATTCTTGTGAATCATCTTGGTCATCACGCCGCCCAGGGTCTCGATACCGAGCGACAAGGGGGTAACGTCCAGGAGCAAGACATCCTTGCGATCGCCTGCCAACACAGAACCCTGAATCGCAGCACCGACCGCAACCGCCTCATCCGGATTAACATCTTTTCGGGGCTCCTTACCGAAGAATGCCTTTACCGCATCCTGGACTTTCGGCATCCGGGTCATGCCGCCCACCAGAATCACATCATCAATCTCTGAGGCGGAGACCCCCGCATCTTTCATTGCAATCTTGCAGGGGTCGATTGTTCTCTGGATTAGCTCATCGACGAGCGACTCCAGTTTCGCGCGGGTGATCTTAAATGTCAGGTGGACTGGCGCCCCATTGGCCATCGCAATATAGGGCTCGTTGAGCTCGGTCTGCTGGCTCGATGACAACTCAATCTTCGCCCGCTCGGCAGCTGCCTTGATCCGCTGCAGGGCAATGGGATCTTTTGAGAGGTCTACACCACTCTGCTTCTTAAAATCCTCGAGAATGTGATCGATGATCCGTTGATCAAAATCCTCTCCACCTAAGAATGTATCGCCATTGGTCGACAAGACTTCAAACTGTTTCTCGCCATCAACATCTGCAATTTCAATAATCGAGACATCGAATGTTCCGCCGCCGAGGTCATAGACCGCGATCTTGCGATCTTTACCCGCGGCCTTATCCAGCCCAAATGCGAGAGCGGCTGCGGTTGGCTCGTTGATGATGCGCTTCACATCAAGCCCTGCGATACGACCGGCATCTTTGGTCGCCTGACGCTGTGCGTCGTTAAAGTAAGCGGGCACTGTAATCACCGCCTCGGTAACTTCCTCGCCCAGATAATCCTCTGCGGTTTTCTTCATCTTCCTTAGGACCTCTGCCGAGACCTGAGGAGGGGCAAGCTTTTTATCCCGAACCTTCACCCAGGCATCGCCATTGTCGGCCTTACTGATCTCAAAGGGCATCAGATCGATATCCTTTTGAACCGCCTTTTCCTCAAACTTTCGACCAATAAGACGCTTCACCGCGTAGAGGGTGTTTCTCGGATTGGTAACGGCCTGGCGTTTGGCAGGAGCGCCCACCAGAATCTCGCCATCCTCCATGTACGCAATGATCGAAGGGGTGGTCCGCGCGCCCTCTGAGTTTTCAATCACCTTAGGGGTGCCACCCTCTAAGATCGCCACGCACGAATTCGTCGTGCCAAGGTCAATACCGATAATCTTCGCCATGATGTAATTCCTTCAATAAATATGGTTTTTCAATTAAGCCGATAGGTGGGGTCCAGTCCGCCCCGTTTCAAGGGGAAGAAATTCCTTTACTGGGCGACCAAGACGATGGCAGGCCGCAGGACGCGATCGGCTACCGTGTAGCCCTTCTGCATGACCTGCACCACATGGCCGCTGGCCACGGGCGGATTCTGGGCGGCGCCATCCACCATCGATACCGCCTGATGCCGATTGGGATCGAACTTCTCCCCTACGGGATTCATTGCGGCCAGTCGGCCCTTCTGAAAGGCCTGCTGCAGCTGCTTTAAGGTCAGCTCAACCCCACTGCGCAGGCCCTCTGCCGTCTGATTCTCAAGCGTTAACGCCATCTCTAGGCTATCGGCTACCGAGAGCAGGCTCTCAGCAAAGGACTCGATTGCAAATTTCCCGGCATTAATGACCTCTTGGGCATTGCGCTTACGCATATTCTCCATGTCTGCACGGGCCCGCAGGTACTCACTCTCCCACTCTTGGGACTTGGCAAGCGCCTGCTCGAGTTGCTGCTCCAGACTGACTGGCTCGCCAGGGGCCAGGGCCTCCCCAGATTGGGCCTGCTCGGATACCGGCTGGGCCCCGGGGGCCTGTTCTGCCCCAGAACCTGCTGGCGATGAGGTCTGGCCTACGGCTTGCTCGTGCTCGGGTGTTTGATTCATAGGTTTTCCAAAAATAGAGACAAAAGCGGTGACCCCCTGGAGATGGGGCCCCCGCAACCCATTTTCAAGTCCTAAGGCAGCGGTGGGTGTTTACTTCTGCGCGCCGAACTCGATCGCGCGGGCCTGCTGGAGTTGCAATTCCTGCGAATTTACCGATGCCCTTGCGATGGGCCAGCCCGACATATGGGTCTGGGCCAAGTCCGCAAGGGCCGAGATTGCGGCCGGCGCATCGTTTAGGCAGGCGATATAGCGGTAGTGGCTGCCGCCGGCAGTCAGAAACTCTTCCTTACCTTCCATCGCGATCTCTTCTAGGGTCTCAAGGCAGTCGGCCGGAAATCCGGGGCACATGACGTCGAGCGTCTTCACGCCCTCTGCGGGCAGCGCATGCAAAATCTCGGAGGTGTAGGGCTTTAACCACTCTGCCTTGCCAAAGCGCGACTGAAAGGAGAGCCGCCACTCATGCGGCGCCAGGCCGAGATTCTCCGCAATTAATCGGCCCATCTTGTGACATTCACAGTGGTAAGGGTCGCCCTTTAACAAGGAGCGTTTTGGAACCCCATGAAAACTAAACAACAAGAGATCGCCACGCCCGTGGGTCGCCCAATGGGCCCTCACCTGCTCGGCCAGGGCATCGATGTAGGGGCCGTAATCATGAAAGCTGCGTACCAACCGAAGATCGGGCTGATTGCGCATTGCCGAGAACTCTTCAAAGACAACATCGAATGCAGTGGCCGTCGTGCTCGAGGAGTACTGCGGATAGAGTGGCAAGACCACTAGCCTGCGCAAACCTTTGGCCCGCATCTTCTCAATAACACTTCCGATACTAGGGTTGCCATAACGCATCGCAAACTCCACATCGACGTCGAACCCGCGACGCGAGAGTTCGGCCTGAATCAACACCGACTGGCGTTCGGTGTAGACCCGCAGAGGAGAGCCCTCCTCCATCCAGACACTCGCATACTTCGTTGCAGATTTTTTTGGCCTAACGTTCAGAATGATTCCATTTAAGATTGGCCACCAGACGAGCTTTGGAATCTCAACCACCCGAGGGTCAGAGAGGAATTCTTTAAGATAGGTTCGCAACGCGACTGCTGTTGGTGCATCTGGCGTGCCGAGATTAATCAACAGCAACCCAGTGCGAAGGGCAGTACCGTGGGTGAAATCAGGCTCTTGTTTTAACGGAAAAGGCATTCGTAAAAATCGCTCACAAAAAATCAGGAGTTATGAGATTGGGTAGACTGACTCAGAACAGTCGATAACAACTTAGCGGTGATATCAACAATCGGAATCACCCGCTCGTAGGCCATACGCGTCGGCCCAATCACCCCGAGTGTCCCCACCACACGGCCATCGATTTCATACGGTGCGGCCACCACGGAGAGCTCCTCAATTGGCACAAGAGAGGACTCACCTCCAATAAAAATCTGCACGCCCTGCCCCTGAGTCGAGGCGTCAAGCAACCGCGCAAGAGACGCCTTTTGCTCGAATAAATCAAATAATCGGCGAAGTCTCGACATATTCTCTGATAAATCACTCACGTCAAGTAGGCGACGCTCGCCGGAAACAAGCACCTCATCATCGGGGCTCTTTAAGATGTCTTCGCCGGTCTCAACTGCAAGGCGCATGAGCCCAGAAATATCCTGACGCAACTCCGATAACTCTGTTTTGACTCGGCGGCGGACCGCATCAAAATCAAGGCCCGCATAGTGGGCATTCAGATAATTGCCGGCCTCCATCAGCTCGGTCGGAGTGTAATCCTGATCGGTCTGCAAAATCCGGTTGTGAACATCCCCCTCTGGGCTCACCACAATTAATAAGAGCCTACGCTCGCCCAACCGAAGAAACTCTAGGTGACGAAAGACGCCTCCCCGCTTCGGAGTTACGACCACGCCCGCAAAACTCGATAGGCTTGATAGCAACTGCGCCGCATGCCCCATCACACGATGGGGCGCATCAGCCTGCAACTGCCCTTCCATCATTGTGGTCTGATTGGGCTGCAAGGGCTGAACTGTCAACAGACTGTCTACAAATAGCCGATAGCCTTTGGGAGTCGGAATTCGGCCCGCCGAGGTATGCGGGCTCGCCACAAGGCCCATCTCCTCCAGATCGGCCATCACATTTCGAATCGTGGCAGGCGACAGATCAAGTCCCGAAAACTTTGACAACGCTCGAGAGCCCACGGGCTGACCCTCGACGATATAACGCTCAATCAGGGTTTTCAGTAAATTGCGGGATCGATCGTCTAGCATAGGCTGCATTATTCCCCAACCCTGACCCTATGGTGTAATGACAGTCATGAAACCTGCCCAGACCCCCTTTCAGCACATCGGGCTTTTCGGGCGCCCCGAAACCGAAGGGCTTGGTGCCCCGATTCGTCGAATCATCGCCACCGCACGCCAAGCCGGTGCGAAGGTAGCCGTTGAATCCAAGACCGCCGCTAGCGCGGGTCTGAGCAGCCAAGAGGCAGACAGCATCGCAGACCTGGAGTCACTGTCCCAGACGATCGATCTCGCAGTCATCCTGGGGGGAGACGGGACACTCCTCGGAATCGCCCGACAGCTCGCCCCCTGCGGTGTCGCACTCATCGGAGTCAATCAAGGTCGCCTCGGGTTCATGACCGATCTCGATATCTCACAGGTCGATTCCGAGCTGCCCGCAGTGATTCAGGGCCACTACATTGAGGAGCGTCGCAGCACGCTTCAGGTCTCGGTAATGCGAAAAGCACAGCACCAGACAGCTCGCCATGCAGTCTTTGATGCACCTGCGCTCAACGATGCAGTGATCAGCCGGGGTGCAATTAGCCGAATGGTCGAACTCGATATCTTTGTCGATGGCCATTACCTGCAGACCCTAAGGGCCGACGGCTTAATCATTTCAACACCAACCGGATCCACCGCCTATTCCCTTTCGGCACTCGGATCCGTTTTGCACCCTGGGCTAGCGGGAATCACACTCGTTCCTGTAGCACCGCAGGCACTATCGAGTCGCCCGATCGTATTGCCGGAAACTGTAGAAGTCCATGTGGTGATCAACGATGGTGCGGGTACAAGCCTGCACTGCGATATGCAGGCCCTCACTGCTTTAGAAGATGGCGACAAAATTGTGATCCGACATGGCGCACACAGAGCGCGGCTTTTACACCCAAAGAGCTACGATTACTTTGAGATGCTGCGGCGTAAACTGCACTGGGGTGCAAATCCAATCTTTGGGGGCCGCCCCGACCCGATGCCGCCAAACGAACAGCCTTAGGCGCCGTAACGTTCAATAACGACCCCTTTTCTAGAATCGATCAGTCTCACCTCAATGCTTGCCTCTTTATCAGTTCATCAATTCGTTATCGTTGAGCAGCTCGATCTCGATCTCGCCTCAGGCTTTACCGTTATGACTGGCGAGACCGGCGCAGGAAAATCAATCCTGATCGATGCGCTTGACCTCCTGCTCGGAGGCCGAGCCGATAGCACGGTCATTCGGGACGGCGCACAGAAGGCCGAACTCGCTGCGCGCTTTGAGATTCAGAACACGCCTCACGCACGGGCCTGGTGTGAGCAAGCGGGCATTGAACCCGACGATCAACAGGTTCTGGTTCGCCGGGTTGTTGATCGGACAGGAAAATCACGGGCCTGGATTAATGGTCAGCCCGCGACCCTGACACAACTTAAAGAACTTGGCGAAACACTTGTCGATATTCACGGCCAACACGCGCACCAGGCGTTACTGCGGCCAAATGCCCAACGCCAGCTTCTGGATGCACATGCTGAGCTTACCGATCAGGTGAAATCGATTTCCGATATCTGGCGCGCCAAAGAAAAGTTAGAGGCCCTATTGGCCCAGGCCCAGACCCAGGCCGAACGACTGAGTCTTCTACGTGATCAGCTTAACTGGAAGATTGAAGAGATCTCCGCGCTGCGATTACTCCCCAGCGAATGGGAAAGCCTATCCGAGGAACAGAAACGCCTCTCGCATGCCGCTGAATTACTCCAGACGACGCAGACCTCACTCAACACAATCGATGACGATGAGAATTCTCTACTCGTTCAAGCTCAACGTATTTCACAGCGGCTAGCGCAGCTCGTCGACAAGGACCCCCGTCTAAAACCTGCAATCGATGCAATCGCGTCAAGCACAATTCAGCTTGAAGAGTCTGCGGACGAATTACGAAAGTACCTTGATAAGACCGACCTCGATCCCCAACGACTCGCAGAGGTCGAGGCCCGTGTCGAGGCAATTTTCACAGTCTCCCGAAAATTAAAGCTGAAGCCCGAACAACTTCTCGAGGCCCTTACCCAGGCCCAAGAGGAACTCGCCCAGGCCAATCAGGCTGCGGATATTGAATCATTAAAAAAACAGGCTGCAGCCCTCTCGGCGGATTATCAGAAGTTGGCCGATCACCTCTCCGAGAAGCGGATTAATGCATGCCAAGCACTCTCCGTAGCGGTCAATACCTGGTTTGAACAGCTCGCCATGGGTGCAATGCGTTTTGAGGCGGTCGTTGAAAAACGTGCTTCACCTGCAGCCCATGGCCAGGATGACATTGTCTTCACCCTACGCAACCATGCGAATGCACAGCCCTACCCCATCAATAAAGTAGCCTCCGGAGGAGAGCTCGCCCGGATTAGCCTGGCGATATCGGTGGTGACCTCGTCTGCAAACAATATTCCAACGCTGATTTTTGATGAAGTCGATTCTGGAATCGGAGGCAATGTTGCCCACACCGTGGGCCAGCTGCTTCGACAGCTCGGCAGCGGGCGGCAGGTACTCTGCGTAACGCACCTACCGCAGGTCGCAGCGCGTGGGCATCAACACCTGCGCGTTCTCAAACAATCTAACCCGAGCGATGCGACACCCGTGAGCCAACTGCAAGGGCTCACCAACGAAGATCGGGTTGATGAAATCGCCCGAATGTTGGGCGACGAAGGTGCACAGAAAACATCGCGCGAGCACGCCCGATCGCTACTTGCTCTTTCTTGATTTAAGCGCCGCATCCCGACTCGTTCGGTTCGCGCATTTCTCATCGACGCAATGCGCGTAGAGGGCCAGGGCATGATCCTGGAGCTCAAACCCGCGAGACTGCGCGATCTTGTGTTGCAAATCTTCGATTTGTGAATCAAAAAATTCTTCCACGCGGCCACAGTCAAGGCAGACTAGATGATCGTGATGGTTTCCCTCGTTGAGCTCGAACACGGCCTTGCCGGATTCAAAGTTGCTGCGGGCGAGGATGCCCGCCTGCTCGAACTGGGTCAGCACCCGATAGACCGTGGCAAGGCCAATATCCATCGAATCGGCCAGTAATGCCCGATAGACATCCTCCGCCGTCAGGTGGCGGGTCTGGGCCCGATGAAAGATGTCGAGCACCTTTAACCGGGGTGCGGTCACCTTCAGACCGGTCGTTTTAAGATCATCAACTCCTGGCATGGGGGCTATCATAACGGGCTACTTCTTCTGTTGGATCTGAGATCGCCATGAAAGCCAAGAAAAAATACTCCGTCCCGACGCCATCCCGCGCTGCCACAGGGTCAATTCCTCGAAGTTCGCGCGTCAAGTCCTCTACTACCCGGGATCGAGGGTCGCGCGGTTCGGCCTGCACCCGATCGCTGCTGGTTGCTGGGTCGTGCCTTGCCGCAACTCTGATGCTCACCGGCTGCGGTACACCCGCCTGGATAAGTTCCGTCAAGGAGAACCCCCCGAATTGGCTCACGCCCTATCGCGTTGATATCGGCCAAGGCAACTACGTCTCAGAGTCAATGGCGGCTAAGCTTAAAGAGGGCTTATCGAAAGACCAGGTCCGCGCGATTCTGGGAACACCGCTACTGGTTGATCCATTTCGCTCGGACCGGTGGGACTATATTTTTGATATCCGCAGGGGCGATGGCGAGAAAGAGCGTCGACGATTTACGGTGATTTTTAAAGACGATGCGTTATCAAGCTTCGGGGGTGACCCTCTGCCCAAAGAGGGCGGTGAGGGAATCCTGCCCTCGAGGCCCGCACGCTAAGGTCATCTGCCCATCTACTGTAGCCGCAACGTTCAGACGCCCCCTTAATCCATCGAACCACGCCGATCACTATGACGAACTCTAAAAAAACCCGAATTGCAATCTCCGGAGCCTCTGGCCGAATGGGGAAAATGTTAATCGAGTCTGTGATGGCCGATCCTGCATGTGAACTCTCCGCGGCCCTCGATATTGCTGAGAGCCCGATGATCGGAAGAGATGCCGGTGAATTTATGGGCAAGCAGACCGGAGTGTCCATCACCGCCAACCTGAATACCTTATCAACGACAGATGTCCTGATCGATTTCACCCGACCAGAGGCGACTGTGCGCTATCTCGCTGCCTGTCAACAATATGGCGCGCACGCCGTCATTGGAACAACGGGGTTTGATGCGTCGGGGCTCGCATCGATTCAAGCCTTTAGCAAACACCAGGCGACCGTCTTTGCACCCAACATGAGTGTAGGCGTCAACATCACTCTGAGACTTCTCGAGACCGCGGGCCAATTTCTCTCTGAGGGGTTTGATATTGAAGTGATCGAGGCCCACCATCGGCACAAGGTTGATGCGCCGTCCGGAACCGCCCTGAAAATGGCTGAGGTGGTTGCTCGAGCAGCGGGACGCCACCTCCCGGAGGTTGCCCGTTATGCCCGCGAGGGCTACACGGGCGAGCGGCCAGAAAAGGAAATTGGTTTCTCGGTTATCCGCGGAGGCGATATTGTGGGTGATCACACCGTACTGTTTGCGGGAACCGGTGAGCGAATTGAAATCACCCATAAATCATCATCGCGTGCGACCTATGCACAAGGTGCAATCCGTGCCGCCAAGTTTCTAAACGATAAAACAAACGGTCTATTTGATATGCAAGATGTCTTGGGTCTTCGCTAGCTAGCGAATTGCATCAAGGACTTCTTTTTCGCTGAGCCATTCCGACAGAATTTTCGGCTGCCCGCCAGACCGCGAATAGACCAGATACAAAGGCACGCCGCTGCGGCCATGCTTGGCCAACTCGGACGCAATCGCTGCATCCTGTCGCGTCCAATCGGCCCGTACAGTCACAACACCCGAGTCGCGAAACGCCCGAACAATCGACTCGGAGTTCAGAACTCGGACTTTATTGGCTTGGCAGGTAATGCACCAGCTCGCAGTGAAGTCAACGAATACAGTTTTGCCCTCTGCCTGCAGACGCTCGGCAAGCCCCGCTCTCCATTGCTGCCAGGCCAGCGAAGAAGACGATGCATCTGACGCAGGCGACCTGGCTACGGCCTGCGATCCCACGCCCGTCTTTAGGTCTGCACTCGCTGAAATAATCGGTCGCGTCGCCTGAATCATTGCAGTCAGAAGAACTGCAACGCCAACCGCAAAGCCCATCCAGGCCAACAGGCCCGCGCGGTAGGGCTGGATGAACACACCATAAATCCAGAGAATGAACGCAAGTGCTGTCGCCGCGAGTAAAGCCGCTAAAACGACATCGCTGCCTTGAATAGTCGCGAGCACCCAGAATAACCAGGCGGCGGCGGCAAGCATTGGAAATGCCATGAGTTGCTTAAACCGAACCATCCAAGGCCCCGGCCGCGGCAAACGCGTAAGAAGCCCCGGCCAAGATGCCAACAGGAGATAAGGCAATGACATTCCCAACCCGAGGGCTACAAAAACCAGAAATGTCTGCGACAGTGATGCACTGGCTGTAAATCCAATCGCGCTTCCCATAAATGGCGCAGTGCAGGGCGACGCTACAACAACCGCAAGAACCCCCGAGGAAAACGAGCCCAAGGCACCCGATGAGGATGCGGCGCGATTTGCAAAATTAAGATTAGCGGCCCGGACCCCGAGAAGACCCATCTCAAAACCACCGAACAAATTTACAGCAATCAGAATAAACAGAAGGCCCAGCACCAAGACAACCCAAGGATTTTGCAATTGAAAACCCCATCCCACCGCAGTGCCGGCTGCGCGTAACGAGATCAATACTCCAGCGAGTGCAACAAAACTCAGAATTACACCAACAGAGAAAATCAGGGCCTGTTGCATCGCGCCCGACTTCGAATGGGCTGCCTGCGCGAAGGAGAGCACCTTTAGACCGATGACCGGAAATACGCAGGGCATCAGGTTAAGAATCATGCCGCCAAGCACCGCTGCCAGGGCGGCCCACCAGAATCCAGACCATCCGGAAGCGGGCTTTGGCGCAGGATTTTCCTCTGCTGCTGTGAGGCCACGACTTACCAACTGCCCTGCCGCAGGCACCGCACCCGATGTGATCGGCGCACGCCACTCTAGACCCGTTTGCCCTGGTGTTACCCAAACACCTTCGACCGTCTGGGCCTTACGCACAAGCGCAATCGCTGCTTTTGGAGATTCGCCCAAGGGAATTCTGACCTGCCAACCCTCATTCGTTTTAGAGAGCGTCTGCGCCGCCGACGGCAAGATCAGCCCCTCGGTATAGGGGAAGAACAACCCAGCCGTTTCATTGGGCTCACCGGACCAGGAGAGCACCAGATGTTGATCTGTGATGAAGGACTTCACTTGGCGTAGCGAATCTCTCTTAGGAATGCGCTCTCGGGCTAGCGTAAATCGCTGCGCCTCGGCAGACAGAGTCGTATCGGCTGGGGCCTTCACCACAGGTAAACGCAGGGCGAGAAAGGCCCCACCAGGAATGCAGACGTCTTTGCAGACCAGCCAACTGGCCCGCGCCCTCAACACCACCTCAGACCCGACAGCGAGACCAGCAGGTGGAAAAATCTCTACCGGCAGCAGCAGATCGTCTTCGTAGCCAAAATTGGCCAGCGGCCCGACAGGCAACCGTTTTGGGGTCGGCCACTGGATTGGGCCCGCACGCCAGCCCGACGGAAGCTCCCACTCAATTCGAGTTGGCAGGCCCGAGTCGCCGGGATTGCGCCAATAGGTGTGCCAATGGGGGTCATGCATCAGCCGCAGCCCCGCCATGAGTGGCTGGCCACTCACGACCCCCGATCGCTCGGCAACAAGCCCCGCCTGCAGTTCTCCCGCCCGGATTAATCCTTCCTGGGGAGTTGCCGACTGTCCTGCTCCCGCCTGCTGGGCCTTTTGCAAAAGACCCTGGGCTGCGGCAGTGGAGACAAAACACAACGCCAGGAGAAGCGGCGCAACAAATCTAAAAATTTTCATGCCGTCGATTATCCATGGTTAACTCGACTTGGTACCATTGACCCCATGATCAATCACCTTGACGCACTTGCCGAAAAAACCGATGCACTCATTCGTGTCGTAGAACAACTCCGGCAAGAAAACACTGCACTTCGGAGCAGGCTTGCCGCCTTAAATGCCGATCAACGTGGCCTCCAGGAGCGCCTTAATCAGGCAGCCGAGAAGGTGGCTGGCTTGCTTGAGCAGATGCCCCAAGAAAACTAGCCTGCAGCACAATACATTCGATTAATTCGTGTAAGTGTCGCGAAGGATATTTTTTTGTACCTTGCCCATTGCGTTTCGGGGAAGACTCTCAACTACAAAAATCTTTTTGGGGACTTTATAGTTCGCAATCTTTCCTTTGATCATGGATAACAGGGTCTCAGCATCTAACGTGGTGTTGGGCTTAGCCACAACAACTGCCGTCACCGCCTCACCAAAATCAGGATGGGGCACACCAATCACAGCAGTTTCATCGACTCCGGGCAGATCATCAATGAGCATCTCGATCTCTTTTGGATAGACGTTGTAGCCCCCAGTAATAATCAGATCCTTACTGCGGCCAACCAGATTGAGATAGCCATCAGCATCCCATCGGCCAACATCCCCCGTTTTAAACCACCCATCAGACGTAAACTCTTCTTTTGTTTTTTCTGGCATACGCCAGTAGCCCGAGAAAACATTAGGGCCTTTCACCTGTACACCGCCAATCTTAGACTCGGCATTTTTCTTTTTCACAATGGCTTGACCATCATCACCAATAAGCCGAACGCCCACACCGGGAAGCGCAAACCCCACCGTGCCCGCCCGCCGCTCGCCCCGATACGGGTTGGAGGTCAGCATGACCGTCTCACTCATGCCGTAGCGCTCAAGAATGACATGGCCAGTTTTCTTCTTAAAGAGCGCAAACGTCTCTGCAAGCAGTGGCGCCGAACCCGAAATGAAAAGACGCATCGATTTCACCAGCGGCCGATTAACCCTCGGATCGGAGGCCAGCCTTACATAAAATGTAGGCACCCCCATCATGACGGTTGCCCGAGGAATAAACCGTACCACCGCATCAGCATCAAACTTCGATAGCCAGAGGCTCTTGCTGCCATTAATCAGGGCTCCATGCAGCGCAACAAAGAGGCCATGCACATGGAAAATTGGCAGGGCATGCAATAAGACATCCCCTTTCTGCCAGTGCCATACTGTTTTGAGTGTCAGCGCATTCGATGCGAGATTTCGATGGCTCAGCATTGCACCCTTGCTGCGGCCAGTTGTGCCTGAGGTGTAGAGAATCGCTGCAAGATCACTAGGCTTCACAGAGGCCGTCTTAAACTCGTGGGCGTATCCCGTTGCCGCCTCAATCAACGTTCCGTCGGCGCGCTCGCCCAGCGTCTTCACGACCTGACATCCTGCGGCCCTGGCCAATGGTGCAATCCATTGCAGGTTCTCAGGACTACAGATCACGACGGCAGGCTGCGCATCATTTAAGAAATACGAGATTTCTGCCTCGCGATAGGCCGTATTCAGAGGCAGAAAGGTAAATCCCGCCCGCAGTGTTGCGAGGTAGAGCATCACCGCCTCTACCGATTTCTCGACCTGAACTGCAATACGACTTCCCCTCGCAACGCCGAGAGATGTCAGCCAGTTCGCAATCTTTGCACTCCCGAAACGCAGGTCGTCAAATGTGTAATAACGGCTATCGACGGTCTCAAAGGCACAGGCATTCGGATTCTTGGGGAAACTAGATTCAAGGAGTTGGTACAAATTACTCATGGCGGGCCGCTCTAATTTAAAAAACTAATTGTCTTCAAACCGTGGGGGTGACTTTTTTAAAAATGCATCAACCCCACGCTGATAATCCTGCGTCTCGACAAAGTCCCAGCAGGCCTCCTGCTGCAGTGGCGATAACAGATCTGGACTTGGGCCGCCCGACAGGATCTGAATAAGCCACTTGTTACGACGGGCCGCATGGGGCGCACCTTGGGCAACCCGCTGGGCGGTTGCTCTCACTTCTTCTTCCCAGAGGGCGAGCGGAACAACCCGCGTGAGAAGGCCCTTCTCGTAAGCCTCTTGTGCATCAAAAATCCGGCCCTCGAGCAATAACTCCAAGGCCACGGCCTTTCTCGCCAGGCTCAATAAGCCAGCCGCCTCGGCCGGTGCCATTGGAAAGCCAAGCCGCTGAATTGGAATACCGAACCGGCTGCGATCACTGGCCACGCGGAGATCACAGACGCTTGCAATCTCAAGGCCGCCGCCGACGCAGGCCCCGTCAATGGCGGCGATTACCGGAATTGGGCAGTGCGCAATCGATAAGAGTGCGGGAGCAATAATTTCTTGGTGAAAGTGGCGGACCTGATCTCGCGTTGCGCGTGCGGTTTTAAACTCCGAAATATCCGCGCCCGCCGCGAATGCGCCCTGTGCACCGGAGATCACGACAACCCGAAGCCCGGGCGAACCCGCGATCTCCTGAAAACACGTCTTGAGCAACCGCCACATCTCGATCGTAATTGCATTGTGGTGCCCTGGATTTGCAATCGTGACATAGGCGACATCACCCTCTCGCCGCCACTCAATACCGGCGCCTGGCGGAGATACAGCGCTCTGTTTATCGTTGGTATCCATTCAAGAGCAGTTTAATCGACCCGAACTCTTCGGTGGGCAATCCGAATGATGACAAGACCCAGAAGAATCATTGGAATCGAGAGCCATTGTCCCATCGACAGACCTAGGGATAACACCCCAAGGAATTGATCAGGCTCGCGGGCAAACTCAGCCAGAAATCGAAACCCGCCATAGCCAATAAGAAACATACCCGAGACCGCGCCTAGGGGCCTTGGGCGCGATGAATACCACCAGAGAATAATAAAAAGACCAATCCCCTCAAGGCCCATTTGATACAGCTGCGAGGGATGCCGCGCAAGGCCATCGCCCGCCTGCGGGAACACCATGGCCCAAGGGATCGCCGTGGGATCGGCAACCCGACCCCAGAGTTCACCGTTAATAAAATTCCCCATCCGGCCCGCCGCAAGGCCAAAGGGAACTAAGGGAGCGATAAAGTCCGCGACGGTAAAAAACGGCACTCGCCTGCGCCAAGCAAAAATCGCCAGTGCTGCAATCACACCCAGCAACCCGCCATGAAAGGCCATACCGCCCTGCCAGATTGCGAGAATTTCCGCAGGGTGGGCAAGGTAGTAAGCGGGCTTGTAAAAAATGACATAACCAAGGCGCCCCCCAAGCACCACTCCAAGAACGCCGTAGAGCAGCACATCATCGAGATCTCGTGGGGTGAACTGAGGCCGTCCTGCGGCCTGCGATCCCAGACGGATTCTTCCCAACGCCAATACACCAACAAAGGCCAAGAGATACATCAAACCGTACCAATGGATCGCGATCGGCCCCAGCGCGAGCGCGACAGGATCAAATTGAGGGTGGGTCCATACGGAGGTTGTCATACGGCACAATAGTACCTTTGGAATCGCAAGGAGCAACGACGATGTCGAACAACACCCCATCTGGAACCCCTCCCAAACGCCTTAATGAACGGTCACGCATGGTGACCGAGGGTGTTGCCCGTGCGCCAAACCGATCCATGTACTACGCCATGGGCTACAAAGAAGAAGATTTCATCAATAAGCCCATGATCGGTGTTGCGAACGGACACTCGACAATCACACCCTGTAATAGCGGCTTACAGCCACTCGCAGATGCTGCAGTGACCGCGTTAAAGTCGGCCAACGCGAATGCCCAGTTATTCGGTACCCCCACCATCTCGGATGGAATCGGCATGGGTACCGAGGGGATGAAATATTCCTTGGTCTCACGTGAAGTCATCGCAGACTGCATCGAGACCTGTGTCAATGGCCAGTGGATGGATGGCGTCTTGGTCATTGGCGGCTGTGATAAAAACATGCCGGGCGGAATGATGGCCATTGCCCGCACCAACGTGCCTGCGATTTATGTTTATGGCGGAACCATTAAACCAGGCCGCTACAAGAATAAGGATCTGACCATCGTTTCAGCATTCGAAGCGGTTGGCGAGTTCACCGCTGGCAGGCTCAACGAAGCAGACTTCAAGGAAATTGAAAAACGGTCATGCCCCGGATCGGGTTCGTGCGGCGGCATGTACACCGCCAACACGATGAGCTCGGCCTTTGAAGCACTTGGTATGAGTCTGCCCTATTCCTCGACGATGGCAAACGAAGATCAAGAAAAAATTGATAGCGCCGCCGAGTCCGCGCGGATCTTGGTCAATGCCATAAAAAAAGGAATCAAGCCCCGCGACATCATCACCCGAAAATCAATCGAAAACGCGGTGAGCGTCATCATGGCAGTCGGCGGCTCGACCAATGCCGTCCTGCACTTCCTCGCGATCGCGCACTCTGCCCAGGTCGCCTGGACAATCGACGACTTTGAGATGATTCGTCGCCGTGTGCCGGTGATCTGCGACCTCAAACCATCGGGCCGATTCGTAGCAACCGAACTCCATCAGGCAGGCGGTATTCCGCAGGTCATGAAGTTACTTTTAGATGCCGGCCTTCTCCATGGCGAATGTTTAACCATTACCGGTCAGACCATCGCCGAGATGCTGCGCGATATTCCGAGCGTGCCGCCCGCGAATCAAGAAATCATTTTGCCAATCAGTAAAGCCCTGTATGCACAGGGCCACCTCGCAATTCTGAAAGGCAATCTCTCTCCCGAGGGCTGCGTCGCTAAAATTACGGGGTTAAAAAATCCTGTCATCACAGGGCCCGCCCGTGTCTTCGATTCCGAAGACGCCGCCATGGAGGCCATCATGGCCCAGAAAATTAAACATGGCGATGTCATGATCATCCGTTACGAAGGCCCCCGCGGCGGGCCTGGGATGAGGGAGATGCTCGCGCCAACGTCGGCTCTTGTTGGACAGGGCCTAGGAGAAACCGTAGGGCTAATTACTGATGGCCGCTTCTCTGGCGGGACCTGGGGAATGGTGGTGGGCCACGTCGCCCCCGAGGCGGCAGTTGGCGGGCCGATCGGCCTGATCCATGAGGGAGATTCCATCACGATTGATGCCCACCAGCAGTTAATTCAGCTCAATATCAGTGATGCAGAACTGGCCTCCCGAAAAGCCGCCTGGACCCCACCTAAACCCCGGTATACCCGAGGCGTTTTGGCAAAGTTCGCGAAACTCGCTTCTAGCGCAAGCAAGGGCGCCGTGACTGACCCTGAACTTTCTCAACCCAGCTAAGTCATACGACGAGTACCTGACGATCGCCTGGCCCCGAAAGCCGTTTTTTGGACAACCCGTCGGGGTCAGAAAAAGGCTAGAATCTCGGTCAACTTGCCGATTCAAATGAGGTTTTAACGGCGGGTTAGCCGCCGAAGTATGTTGACTAGGTTTAATCAAGGAGATGATGAATGCGTAAGTTTGTTGCTCTATCAATCGCTGCCGGCATGCTGGTCTCAGCTGGCTCAGCATTTGCTTCACCCGAAATGCTCAAGAAATATAACTGCACCGCCTGCCATGCCAACGATAAAAAATTAGTTGGCCCCTCCTACAAGGATGTTGCTGCCAAATACAAAGCCGATGGTGGCGCCGCTGAGAAACTGGCCAAGAAAATCAAGGCAGGTGGTTCCGGAGTCTGGGGTCCGATCCCAATGCCTCCTCACCCACAGGTCTCTGACGCCGACGCCTTGGCTCTTGCCAAATATGTCATGACAGTCAAGTAACCTTAGAGCACACGCTCTTCCAAAAAGCCCCCGAGTCAAAACTCCGGGGCTTTTTGTTTTTCTACCCTTAATCCATTAATTTCAGGGTATGGTTTCAGCATGACACTCCCCCGCCAGTTCAGACGGCTGCGTATCGCTCTCATTGGTTATGGTGATATTGCCAAACGAATCGCGCAGAAAACCTCAGGCCATGGCCCACGATGGCTCGCGATTGGCCGATCAGCAAAATTACCCGATGCGAAAATTATGGGCGGTGAGCTCGGGGCATCTTTTCGCAATCCGGCAGACCGTCCGCGCTATCTCGCCTGGGATCTTGATCACCCGAAGGTCGCCCAACGAATTGCCCGGGTGTCGCAGGCCATGATCGTTTTATCACCGCCGGCTGATCAACATCCACGTAACGGCAACTGTGATTGGCGAATGCGGCGCCTGGCCTGCGCAATTCGTAAATCTGGCAGACGCGATGCAATCGTTTATATCAGCACGACCGGCGTCTACGGGGATCAGCAAGGCAGAATCGTCACGGAGACAAGCACAGCGTGCCCAGGACAGCAACGTTCTCTGCGGCGGCTCGATGCGGAGCTAAGCCTGCGGCCGATTGGCGCCCATGTGCTGCGAGTTCCGGGAATCTACGGACACGATCGATTACCAATCGCCCGCCTGGCCGCTGGTCAACCCGCACTAATTGCCACGGATGACGTCTACACTAACCACATCCACGCGGATGACTTAGCCAGAATCTCTTGGATCGCACTCTTTCGCGGGCGCCCGGGGCGCATCACCAATGCCGTCGATTCCAGCGAACTTAAGATGGCGGATTACTTTGATGCAATCGCGGACGCCGCGGGGCTTAAACGACCACCTCGAATCTCCCGGGATGCGATGAGGAGCCTTGGCGAGTCCGGGGTAGTCCATCCCATGATGCTGGGATTTCTCAGTGAGTCTCGTCGGGTCCGTACCAGCCGTCTTCAGAACGAGCTCGGTGTAAGACTTAAATTTCCAACCGTCGCCAAGACCCTAGAGTATTTCGTCGCGCAGGGCGTACCACCGATACAAGCAGGCCTGACCAAGCCTGCGAAACGCGGCGAATAAATGGTTGGGTAGTGGTGAGTTATAAATCGGAAGATCGAATGCGGGATGGTGCTGACCGGCGATTTTCTGCGCGAGCCTTCGGCCCGCATGAGCAGAAAACGAGACACCATTTCCACCGTAGCCAAGGGCGTAAAAAATACGCTGATGCGGATCAGGCTGTACGACCCGCGGCATCATATCGTGGCTCACATCGACCCAGCCCCACCAAGAATAAGCAACTGCAATATCCTTGAGTACCGGAAACTTTCGGGCAAGCCCCAGGCGGAGCAGATCAAGATGCTCGGGCGCCTGAGCGTCTACCCCATGGACCGCACTGCGGCTGCCAATTTGAAACCGGTTGTCGGGCAAAAGCCGATAATAAAATCTCAAGGTTCGCGAATCTGTAAGAAATGCTCTATGGCGCATTCCAACCTCAGAGAGTTCATCTTCAGTCAGCGGCCGTGTAACCATTGAGTTCGATAGAATCGGCATCACCCGATTACGCAACAACGGCGTTAAGCCTTGAATACCGTAACCACCGGTAGCGATCCCCACACTCTTTGCTCGTACGATACCTCCCGGAGTCTTGAGAAGGTGCAGGCCGCCCCGCGTCTTCCATTCAGTAACGGGGCTTGCGGTGTGTACTTTAGCGCCCGAGGCACGCGCCTGTCTCTGGTAGCCGAAGGCAAGTTTTAATGGGTGAACACCAATACCCTCGGGCTCATACATAGCCCCGTGGGCCTCCTGTTCAGAACAAAATTCTGAATGGAGTTGAGCCCGATCGATCATGCGCGTTTGATAGCCAAATAATTCATTCTTAAGTCGAGATTCCCGCCGCAGAAAATGAAGCGTCTTCTCCCGATGGGCGACGAATAGATGTCCGAAATCTTGCGCATCACAATCAATCTCATTGACAAGAGCTCGGAAGGTCTCAAACCCCTCCCGTATCTCCGCATCAAGCCGCCTCGCGGTATCGAGCCCCCAGCGTCGGACCCACTGGGAACGATAGAGTCTGCCACTCGCATTCTGGCCCTGACCACCATTTCGACTTGTGCATCCCCATGCCACCTGATTAGCCTCGAGTACGACAGCCCTGATCCCATGTTCTCGGGCAAGAAAGAGTGCAGCGGCAAGACCCGTGAACCCAGAACCGATAATTGCCACATCAACATCTGTATCGGATTGGATCGGGCCATCATCAGGCGGAGGATCTCCTGCAGTTGCCGCCCAGTAGGTTGGCGCATACGCCATCGCATGGCCGACCCGCTTGCTCACCAAGGGATCAAAACAGGGGTTGTAAGGCTCCTGCGATGAAGGCGTCGTAATCGGGCGCGGCGTTAAGTCTAACATCGACTCCGTACGGCTGTTCATAAGGCTGTGCGCTGCTTACGAAACGCATTCTTGATATGGATCTTTCCATCACGGAAAGTGAAAATATCAACCCCGTCAGCCTCCACGATCTTTCCATCTAAGCCGGTACCAAAGAATCGCCACTCTGAAACGCCTCGATTCCCTGCAACAAAGTGTCGGCCATCATGCCATTGGGCGTCGGGAAAATTTCTCCATGCTGCAGCGAAGGCAAGGCGGACTGCATCCGCACCTTCGATGCGACTTCCACAACAGTTTGGCCCAGCAATGGTCTGAAAAATGCAATCCGGTGTCATAAATGACATTAATGCATCGATATCATGCGCATTCCAGGCCCCTGAAAACCTCTCCAGTACGACCACTGAAACCGTCTTCTCTATCATCTAAACCTCCGTGTACAACCGCTTCAGTATTTCTCAGCGGACTACAGAAATTTAGATCCAGACACTACCAACTGCATATGCCAGATCGCCCGAATCGGGTGGTCATAAGCTGTTCCAAGCCTTTGCTAGTTGTTGGATTCCGGCATCAATCTTGTCAATACGGATTGCAGAAAATCCAAGCCGAAAGAACTCGAGAGGTGCGGGTTCATTAAAAAATACATCACCACATTCAATCAGAACCCCTAAAGACTCCGCCTGGCTTGCCAGCTGGCGACAATCGAGCCCGTCGGGGCCGCGCACCCACAGCGAAGACCCCCCATGGCTTGGATAAACATGAAACTGCGGAAGATGCCTGCTAAGGGCCTCCTGGAGGACAGCGCTTCGCTCTCGGTACACCAGAGTCTGCTTGCGGACCATCGCATCGAGATGGCCAAGAGAAATAAATAATGCAAATGCCCTTTGAATAAACGCAGAAGGATGGCGAACCATGAGACGACGCAGCCCCCGAAGTTCCCGAATAATCTTAGGTGAGCCTACGATATAACCTAGACGCAATCCTGGCGCGAAGGTCTTTGAAAGGCTGCCGATATACAGGACACGGCCAGTCCGATCAGAACTCTTTAACGCGGGGCTCGGATTTTCTGCAAAACTAGACTCCGCCTCGTAATCATCTTCAATCACAATGAAATCGTGCTGCTCAGCAGACTGAAGTAAGGCCAATCGACGCTCCTCGGGCATTTTAATTGTCGTTGGGCACTGATGGCTTGGCGTGACATAGGCATAGTCACAATGCTCTAAAGCCGCCGTGATCGGAAGTCCGAACTGGTCGACATCAACCGAGATAATTCTCTGTGATTTTAAGGAAAATATATTGCGGGCATCTGGATAACCTGGGTTTTCAATCGCAACCCGCGCCTGATCGGCAAATAACAATTCCGCGATCATGTAGAGGGCATGCTGGGCCCCCACGGTGACAACGACCTCCTCTGGTGAGGCCCAGACGCCTCGCCGTGGCAAGACCTTCGCGCAAATCTCGCGGACGAGCGCCTCATCATCTCGCACAATCAGGTCCTGCGCCCATTCGCGAATATCTGCAACCGACAACGCCTTCATACAACACTCACGCCACTCTGCCGTGGGAAACAAGGAGGCATCAAACTGCCCGTATAGAAACGGATAGGGCACCCTCTGCCAATCCGAACGCTTAACGATATTTCGCTGTGTCGATGTCGACCTCTGTAGACGAGCCTCCCAATCCACGACCTGCGAGACCTTGACACTAGCGTCATCCTGTCGTGTGGTACCTGGTTCGGAAAAGTTATCCGTTCGTCGAGACATATCCGGATTGACGCGGTGACCACTGCGATCACGCGTAAGGAGATAGCCAGCCTCGACGAGCTGCTGGTAAGAAAACACGACTGTATTGCGCGCAACGCCAATAGCCTCCGAGAGCTCCCGACTTGAAGGAACCTCTGAGCCCCCCGTTAGCCGGCCCTCGAGAATGGCATCGACCAGCATGGTGCGAATCTGATCCTGCAGATTTCGGCCGTCCGACCGATAACGCTCGAATATTTCACGCCACATTCTGGCGTTCAGATTCACTGAAGAAATTAAAT
>DBCQ01000027.1:41845-71419 GCA_002293155.1 Burkholderiales bacterium UBA954 | reverse complement strand
ACATAGGCGACGACACCGATCACGATAATTCCCATGATTACAATATCAGTGCGTAAGAAATTCGAAGCATTGAGAACCATCTGCCCGAGGCCTACATTAGCCGCAACCATCTCCGCTGCGACAAGGGTAGTCCAACCAAAGCCAATTGCAATCCGCATCCCCACCAAGATCTCCGGCATTGCCGCCGGAAGAATAACGAAACGAATCACTTGGCTATAGCTCGCCCCCATGGAGTAGGCCGCATTAATCTGCTCAGGTGCCGCACTCTTCATGCCCGAACGGGCTGCCAAGGCTAACGGCGCAAAACACGCAAGATAAATTAGTAGCACCTTGGGGGTTTCATCAATTCCAAACCAGATAATGATTAAAGGCAGATAGGCCAAAGGCGGAAGGGGTCGATAAAACTCGATTGGCGGATCAAAAATACCCCGAACGGTTCGACTCATCCCCATGGCGATGCCAATCGGAACCGCCGTGAGAAAGGCAAGCCAGAATGCAACCGCTACCCGTAGGATGCTCGCAATGAAGTGCTGCCATAAGGGTTTGTCATTGGCGATACCCGTAAGGTACTCGTAAAACTGTTGCCATACCGCATGAGGAGAGGGTAGGAATAAGGGCTTAATGAGGCCCAATCGGGTGACCAGATACCAGGCCAAGAACAAAAGCACAATCGTTGCAATACTGATCGCAACACTCGAGCCCTCCCCAGGGACCTTGAACCGACTGGTTCGGGTGATGCCATCGGTCTTGCTGTCGGTTTCAGTGGGCATGAGACGACTCCCGATGGTGAACTAGAGCGAGCACCTCTTCTCGAAGCCGGATAAACTCTGGACCTGATTTAACACGCCGCGCATCATGATGAGAGAGAAACTCTCGCGAGAACGGTAAATCGTCGTAGACATGCGTTACCCGTCCCGGGCTTGGGCTCATCACGATGAGCCGTGTCGCAAGAAAGAGCGCCTCTTCAACAGAGTGGGTGATAAAAAACACCATCTTGTTTGATGCCGACCAGGCATCAAGCAGGATCTCCTGAACCTGCTCTCGAGTGAAGGCATCAAGCGCACCCATGGGCTCATCCATCAGTAACACCTTTGGGTCGCTGGCCAAGGCGCGCGCGATACCGACACGCTGTTGCATACCGCCGGAGAGTTCGTAGACGGGTCGGTCGGCAAAATCTTGTAATCCTACAAGGGCTAATTTCTCTTGCGCAATGCGGGCCCGAGAGACCGAATCCACCCCGCGAAGGCGCAGACCCAGGGCAACGTTATCGCGTACATTTAACCAGGGCATCAGGGCATGCTTTTGAAATACGACGCCGCGATCAGCGCCAGGCCCAACAACGGGCGCGCCATCGAGAAGCACCTCTCCGGTCGATGGCGGGAGAAAACCGGCAATACAGTTCAATAAGGTCGTCTTACCACAGCCCGATGCGCCAAGAGCAACCATGAAATCTCCGTCGCGAAGACTAAGGTTAACCTTGGAGAGTGCCTGAAGGCTACCCCCTTGAACCGAGTAATTGATGGTGAGATCACGAATCTCTAACGCGGGCATTCTCTCTCCTTTTGCACGACATCGAGACCGTGATGGAATCGACGAAAAATAAAGGCGCAGCATCAACCGCCTGCTGCGCCTCAAAAGCGAATAGCTGGAGTAATTACTTGGACATCGCTTTCTTTACGTAGGCATCAGTGACAAATGATGCGTAGTTTGGCTTCACCTCTTGAATACGGCCCTGTTCCTTCAAGAAGACGGCCGTGTTGGCCATTGCCTTTGCAGAACCACCGCCTAGCCAGGTGGCTGAGGCCTGCTCCTGCAAGCTCGGGAACTTATAGAGCTTCATATCGCTGGGCACATCTTTAGCATCGGCCTTCGTCCATTTTGCGATCGCCTTGACTTGGGCTGAGTCTGCCGTCCACTTGGCAGAGTTCTTACGATACTCATCGTCGTACTTTGCCAGTAGACGCACAAATGTCACCATGAAGGCCTCGTTTTGTGCAGCCCACTTCGCATTGACCACTAGGCCATCAAACGTGGGGTAGCCCTTCGCACCAATACTTGCGGAACTTGCAATCACCTTGCCATTGCCTTTGATTTTGGAGAGTACAGGCGGCCAAATAAATGCAGCATCAATATCCCCGCGCTCCCATGCAGCAGCAATCTCTGGCGGACGCAGATTCATCACACTTACGCTCTTGGCGTCGAGACCCTCCATTTTCATCGCTGCCATGAGCTGATAGTGGGCTGTCGACACGAACGGTGTGGCCACCTTCTTGCCCTTTAGGTCTTTGACGCTATTGATGCCTGAGCCGTTGCGGGCAACGAGAGATTCAGCATCCGCGATGTCCAGCAGGATCCAAAAGAGCTTAATGTCTTGACCCTGGCTAACCGCCGCCGTGACGGGGCTTGATCCAGCTTCGCCCATCTGTACATCGCCGCTCGCCATGGCTTTGATGACATCGCCGCCGCCACCAAACATCCGCCAGTTCACCTTATAACCCGTCTGTTTTTCAAGCTCACCCGACTCCATCAAGACCCGAAGGGGAACCACCATGTCTTGGTGGGCAAATGTGACTTCTTTTTTCTGGGCATAGGCCCCCGTCGAGATCAGCAGGCCGCTCAAGGCCACCGCACTAATCAGGCCGCGTCGAATCGTATTTATCCTCATATCAAACTCCCGGAAAGTAATTTCGATACCACAAGATTTAATGAATACAACACCCTGTACTACACCATAAAGTCGTCCATTGAGCATCGGTGCTAATCCCAAGAACTCAGGGACAAGCCCCCCTTCAAGCCCCCCGTGTAGCCCTCTGACCAGGCTCACACTAGGGTAAGGGCCGCAGAGCGCAGTAGGTCCAGTTTGGTTATTCAAAGTGATCCAGAATCCGGTGGCGGCGGGCCAAATCGCCGCAACACCACCATCTACGAGGCTCTCAGGGGAATATCCCCGAGGACGTCAGGGTAAACACGAGGCCACCACACTGAGGAAAGCCCGAGGACAATACAATCGCGGTATCGTGGCTGACGCGATTCAGTCATCGTTTCAAAAAATTAAGGGGGTTTTTGATGGGCCACTCAGATCCGGTAATCAATGTCGAGGCACGCCAGAACTACTGGATGCCGTTCTCACCCAATAAAGAGTTCAAGACGGATCCGCGGATGTTCGTCCGCGGCGAAGGCATGTATCTCTATAAGCCTGACGGCAAGAAGGCTATCGATGCCTCGGCCGGGCTGTTTTGCGTTGCGGCCGGACACTGCAGGCCTGAGATTGCCCAGGCGGTCTACGAACAACTCAGCACGCTCGATTACACAATGCCCTTTACCCGGTCGCACCCAAAGGCGTTTGAACTTGCTGAGCAGATCGCCACCTATACCCCTGGAGATTTAAATCGAATTTTCTTCTGCTGCTCGGGTTCGGAATCGGTCGACTCCGCAATGAAGATTGCGTTGGCATATCACCGCTCTAAAGGCCAGGCGCAGCGGCAGTATTTTGTATCTCGCGAGCGTGCCTATCACGGTGTGAATATGGGCGGTGTAGCCTTATCCGGTATGGTCAATAACCGTCGGGCATTCGGTGTCGGTCTCTCGGGCGTACATTTCATGCGACATACGGCCCTGCCAGAAAACAAATTCGTCCGAGGTCAGCCTGAAAAAGGGGCGGATCTCGCAGAAGATCTTGCCCGAATTTGCGCCCTCGTCGGTGGCGAGAATATCGCAGCGGTATTTGTGGAACCCGCAGCGGGCTCATTCGGATGCCTGCCACCACCCGTGGGTTACCTAAACCGGCTGCGTGAAATCTGTGACCAGAATGGAATTCTTCTAATTTTTGATGAGGTCATTACGGGCTGGGGTCGGATGGGCGCAGCCTTCGGGGCGCAGAAGTTCAATGTGACGCCGGATCTGCTCACCATGGCCAAGGCGGTGACCAATGCAGCCCAGCCCCTGGGTGCAGTTGCCGTAAAACAAGAGATCTACGACACGATCACCAATTCTGGCCCAGAGCGTGGCATCGAATTTTTCCACGGCTACACGTACTCAGCCCATCCTGCAAGCTGCGCGGCCGGGCTAGCAATGATGGAGATTTTCCGGAAAGAAAAGCTCATTGAACGTGCCGCGGAAATGTCGGATTACTTCTTAGATGGCGTTTTCTCAATGAGAGATATTCCTGGCCTCGTTGATATCCGTGGGGTCGGCATGATGGCGGCGATTGAGTTGAAGGCAAATCAAACGCCGGGAGCCCGCGGCCACGCGGCCCAGAAGGCACTCTACGATGCGGGCGTTAATCTGAAGGCGACCGGAGACTCCATCATCATGGGCCCACCCTTTATTGCCGAGAAACACCACATCGATGAGATCATGGAGAAAGTCAGAACGGTCTTGGTCGCAATGTCCAAGACTGCCTGATGACGTCTAACCGTTAGGAATCGGCCGAGGACTGCCCTCGGCCGCCGAATAGTTTTCTCGCAATCAGTGCAGTGCAAAGCCCGATTAGAATCGCCCACTCCAAAGACAGTAGGAGGGTTCCTACCCCCGTAACCACCATGGGGATGGATTCGACTGGGCCCGACTTCCATTCATGGCGAATCTGCCGGACATCAATCAAGCCCCATGCAACTGCAAGTAACAAAGCCGCAATCACGACATAGGGAAGTAGCACGGCCAGTGGGGAGACAAATAAAAGAATCAGAACAAGAAAAACTCCTGCGCTGGCTGCCGATAGCGGCGTTCTTGCTCCAGCAGAAAAATTAACGCCAGATCGGTTGAACGAACCGCTCGCAGGATAGGCTGAAAAGAATGCGCCCCCGACATTTGCAATTCCCTGGCCGATAAATTCCTGATTTGCATCGAAGTGGTCTTGTCGCTTGAGGGCTAAGGCACGGCCAATAGCCATCGCCTCAGTTGAGGCCAGTAGGACCATCACCAAGGCCGGGCCAAAAAGAGCCGAAATCGTTGACATCTGAAAATCAGGAAACGAGAGTGGTGGGATCGCTGCGGGTATTGGAGTCACACGGCGAAAGGTAAACCCTGCACTAATACTCTGCTCAATTAAAAAAGCGATTCCGCTGCCGACAATTACCGCAATGAGCATCGCCGGAACAAACCGATTCAGCGGCCGCCAAACGCGCATCACGATAAGTGTGATCAGTACCAAGAGCGGTGCTGGCCAGTCCAAGCGGTTCTCAGACATTGCGCGCACCGCAAACGCACCAGTATCCAGCACCGAGGATCCCCGCGGGATATCAATTCCGAGCAGCGTCCCGACCTGGCTATTAATGATTAAGAGTGCTGCGCCAGCTGTAAACCCAACAATGACAGAGTGCGGAACCCTCTCGACCCACTTCCCTAGGCCACCCAGGCCAAAGGCAATCTGAAGGATTCCAATTAGAAAACTCAGCGTTAGTACGTAACTTACATACTGGGCAGACTCAGGAACCGCCAAGGGTGCGATCAGCGCCATAGTCGTGAGCGATATCGCATTGGCGGGCCCCGTCACCATGAGCCGGCTTGCGCCAAAGAGGGCCGCTAAGATACAAGGAACGATCGCAGCATAGAGCCCATAGTGCGGAGGCATACCCGCGAGAGTGGCAAAGGCTAAGCCCTGAGGCAAGACCACAATCGCACCCGTGAGACCCGCTAATAAATCAGCCCGCAGGGTTCCGGGCTGCCTCCACTGGCCCGACCAGCGCGCAATTGGTAACCAATTCATGACCGGACTATAACAATTCCAACAGCTTCAGACGTTGCACCTTGCCAGAGGGCCCGCGAGGGAGATCACTCACAAATTGAAAGCTCTTAGGGGTCTTATATCTGCCAAGCTTTTCGAGGCAGAAATCTCGAATATCTGATTCAGAACACCGTTCACCCTCTCGCAGAATTATGCAGGCAAGAATTTCCTGCCCGTAATTTGGATCAGGAATACCGACGCACGCAGCATCCAGGACTGCAGGATGTCGCAATAGCATCTCATCAATCTCACGGGGCGCAATATTCTCGCCGCCTTTGATGATGAGCTCTTTCAAGCGTCCCGTAACAAAATAAAATCCATCTGAATCCCGAAAGCCAAGGTCGCCCGTCTTGAGCCACCCCTGAGTATCAAATGCCTTCGCACTCTCAATTTCTGCCTTGTAGTACGCCGCCATAACGTTGGCACCCGACAAACACAGCTCACCGGTCTCTCCACTAGCGAGGGTGCGGCCATCGGGTGCGATCACTTTTGCCTCAACACCGCAGGGCAGCCCAGGGCTTCCATAGCGCCTACGAGAATCATGTGGATTACAAAATACGACCGAAGCCGATTCCGTCATGCCCATTGCTTCGATCACGGGGACACCGAAACGCTCTTCAAACGCACGATGATGCTCGGGCGGTAGAGGCGCAGATGCAGAGCGGCCAAACCGAAGGCTCTGCAACTCTTGCCGACTCGGTGTTCGGCCATCCTCGGACGCATTGAGCAGATACGCGATGATGGTGGGAACCATATTAATCCATGTACAACGGTACTTCGATACCGTAGGCCACCACTGGGAGGCCGAGAACTTCTGAGCACAGACGATACTTCCGCCCGAATAAAAAGGCGTTACCGTTGCAATCGATTGGCCGTTGATGTGATAGATCGGCAGAGAACTCAGAACCCGATCTTCTGGGGTCAGCTGATGCCACTTGCTCACAGATTCGGCCGCATGTAACAAATTCTGATGCGTGAGTCGCACGCCTTTCGGTATCCCAGTGGTGCCCGAGGTATACATGAGTAAGGCGGGTTGCTCGGGATTGACCGCTAATTGAGTAGCGCGGAGAGTCCCGAGGCCGTTGTTGGAAACACCCATTGGTGCCGACCGAGTCCCCGTAAGACCCTCAAAATCAATCTGCTGTGCATCGGGATCAATCTCAATTAGCCGACATGGCCGCTGCAATGCTCGCGCTGCCTGATTGACGATTGTCGACTGCCCAGGACCATAGAAAATAACAGCGCAATCGCTGTGATTCATCACCCAGCTTAGCTGCTCTGTCTGCGCCAGAAGATTAAATGGTGTAACCACGTAGCCTGCCGCCATGACCGAGAGAAACAAACTCGAGGTCTGCAGACCATTAGGAAGCACTAGACCAATATGGGCTCCGGGACTTACATCCATCTTGTGGAGCGCCTTAGCTAAGGCCTGGGCCTGAGTAAGAACATCCTGATAGGTAAGCTGCCGCTCGGTTTCCGGCGCAATCAGCAGCGCTGCGTTCGGCGTGATCGTTGCCCAATGTTGAAGCACTGCAGCAATCGAATTCATCTGACTCGTTGAATTCATTTGCTTCACTGAATTCATTTCCTTATTTCCCATAGACATCAAAATACGGGGCGAGCAGCTCCTCGACACTCGGCACGACCTCCGGTATTCGACGAGCGATCCGCGTGATATTCATGTAATGCCGGTAATTCATATTGTCAGAAAAACTATTCCTGCCCCATGTCCCGCAGCCCATGGATAGCGAGAACGGTAGCCCATTATCAAAACTACCCCCCGTCGCAATCGCATGCGCCTGATTAAGAATGACCCGCGCAACCGGGAGATCCTGCGCGAGACGCTGAGCACGTAACTCCATCATCTCCCCGCTTGCTGCGGTATGCAGGCCCACGGAATGCCCGGCGCCTTGATAGCGGTAGATTGATGCCACCCGTGATATCGCCGCCTCAAAATCAGCCACACGCCAGACGGCAAGCACAGGACTTAACTTTTCCCCGGAGAACAGGTGGTCAGGCCCTGCGTCAGTCTCGAGGACCATCAGAAACTTTGCCTCCCGCGCCCCGGGTGTTTCGAGTTCCGCGCGAGCTGCGATTGTCGACGCAGACTGGGCGGTTGCCGCAGAGGAGAGCCTGCCTGCGGGGAACATAAATTCTCTCAGCCGAAGCCGATCGGAATCGGTCAACAACACGCCGCCCACCGACTGCAGCGCAGCCAACGCCTGCGAATATACCGATTCAACAATCACGACACCATTCTCGCTTGAACAGCTCGTCGCGTTATCGAAGGTCTTTGACCGTTGTATCTGGGCTGCCGCGTTTAAAGTATCAGCATATTCATCAATAATCACTGCGACATTACCAGCCCCCACACCAAAGGCAGGTGTACCACTCGAGTAAGCCGCACGGATATTTGCCTGCGAACCAGTCGCCACAATTAAGTCGGCCTGGGCCATCAAGGCGCGAGTCGCCTCTTTCGAAATGGGCAGCGGTAACATCTGCACAAGATCCCGTGGTGCACCCACACGATCGAGCTGAGCATGTACGAATTCCAGAAGCTTCTGGCAGGTGGAGGCACCCTTGGGTGAGGGCGCCACGATAATTGAATTACGACACTTCAAGGCATTCAGAATCTTATTCATCGGGGTCGCGCCCGGATTCGTCGATGGCGTAATTGCCGCCACCACTCCAACCGGCCTTGCGATCTCCGTAATCCCCTGTTCAGCATCGTGCCGAAGAACCCCCACCGATTTCGCATGCGCGAGATCCCGCATCAGCCCAAGCGTCTTACGAAAGTTCTTTGCGAACTTATCGTCTGCGTTACCAATACCGCTATCTTGAACAGCGAGATCGGCCAATAGGCGATTACGGCGAGGCTCAAGAATGGCCCACGATACGGCTGCTACCATGACATCCACCCGCCCCTGATCGTACGATTCAATCGCCTTTTGGGCGGCCCGCGCACGGCGGATCAGGCCCCCAACCTGCATTTCTGCAGGGTTTAAAGAAGACTCTACCGACTGCACCATATCCGAAGACTCCTGATAATCACGACGACGAAGGTCCCCCATCCGAGGGTACGCGTCGCTTGAGCGTCGTCGCCCGAATGGCAGGATAGAACACCCCGATCGCGGCAATCACGAGGATCGTCAGGCTAATCGGACGTGTAAAAAATATAGTCCAGTCATTACTGAAACTTACCATTGTGGTCATAAAGTTATCTTCTGCGAGTGGGCCAAGGATCGTGCCCAAGACCAGCGGTGCAATTGGAAACTTAAATCGTTCAAACAGAAACCCAATCAGCCCAAAGGCAGCAATCACATAGAGATCCGACATATTGTTGCGGGCAGCAAAAGCGCCAACAAAGCAAAACATCACCACAAATGCTGATACAACCGCCTCGGGAGCATCGAGCACCTTCGTTAAGGGCTTGATCGCAAAGTACCCCAGAATGCACATTCCAATCACACTGATAAATACCGATGCAAAAACTGTATAAATTAAGGCTGAGCTGCTAACAAAGACCTGCGGTCCTGGCTGAATCCCATGAAGCAGGAATGCAGCCAAGATAATTGCGGTTGCACCACTACCGGGAATTCCCATCGTTAATAACGGCACGAGCGCGCCCCCTACGGAGGCGGTAGCCGCGGATTTCGCAGCAATAATCCCTTCAGGTGCGCCCGCTCCCAGGGCCGAGCCATTCTTCCCATACTGCCGCTCCAAGCCATAGGCCACGAAAGACGAGACGGTCGCACCTGCGCCTGGAACGAGGCCCACCACTACACCCGTTGCAGTACCACGTACAAAGCTGCCTCGCTTGGGGTAGATCTCCGACCATCTTGGAAACGCGGTTTCAAATCGCTTAGTCTTTGTTGCGGGATCAATTACCGCGTCCGCAGGATAGCCAGCGCCCAGCCGAGTCAGTACCTCACCGATGCCATAGGCGCCTACCATCACCAACAAAAACTCAATCCCATCTAAAAGAAACGGCTGCCCGAACGCAAGACGCTCCTGCCCGTACATGCTATCCACCCCAACCGAAGCAATGAGCAGCCCCATACAGAGACTAATCAAGGCGTTAATCATCGATTTCCCACCCAGCGAGACAACGCTCGATAACCCAAAAATAATGACTGCAAAAAATTCAGGGCTCGAGAATTTTAAGGCAATGTCCGCAACCGGCTTAGCCATCGCAACCATCAGCACCGCAGATGCAATTCCACCCACAAAGGCCGCGATCAACGAATAACCGAGAGCCTTCGCGGCAAGACCCTGCCGCGTCATCTCATACCCATCCCATAGCAAAGGGACATCCATCGGTTCGCCTGGAATTCGAAACAGAATCGCCGTAATCGCACCACCATAGGTGCCCGATACATACATGGCTGTCAACAGAATTAATGCCGGCCCAACACCCATCTGGTAAGTAAATGGAAGTGCCAACACGACACCCATCACCAGTGTGAGGCCCGGCAAGACCGCAACCAACATCCCCAGCACCAAGCCGATAACCATGACAAGCAGATTAACTGGCGCAAAAATCGTTAATACGCCTTGCATTAAAAGCGCAAGAGTTTCCATTGTTATTTCACCCCCATGATCTGCATCAAGGCAAGCGAGATCTCTTTAAATATTCCTGTGCCGAGAGGAAGCGAAATATAGGCGATCTTCGTGAAGACGAAAAAAAACAAGAGGCTACCGATCACGCTCACCACGGGATTCCAGAGCCGATGACGTGCCCCGCCGATTGCCGCAAAGGCAGACAGAAAGACCGTACTGCTTAAGAAAAACCCAACGGTCTGGATCCCCATGGCATAGAGTGCAATAAGACTAATACCAGGGAGCAGCTTTCCAAGGAAAAGTGGCTCGTTTTGCTCCGTCCCAACGTCTGCCGACGGCGCACTGGCCATAAGGGTCGCCACCGACCCCACCTCCTCTCCTCTCCTGGCGGCCTCCTCCTGCCGGGCGACAAATCCGGTGAACTGGTCTTTAGCGCCCGCAAGCCGCTTCAATATCTCGTAGGCACACAGAAGCATCATCACAATCAGAATGGCGCGCGGCCAGAAGGCTGGCCCGAGTGCGCCGGGCTCACCACCTGGCGCTGAGACCCCCGACAGTGACCAGAGTAGAAAAATTGAGAAGCCCAACAGCACCGAATAAGGCACTGCTCTGCGGAGACGAATCATTCGGTGAACCCCCAGGAAGACAATTAAAAATCGGGCAAGACTCTATAAAGAATCCTGCCCGATTGAGACCTCTAAAAAACCCGTGCTTACTTATTCGACTCGATTGCTTTTAGTTCGCGAGCAAGAAATGCAGCGGAATCTTTCTGGGGTATGAAACTATCTGCGAATGCAAGCTCATCTGCGAGATATTTTTTAAACTCATCAGAGCGCGCCGCCTTGTCAATCGCAGCAGCAAGTGTCTTAACCTGCGCAGGATCCGTTCCAGCCCGCATCACGATTGCCCGAAACTGGCTAATGTTAACGGTAAAGCCAGAGTTTTTTACCAAGGGAATGTCTCTAAATCCAGGGGCGGGCGCATCTGCAAAGAACGCCAGTGGTCGCATCTGATTTGAGGATAAGAACGAGCCAACATCACCGGCCTGCTCCAGTAAGACATCCGCATGACCACCTAGAATTGAGGCATAACGTTCACCCGGCTTGGCAAATGGAATCATCTTAAATTTATGGCCCTTGGCGATCATCTGCTTGACCATGATTTCGTCCGCACTTCCAAAACCAAGGATCGCGGTCTTAATCTCATTGGCTTTGGAATCATTCAACAAATCCTGGAATGTCTTGTACTTACTATCGTTTTTGACAAAAATTCCTGTGGGCTGCCGAATCATAATCCCCAGCGGCACAATCTCATTAAGCTTCCAGCGTGCACCGCCATCCCCGGCTAATGTCGCCAAGGTATCTCCGATCAGAATACCAATGGCATAACCATCTGAAGCCGCAGTCAGCAGCTTGGTCATCCCGGTGTTGCCCGTCGCACCCGCCACGTTGACTACCGGGAACGACGCCTTCAGATCAGTCTCAAGCATCTTGCCGATCTTTCGCGCAAGCTGATCGGCCCCGCCGCCCGCACCCCACGGCACAACAAACTCTACAGGCCGGCTGGGATACTTTGCCTGAGCGAAGACAGTAGTGGCGGCCCCAAGCAGTCCGCTGGCGCCCACAGACAGGGCAGCCGCCTGACGAATTACCTGCCGACGTGATTGAGAATGGGTCATGGGATGGTCTCCTAGAGAAAGTATAAAAACCTAAGTTAAGTGAAATTGCGGTGCACAAAAGTACCGTTTTTTACAAAAATTGTATTCTTCGCGGGATGGAAAGCAATCAATCCAACTCATCGGCGCTCCGCGCCTTTCGGCTCCTCGAGTGCATCGCCCAGAGCCCTGACGGCAAGACGGTCTCGATGCTCATGCAAGAGACCGATCTGCCCAAACAAACAACCCATCGAATTCTCGAGCAGCTTCAGTTCGCCGGACTTGTTGTGAAGTACCCCGGCGATAAGCGGTATCAACTCGGCCGACGAGTTGAGGATTTCGCGATCGCTACACTGATGGGCCACCCAAGCCAACGAGAGCGACATGCGATTTTACGTGCCCTTGTGGATGACCTGGGAGAGACCTGCAACCTAACGACGCTTGCGGGCTCGGATATTGTGTACCTCGATCGGGTCGAGGCCGACTGGCCCCTACGGGTTATTCTCGCGCCCGGCTCCCATGTACCACTCCATGCCACGGCAACCGGAAAACTCCTCTTAAGCCTCTTGCCAAAGCCACAACGAACCCGATTACTCGATCTCTTGCCGATGCGCTCGCTCACCCATCGCACTCTGACAAATCGACGTGAATTAGAACAAGAATTGACAAAAATACGTCGGACGCGAATCAGCTCTAACACCGAGGAACATCTCCAAGGCCTAATTGCTGTCGCAGTGCCCGTCATGCTGACCCGTGAAAAGGCCTGCGCAGCAGTTGCTGTGCAGGCCCCTATCGGAAGAAAAACCCTTGATGATCTGCTTGGCTACGTACCGCGGATGCGGGAATCAGCAGAGCAACTCGCGCAGACCTTTAGCCCCAATTCTTAAACTAAACAGCGCGTCCAAGCATATTCTCAGACGTAGTCCTTGTACTTCTCAAGAAAACGCACGGGCTTGCTTAAGGCATCACGACGGAATGGATCACCAAGCTCGCGGGTACACATGATTTCGATGACACAGGTTTTACCCTGATTCATCTGCATATCCACTGCCTTTTTCAGCGCAACGCCGACATCCTCAAGCTTGTCGACCACAATCCCTTCTGCGCCCATCGCTTTCGCAATCCCAGAGAAACTCTCGCTCTCAAGCTCACCAGCCACAAATCGGCGGTTGTAGAAATCCACCTGGTTCTTTTTCTCTGCACCCCACTGCCGGTTATGGAAAACGACTGCCGTTACCGGAATGTCGTGACGAACAGCCGTCATAATTTCTACCATGCTCATGGCCCATGCGCCATCCCCTGCGTAAGCGATTGCAGGCCGATCCGGTGCCGCACACTTCGCGCCAATAATGGTTGGCAGTGCATAACCGCAGTTACCAAAACTCATGGGTGCAAAGAAACTCCTGGGCTCCTCGAACCGCAGATAGCTATTGGCGACAGAGTTAATGTTGCCAATATCTGTCGACACCATCGCCCGTGCTGGCATTGCTTTTTCCAACTCACGCAGCACCTGTCGGGGGTGGAGGTAGGTGCCCCCGGTCGGCGTGCGTTCGCCCTTGGCCTCTTCGATCATGTCTAGGCTAAAGGGGTCGCGCTCGTGGGTCCACTCGGTTAACTCCTTTTCCCAGGCGTCTTTTTCGGCTTTGATTTTTGCTGCACGCTCTGCTTTGGTCGCATCACATGCGAGGGTTGCGGAAGCCAGTTTTGCAATCAGTGCCTTCGCAACTGCCTTTGCATCCCCATGAATCCCTACCGTAATTTTCTTAACCAGCCCGAGATTAGTGTGATCGGCTTCGACTTGAATAATCTTTGCCTCTTTGGGCCAATAATCCAGGCCATGCTGGGGCAAGGTACCAAAGGGGCCCATCCGCGATCCCAACGCAATCACAACATCTGCCTGAGCAATTAACTTCATTGCCGCTTTTGATCCCTGATAGCCCAGAGGACCTGTCCACAATGGATGGCTCGCCGGGAAGGCATCATTACGAAGATAGCCTGTTGCAACCGGTGCGCCGAGTCGCTCAGCGAGCGCCTTACACTCGCTGACCGCGTCGCCCATCACCACGCCGCCACCGGCCAGAATTACAGGAAACTTCGCCGTGGCCAACAAATCAGCAGCAGCCTTCAGGCTATTCTCACCACCGGCGCCACGCTCAACACGCATGGGTTTGGGAATCTCGCAGCTGATTTCACCGTAGAAAAAATCCCGGGGAATATTCAATTGCGTTGGCCCCATCTCTGACATTGCCCGGTCAAAACAACGGCCCGTGAACTCCGCCATCCGTTTGGGATTGACGACATGACCCTGGTACTTCGTAAATTCCTGGAACATCGGCAACTGATTCGCCTCTTGGAAGCCCCCGAGCCCGATACCCATCGTTCCCGTTTCTGGCGTGATGATGACCACCGGGCTGTGGGCCCAGTAGGCCGCGGCAATTGCCGTGACGCAGTTGCTGATCCCTGGGCCGTTTTGCCCAATCACGACCCCGTGGCGGCCTGAGACGCGAGCATATCCATCGGCCATGTGCGCAGCGCCCTGCTCATGGACCACAGGGATTAGCCGAATGCCAGCCGGCGCAAAGATATCCATGGCATCCATGAAGGCCGAGCCCATGATGCCGAACATTTCCGTTACCCCATTCGCGACACAGGTCTCTACAAACGCCTCTGAGGGTGTCATTTTCTGGACACCCTGAACGACCTTTCGCAACTCATTGACTGCATTCATTCCATCTCTCCTCGCCATGTGACCCGACAGGTCGAATTCGGTTAAGCCACGTCGTTGTGACGGCGTCAGTTTAGAAAAGTGACCCCAGGTTGTCAACGATAATTTCTTTTTCCGGAACTTATTGATTCGAAAAATGAAATAAACTAATATCTGGGCATGTTAAAGCCAGACGCAAGCATCAGCCGAATAGATGGGGACACCCCAAATCTACGACTCTTTGCTTTGCTTGAAATTATCGCCAAGCGAGATTCGCCCTTTACCCTGCAGGCCATCGTCGACGAGACGGGATTGCCCAAGCCCACCGTGCATCGGATGCTGCAGCAGCTCGAGAATGCCGAGATTCTTCAGCGCGACGGTAATGGCCGCCACTACAGCACGGGGCAACGTCTCATCCGGCTTGCTGAGAACGTCTTACTCAATGGCACCACCCAAGGCGCGCGACACGCGGTGTTGCGCAAGCTGGTCGATGAAATCGGAGAAAGCTGCAATCTCACCGCCTTCTCAGGCAATGAAGTGCTCTACCTAGATCGGGTTGAGACTGCGGCACCGCTTCGGTTTTACCTGCACCCCGGCTCCCGTGTCCCGTCACACTGCTCGGCTACCGGAAAGTTATTCCTCAGCCAGATGTCCCCTGCGCAACGACGCCGTCTGCTTGCCGCAGTTCCGCTTGAGAAATTTACGACCAACACCCTCACTAACTTTGATCAACTCGAACAAGAACTCGAACGCGTCAAACAGCAGGGGTTCGCCTTCGATGAAGAGGAGTTCCTTCCCGGCCTGCTCTGCCTTGGCATCTTAATTCCCTCGCCCAGTGGTGCATCGAACATGGGGCTCGCCATTCAGGCGCCAATGATGCGTTTTTCAAAGGAGCGGGCGCTATCAGCACTCCCCGCGCTCAGGCGGGCCGCAGAGGCCATCTCCAAAATTAATAGCGATCTGCCGATCGACCAAGACAATGACCGCGAATTCCAAGCCGCATAACCCAATGACAGGCCCTCAACCCACTTGTGCGATCTCCGTCCGTGAGGTGTTCGGCATCGACTCCGATCTCACGGTACCCGCTTTCGCGGAGCCTGATGATCATGTTCCAGAGATTGACCGCGCCTATCGTTTTAATCATCAGGCCACACTCGCGATTCTGGCGGGCTTCTCACACAACCGGCGGGTCGTGCTGCAGGGGATGCACGGAACCGGTAAATCCACCCACATTGAACAGGTCGCCTCCCGGCTTAACTGGCCGTGTATTCGCATCAACCTTGATGGCCACATTAGCCGCCTTGATCTTGTTGGAAAAGACGTGATTCAACTTCGAGATGGCAAGCAGATCACTGAATTCCAAGAGGGGCTTCTTCCTTGGGCCCTCCAACGGCCAATGGCGATTGTCTTTGATGAATATGATGCGGGCCGACCCGAGGTCATGTTTGTGATTCAACGAGTCTTAGAGCGAGAGGGGCAGTTCACGCTTCTCGATCAGAAACGTGTCATTCGGCCCCATGCTAGTTTTCGCTTGTTTGCAACGATGAATACGCTGGGCCTCGGCAATCTCGGGGGCCTCTATCACGGCACCCAGATTCTGAACCATGCCCAGCTTGACCGCTGGAATATCGTGACCTCACTCGATTACCTGCCCCCTGAGGAGGAAGCGAAAATCGTGCTGGCCCGCGTTCCCACAATGGCAACGCCTCAGGGGCTCTCAACGATCAATGCCATGGTAGCCCTTGCGGGCCTAACCCGACAGGGCTTCGCGGTGGGCGATCTCTCAACCCTCATGTCACCGCGCACCGTGATCACTTGGGCGGAAAATACCGAGATATTTAAAGACGTTGGTCTCGCCTTCCATCTCTCGTTTGTCAATAAATCTGAGTTGCCGGAGCGGGAGATTATTGCGGAGTATTTCCAGCGCTGCTTTAACAGCGAGCTGCCAGGTTTTAATCACCACCAGGCCAGCAATCAACTTGGATAGTCTCGCCACATCAACCTCCACCGCAGACCGAGACAGCGCGGTAATTCGGACCCTAACGCGCGACCCGCTCATGCAGTGGAGCGGCGGAATCCTCTATCGGGGTGCAGCTGTAATCGCCTTGCATGCGGCCCACCAGAGCGAACGGGGCGATCCGCAGAGTTGCCAGCGCGGACTGATCGACGGCGCCTCCCTGCGAATGATTCTGAGTGATTCAGATCTTCATCAGCAACACACCCCTGAACACGATATCGCAAGGCTCATGTATGAACTGCTTGAGCAACTCCGATGCGAAAGCCTAGCGCCCGATGATCTACCGGGTGTGAAGCAAAACATGGCTAACCACTTCTTACAGTGGGCAAGAGAGTTCGCCGACTCAGGCTTAACCGAGACCAATGTCGGCATTCTCGTCTTCACCGTCGCCCTCACCTCCTGGTCAAGGCTCACCCGTCAGCCAATTGCGGATGATTTTTCTGATCTCATGGAGTCGACCCGCGCAGCGATGAGCACAGAGCTCGGCCGTATTTTCGTGGATTTAGTTCAGGCCCGTGAGGAGCAAGCGCGCTTCATTGCCCCCTCACTCGCCCTTGCCAACTGGGTTGCCCGCGCAGTCGCCACTGTTGAATCCACCGCCGGGGCCTCCCAACGGAAAGTCAGCCGTCGCAACGGATTTTCCCTGAAACTCCACTTCAATTCGTCGAATGCGGCTCCGCCCCCGAGTGCGACAAGTGGGTCGAGCAAGGCCTGGGAACGCTCCGCCAACCGTTATCGAATCTTCACCACACGCTATGACCGCGAAGTGGAGGCGGCCACACTCGTGCGCTCAGCCCAACTCGAAGAACTTCGCCAACAGCTCGATGAAGATTTAAATGGCCGACGGTTAAACATTGCAAAGCTCGCAAGGATCATCCATCAGCGCATCTGCCACACGGAGCGGCTTGGCTGGGCGTTTGGCCAAGACGAGGGCCTGCTCGATGGCAGTCGTCTTGCGCGTCTGATCAGCGACCCACAGGAACACTCCATATTTCGCCGTGAAAAAGACCAGCCCATCATCCGTTGCGCGGTGACATTTCTGCTGGACTGCTCGGGCTCCATGAAGACCCACTCGGAGCAGACCTCATTGATGGTCGATGCACTGTCACGAGCGATCGAGCGTGCGGGCGGCGAGAGCGAGATTCTTGGTTTTTCTACAAACAGTTGGAGTGGCGGCCGCGCTCGGCGCGACTGGGCAAGATCGGGCAAACCAGAGGATCCCGGTCGACTCAACGAAGCCCTGCATATCGTTTTCAAGCCCTCGGCCGTCAGCTGGCAACGAGGCCGGCGTGGAATCGCTGCGCTGCGTCGACATGATCTCTTTCGTGAGGGTATCGATGGTGAAGCCGTCGCCTGGGCCTGCGGTCGACTTCGGCAGAAGGCGGCCCGCCGAAAAATCCTGATTGTGATCTCCGATGGCTGCCCAATGGATACCGCCACGCACCAAGAAAATGATGAGTATTATCTCGATCAACACCTTCGACAGGTTGTGACATCCGTCGAGCGTTCATCAGAACTCGAGATCTGCGCACTTGGCGTGGGCTTAGATCTGGGGTGCTTCTACAAGCGCCGTCTTGCGATTGATCTCAGTTCGGGTGTTGATGATTTCTTATTAGGCGAAATTGCAAAATTCTTTACCTCTCACCGCAGGCACCATCATGCGCGCCATCGAAGTCCAACCATGCCGAGTTCACAATGATCAGCGCTAATCATCCTCGGCTCAGCGCATTAATCGCCCAAGAAAAGACATCGATCGCCCTTGGCGTGGTCTACCCCTGCGATGCGACATCGCTTGGGGCTGCCGTCGAGGCGGCTAGGCTCGCCCTCGCAGAGGTACTCTTGATTGGGCCAAGGCCCCTGATTGAGGCTACCGCCCAGCAATCCTCTCTGGATATCAGCGCCTGTACAGTGATCGACACACCGGCAGACCCAAAAGCTGCCGCTAAGATTGCAACCGAGCTTGTGCGAAATCAACGGGTGGCGGTCTTGATGAAAGGCTCTCTCCACACCGATGAGCTTATGGCTGCTGTGGTGAATCGGGAAACGGGCCTGCGGACGGCCCGACGCATCAGCCATGTGCTGATCTGCGATATTCCAAGCTATCACAAGCTCCTGGCCCTCACCGACTGTGTTGTGAATCTTGCGCCAACCCTGGCCCAGAAAAAAGAGATGCTCCATGATGCGATTGTGGTCTTACATCGACTCGGCATTGCGAAGCCCAAGGTTGCAATCGTTGCCGCGGTGGAGGTGGTCAATCCAGCTATGGTCGCAACAACGGATGCAGCAGAATTGGTTCGTCTAGCAGCTGGCGGCGCGTTCCCAGCCGCGACGATCGAGGGCCCCTTCGGATTTGATAATGCGATCTCGCGAGAGTCTGCTGCAATTAAGGGAATCCAATCGAGCGTCTCTGGTGACCCCGACCTGCTCTTGCTGCCCAATCTTGAGGCGGCTAATATTTTATTTAAGTCTCTGATCTATATGGCATCGGGGGCCTGTGCGGGCGTAATCACCGGCGCGTCGGTTCCTATCGTATTGACCTCGCGGGCAGATAGTGTTTTTTCCCGTATTGCATCAGTTGCGCTTGCTATTCGAATTGCACGTGCCTCAGAAGAATCCAAGGATTAATCACATGACAGAAAAACCAATCTCGTTTTTTGATCTCTTGAAAACAGCGCCACTCCATGATCCGATTTCGGACCAGACCGGGCAGACCAACGAGATTAAAACCACGACCTGCTACATGTGCGCCTGCCGCTGCGGTATTCGAGTTCATCTGCGCGATGGCGAGGTCCGCTACATTGATGGCAATCCCCAGCACCCCCTAAACAAAGGGGTCATCTGCGCGAAGGGGTCTTCGGGGATCATGAAGCAGCACTCCCCCGCCCGGATTACAAAGCCCCTGCGACGCATTACGGGAAGGGATCGCGGCGAGTCGGCATTCGAAGTCATTGAGTGGGCCCAGGCCCTTGACATACTGACCGATCGACTCTCCAAGATCCGCGCAACCGATCCAAAAAAATTCGCGTTATTTACAGGCCGAGATCAGATGCAGGCGCTGACCGGGTTGTTCGCGCGTCAGTTTGGAACCCCAAACTATGCCGCCCACGGTGGTTTTTGCTCCGTCAATATGGCCGCCGGAATGATCTACACCATCGGCGGGAGTTTCTGGGAATTCGGCGGCCCTGATCTTGATCAGGCCAAGCTCTTTGTCATGCTGGGCACTGCAGAGGATCATCACAGCAACCCGATGAAGGTTGCGCTATCAAAATTTAAGAGGTCAGGTGGGCGCTTCATTTCGATCAATCCGATCCGAACGGGCTATTCCGCAATTGCCGATGAATGGATCCCGATTCGTCCCGGCACCGATGGCGCCCTGATTTTGTCTCTGGTCCGCGAACTCATCGCGACGAATCAGGTCGACCATGAATTTCTGAAGCGATACTCCAATAGCCCCGATTTGGTGGTGCGTGACCCTGGCCCCCAACACGGTCTGTTTCTTTTAGATTCAACACGGCCAGCAGTTTCTGAAGATTTACCGCAGAACAAATTCGCCTGGTGCCTAACGACCAACGGCCTTGTCCCGAGAGAAACCGCCGATCCGGCGACCTTTGCACTCGAGGGCGAGTTCACCATCACGGAAGGCCCCCACCAGGGCGTGCGCGTCGCGACGAGTTATGAACTCCTAAAGCAACAGGTCCAACACGCCACGCCCGAGTGGGCAGAGTCGATTACCGGAATCCCTGCTCAACGCATCCGGTTGTTGGCAAAGGAGTTGGGGGTTGCCGCATTTCAACAGGCCTTCGAGCTCCCCATCCCATGGACTGATAGCTGGGGCAAGGCCCACACTCATGTCATTGGGCGGCCCGTTGCCTTTCACGCAATGCGGGGATTGGCCGCGCATTCCAATGGGTTCCAGACCATCCGTGGCCTTGCGATTCTGATGAGCCTACTCGGTACGATCGATCGACCGGGCGGATTCCGACACAAGGCACCCTACCCAAGACAGACACCGCCGCGCATTCGCTCGACTTCATCAGAGTCCCAGATTAAGCCGAATACCCCGCTGGGGGCTGCGCCATTGGGCTGGCCCGCGCGCCCGGAGGACCTCGCGGTCAATGATCAAGGTGAGCCGATACGAATCGATAAGGCATTTTCCTGGGAGCATCCATTGTCGGCCCACGGTCTGATGCATAACGTCATCACGAACGCGGTGCACGGCGACCCCTACCCCATCGATACGCTCATGATTTTCATGGCCAATATGGCCTGGAACTCGACCATGAATACCATGGCAATACGTGATGCGCTCAATGCAAAAGATGCTCAGGGTGAATTCAAGATCCCCTTTATCGTCGTCTGTGATGCATTTGATTCTGAAATGGTGGCATACGCAGATTTAGTTCTACCCGATACCACCTACCTCGAGCGCCATGACTGCATGAGCCTCTTGGATCGGCCGATCTCAGAGTTCGATGGCCCCTGTGACTCTGTCCGTATCCCTGTTGTAGCGCCCACAGATCACTGTCGTCCCTTCCAAGAGGTAATTGTTGAGCTTGCCTCTCGATTAAAGCTCCCTGCTTTTACCACCCCAGAAGGTGCCCGAAAATTCAAGGGCTACCCCGATTTCATTACAAATTTTGAAACTGCTCCAGGATCGGGGATAGGGTTCTTGGCGGGATGGCGAGGTAAGGATGGTGAGAAGTCGCTAAAGGGTGAACCCAACCCTGAGCAGTGGAAACGGTATGCTGAAAATAACTGCGTGTTTCATTTTGAAATGACGCCCTCCCTGCAGTACATGCGCAACTGGAACCAGGAGTACATCCGATTCGCAAAAGACAATGGGTTTCGACAGAAGGAAGATCCCATTCAGATCGCTGTCTATTGCGAACACCTCCAACACTTCCGTCTTGCGGGGCAGGGTCAGCGCCCCGGCCGCCAACCGCCCGACTGGCTGCGTGAGCGAATCTCCACCTACTTTGATCCCTTGCCATTTTGGTATCCGCCCCTTGAAGATGAAATCACAGATACCGAGTCTTTCCCACTTCATGCACTGACGCAGCGGCCCATGGCGATGTATCACTCATGGGATTCTCAGAATGCGTGGCTGCGTCAGATTCATAGCCACAACTATCTCTTCATGAATCCGCGCACTGCCAAAGCCGCTGGTATTGCCGATGGCGCGTGGCTGTGGGTGGAATCCCAGTGGGGGCGTGTTCGGTGCATGGGGCGCTACTCCGAGGCAGTTGAGCCCGGAACCGTCTGGACTTGGAATGCCATTGGAAAATCCGATGGGGCATGGCGACTCGATCCAGGCGCTGACGAGTCCCGTAAGGGCTTCTTGCTGAACCACTTAATCAGCGAGGAAATTCCAATGAAGGGCGGTTCGAAGAAAATCAGCAACTCCGACCCAATCACTGGGCAGGCCGGCTGGTATGACGTTCGTGTTCGACTTCGTCCCGCTGGCCCCGATGAACCCGCGATCAGTTATCCGCAGGCCACAACACCGGCAAGCCCCGGCCAGGTCCCCAACAAGAAATTCTTAGCCTATTTCACGCCATGACCCAGACCAAACAACTCGCGCTCGTCATTGACCTTAACGTCTGCGTTGGCTGCCACGCCTGCGTTACCTCGTGTAAGCAATGGAACACCTCGGGCAGTGCCGGCCCCCTGACTGATCAGAACCCCTATGGTGCAGATCCGACAGGCACTTTTTTTAACCGAGTACAGACCTATGAGGTTGATACCTTTCCGCTGACTCAGACCATTCACTTTCCAAAATCCTGCCTACACTGCGAGGATCCTCCGTGTGTGCCAGTCTGCCCAACGGGTGCCAGCTATAAACGCAAAGAAGATGGCATCGTCTTAGTGGATTACGATAAATGCATTGGCTGTAAATATTGCGCCTGGGCATGCCCTTACGGTGCGCGCGAGCTCGATGAAGAGCGCCAGGTTATGACCAAGTGCACGCTCTGTGTTGACCGTATTTACAGCACTAGCCTACCGGAGGCGGAACGCAAGCCCGCCTGCGTGATGGCCTGCCCCACCAATGCCCGGTTATTTGGAGACATCAAAGACGCGCAATCCGAAGTCTCACAGGTAATTCGTGAGCGCGGTGGCTATGCACTGATGCCTGAACATGAGACCCGGCCCGCAAATCACTACCTGCCACGAGCGATCACAGAGATCATCGAGGCCGCAAAACGCGATCTCGCCTAATTACTGCCGCAAATAATCCCGAACACCTCCCTAATCCAAGACTAGACCTCTGCCATGCATCCTGCATTTTCCGTCATCAGTTTCACTACCCTGCTCGGTGCCGCACAAGGCCTGATTGTCACGCTGGGGATCCTGCGACTTCTCGGCTACGAGGTTAATCACCTCGCCGGAAACCTTGCGATTGGGGCAGTCCTACTGGTGATTAGCCTTGGCGCCTCGTTTGTTCACCTCGGCCACCCCGAGCGGGCATGGCGTGCAGCCATGATGTGGCGCACCTCGTGGCTCTCGCGCGAGGTCATTGTTCTGCCGATATTCATCGGACTTACTGTTCTCTGGGCATTTATCGAATCGACAGGAGTATCCCAGGCGCAGCCGCCAGGGGTGCTGTCAGGTCTAGTGATCAGCATCCTCATGGTGTCGCTGGGACTATGGATCTGTACGGCGATGATTTACGCCTGTATCCGATTTATTCAAGAGTGGTCCCACCCGATCACACTCGTTAATTACACATTGCTTGGTCTAGCGTCGGGCCTAACCCTCTCCTGCTTACTGTTTGTCATTAACCCGCAGGATCCGACACTGATTCGGTCGGTGGGGTATTGGGCCATCGGCGTAACACTGCTCTCGGGCTTAACACGATGGATCAGTGTTAAGCGAAATGCAAAGCTCTCACCCCGCAGCACACTTCAATCCGCGATCGGTATTCGTAACCCAACTATCGTTCAGAAATCTATGGGAATGAGTGCGGGCGCATTTAACACCCGGGAATTTTTCCATCAGCGCAGTGTATTCTTTGTGAGCAATGTAAAGAGAATCATGCTGGTCTTTGGATTCATCCTTCCGGTTGCTCTGCTCGCGACTGGTCTTTACTGGGAATCACCGGTGCTTATTGCCCTTGGATTTCCAATCCAGTATCTCGGAATGCTCTCAGAGCGCTGGCTATTCTTCGCGCAGGCCCGCCATCCGCAGAACCTCTACTATCAAACGGTCTCTTAGGGCTGACTACTTCTCAACAAAGGCCCGTTCAAAGACGTAATCTCCGGGATTACCAAGGCTGGGCGAGACTCTAAACCCGCGGGCATCGAGCATTGCCGAGGTTTCCTTAAGCATCGCAGGGCTTCCGCAGATCATTGCGCGATCAACTGAAGGGTCAAGCGGGGGTAGGCCAATATCTTTAAACAACTGTCCGCTCTCAATTGCCGCGGTCAGCCTTCCACTGTGGGTAAACGCCTCTCGTGTAACCGTAGGGTAATAGATCAGGCGTCCTCGAACAAGGTCGCCTAAGAATTCGTGATTGGGTAATTCGTGATTCAGATACTCTGCGTAGGCGAGTTCGCTGACCAGGCGCACTCCATGAATTAAGACAACCTTCTCAAATCGATCATAGGTGTCAGGGTCGCGAATAATACTCATAAAAGGGGCTAATCCCGTTCCTGTACTAAAGAGGTAGAGGTGTTGGCCCGGATTTAGGTCGTCAATCACCAGGGTTCCAACGGATTTTTCGCTCACAAGAATTGAATCATCCACCTGGATATTCTGTAATCGTGAGGTCAGCGGGCCATCCGGAACCTTAATACTGAGGAACTCAAGGTGCTCTTCGTAGTTCGGACTCACGACACTATATGCACGAACCAGAGGGCGGCCCTCAACTTCGAGACCAATCATTAGGAAATGCCCGTTACGAAACCGCAGACCCTGTCGGCGGGTTGTTGTAAAACTAAATAGCGTGTCGTTCCAGTGATGGACACTCAGGATTTTTTCGGTCAGATACTTAGACATAGAGGGTGCATCTCACTTTAAGTCAGAAAGGGGTTTGAGCAACGCTCCTGCCCAAAGGTACTCATCGGGCCGTGCCCAGGAACAAAGGCGATGTCATCGCCCAGGGGAAATAATTTTTCACGAATTGAACTGAGTAAGTCCTGATGATTTCCTTGCGGGAAATCAGTTCGACCAATCGACCCCGCGAACAAGACATCACCCACAAATGCAATTCGATCACCTGCGTGAATAAACACCACATGGCCCGGCGTGTGGCCCGGACAGTGGACGACCTGCATGATCTCGTTGCCCACCGTCACGCGATCGCCATCTCTAAGCCAACGGTCTGGCGTAAACGTGTCAGCGCCCTCTAATCCAAAAGACAAGCCTTGGGCCTTTAACTGAGAAATCCAGAACTGATCTGCAGGGTGGGGGCCTTCGATGGGAACCCCTAGTCGCTGGGCAAGTTTCCCAGCCTGCCCGCAGTGATCGATATGGCCATGGGTGAGTAGAATCTTTTCAATCTGCACGCCGGCCGCCTTGGCGACCGACTCGAGGTGATCAATATCGCCGCCTGGATCAACAAAGGCGGCCCTTCGGGTTTCAGGGCAGACCACGAGCGAGCAGTTCTGCGCAAACGCCGTAACCGGAAAGATTTCAAATTGCATCGCCTGATTATCTCAGACCCAATCAAAACAAGGCCTAGTAAAGGCTATGCGGGCTGAAGCGCGTGGTATTCCAGATCGGCCAGGGCAATCACCTCAAGGGCCCGCTCATGCGTAGACTCAAGAATTACCGGCGGCGCAACCCCGGCCTCGGCAGCCTCCCGCCAGCGTGCGGCGCACAGACACCACCGATCACCCGCCTTGAGTCCCGGAAACTGAAACTGCGGATTTGGCGTGCTGAGGTCATTGCCCTTAGCCTTCGAGAACACTAAAAAGGCATCCGTCATCTGGGCGCATACCGTGTGACTGCCGTAATCATCGGGGGCTGTATTACAACACCCATCACGGAAAAATCCCGTCAACGGATCGGTACTACAGGGTGCGAGTACTCCGCCCAAAACATTTTTTGACATCTCTACTCCCATGAGAGAGAACGCTCAGCCCTTAGGCCAGATCTTTAACCAAGGATACACGCGTCTCAGCCGCTACCGGGTCGACGACAGCCGTGTAACTCGGGTGGTCAACACCGACAGCAAGACTCACCCCATATTTCAACGCACCTGCCATATCCTCGTCGAGCTCAAACCGCATGAAATGCACCGATGAGGTCTTCTCCTCATTCTCGCGCTCGAGATCTTCATCCGCAATCGCGTAGACTCTCTCGCGACCTTCAACCTGAACCCAGACCCGATCCTCTACACCTTTAAGTTTGGCTAGCTCGACCTTGCGAATCACCGGATCAGGGTACTCGAGCATCATGGTGCATTTGAAATTTCTACCGTTGGGGATCAAGGGATTATAGGCATCGAGCTCGTCTTGTATTCCCGACTCTTCAAAAGTCTTCTCGATGCGCAACATCTCCTGAACCTGGTAGCGAACGGTCTTCTCATCCTCAAAAAACAAGGTGATGTGATCGCCAAGCGCTACCTGACGCACCTTCTTGTGCGCCATCACTTCTTGGCGAAATTGGTTACGAATCCGAGAATAGTGCTCGAGTGTCCAGAGCGAATCGCGTGATAGTTGTGCCATAGTCATTCTCCTAAAACTCCTTTGTTAATAGCCGTAGGCTTTTGCTAATAAAGACAAGGGGTGGGCGACTTTTCCGTCGCCCTGTCCTGCCATACCCTGCTCAATATGGTGGCCAGCCAGCTGACAATCCGAGGCCACAAAATCTGGAAGCCCCCCTTGACCGCTGTTGGCCTTTGGGTGCTCACTCATCTGACGGAACACGGGACGGCCGATTTTCATTGCAATCTCATGAAACTCTTTTTTAACGCCCCAGGTCCCGGCGTGGCCAGAGCAGCGCTCGACTGTATTGACCGCTGTATCGGGAACCATCTCGAGCATTTCACGGGTCTTCTGGCCTACATTCTGAACCCGGAGGTGACAGGCCACATGGTAAGAAACATTGCCGAGACCCTGCTTGAAGTCCGTTTTGAGTAATCCATCTTTGTTACGCCCAACAAAGTACTCGAAGGGATCAAACATTGCCGCCTTCACCGCCTGTGCATCGGGATCATTTGGAAACATCAGCGGAAGTTCTTGCTTAAACATCAACGTGCACGATGGAATTGGCGTCACGATGGCATAGCCCTCCCTGGCCAGATTAGCGAGCTGCGGGAGCGTGACCTTCGCCAATTCGGCTACCGAATCCAAGTCACCAAGCTCTAACTTGGGCATTCCACAACAGGCCTGTTTATCGACCACGACATAGGGGATCTCGTTGTGCTCAAGCACCTTAATCAAATCATGACCAATACCCGGCTCATTCCAGTTGACATAGCAGGTGGTGTAGATCGCGACCTTCCCGGGCGTCTTAGCGCCGTTTTTAACTGGCAGAGGCTTGGAGGTCGCATGGGTTTTCTCAAACGGCTTACTCGCGTACTCGGGGAGCCACGCATCTTTGTGGATGCCAATGACCTTCTCGCCGATCGCGCGGGCTGTTTTATTGTGGGCCAATGCATTAACGGTCTGAACCACAATCGGGATCGAGGCCAGTTTTCCATTTGCGGAGGTATTCGATAAGGTCGTATCGCGAAACTCTGTTGGCGTGCCTTTTTTGAACTGAATCGCCTTGGCCCGCAGCATCAGGTGCGGGAAATCTAAATTCCAGGGATGGGGCGGCACGTAGGGGCACTTGGTCATGTAGCAGACATCGCAGAGATAGCACTGGTCCACCACATCCATATACTTCTCGCGGGGAACGCCATCCATCTCGCCTGTGGTGCCCTCGTCAATCAAATCAAATAAGACCGGAAACGAGTTACAGAGGCTTACACAACGACGGCAGCCATGACAGATATCAAATACCCGCTCCATCTCATCGAAACACGATTTCTCGTCGTAAAAATCCTTACCCTTCCAATCGATGGGATGCCGGGTAGGTGCTTCTAGGGAACCTTCGCGAACCGTCATAACAAACTCTCTGTAGTTAACAATTTTCTGTGGGTGTTACCCAGTGACCCAAGGCCACCGGGTAACCCACACCTTTACGCGGCCAGCGCGTCGAGTGCTTTTTGGAACTTATTGGCGTGTGAACGCTCGGCTTTTGCCAAGGTCTCAAACCAATCAGCGATTTCGTCGAAGCCTTCTGAACGAGCATCTTTTGCCATACCGGGATACATATCGGTGTACTCGTGGGTCTCGCCCGCGACTGCTGACTTCAGATTCGAAGCAGAATCACCGATCGGCAGATCGGTTGCAGGATCACCAACCTGGGCCAAGTAATCCAAATGGCCGTGTGCGTGTCCGGTCTCGCCTTCGGCGGTTGAACGGAACAACGACGCGACTTCGGTATAGCCTTCTACGTCAGCTTTGTTCGCGAAATACAGGTAACGACGGTTAGCCTGGCTCTCACCTGCGAACGCATCCTTCAGATGCTGGTGAGTCTTAGTACCTTTTAACTGGGGCATCACTTCTCTCCTTTGGTTAAACAACATCGCAACTAGGTTGCACCGGTGCCGACTGCCTGACGAAGGGTATCGAACTTGCCCAGACGTCTTGCCTCGCGCTTTGAGGATCATGGGGGCTCAGTTTAGTTAAGTCCAATTGAAAGTTTCTTATTCATTGATAAGACCAATCAATCGATCGTCCTAGACAGGAGATCGACACGGCACCCTGGTCCGCGTGGCCCACCCCTTGGTTTAGCCCCTAAAATGGGGCCTACGCCTCTCTAAAACCCGTCGTCATCATGCAAAAGCCCCCCACAAGCCCGCAAAGACTCGCCAATCTGAGAAAAGACTACGCCCGGGCCGCCCTCGATATTCCCGACGTCACCCCAGACCCAGTTGAACAGTTCGACAGATGGTTCTCTGAGGCCCAAAGCGCCGAGGTGGCCGAGCCCAATGCCATGACTCTCTGCACCGTCGACCCCGACGGCCGGCCATCGGCCCGCATTGTGCTGATTAAAGGAATTGACGACCTCGGACTGACTTTTTTTACCAACTACCAGAGCCGAAAGGGGCAGGCGTTGGCGGTAAACCCCTTTGCAAGCGTCGTTTTCTTTTGGCCAGAACTCGAGCGCCAGATCCGAATCGACGGAAAGGTGGCTAGAGTCTCAGAGGAGGAGTCCGAAGAGTATTTTCGTTCGCGACCGCTGGCCAGCAGGCTTGGCGCATGGGCCTCGCCACAGAGTGAAGTCATTCCCAATCGAGAATGGCTTCAAGTTCGGGAGAAAAATCTACAGCAGGCATTTCCCGCAGAGACCTCGGTCGACCCGCCCCGTCCCAGCCATTGGGGTGGCTATCGGCTCAGCCCAGATCAATTTGAGTTCTGGCAGGGTCGGCCCTCTCGCCTCCACGATCGCATCCGCTACCGAAAAAATAATGCATGGTCTGACCAGACCGATTGGATTATTGAGCGATTAGCGCCTTAAAGGCTTGTTCAGCGTGGGCCACCTTCGGCGCCACGACAAACATGCAGTAGCCCTGAGTCGGATGATTCCGATAGTAATTCTGGTGATTTTCCTCAGCAGGCCAGAATATTTTTTCGACTGGCTGGACAGGTTGGTCATCCAGCTCAACAAGTTGTGTCACCGCACCCGAATGACGATCGATCACCTGTGCCGCAAGACGCGCCTGGTCAGGATTCATCGCGAAAATAATCGATCGATATTGAGGACCAATATCGTTACCCTGCCGATCGACGGTGGTCGGATCATGAATCTCGAAAAATATATCGAGTAGCTGTTGATAGGTCACACGCTGGGCATCAAAGCTCACCCGAACGACTTCAGCATGGCCTGTGTTTTTCTCGCAGACCTCCTCATAGGTCGGT
>DBCQ01000027.1:26308-41720 GCA_002293155.1 Burkholderiales bacterium UBA954 | reverse complement strand
GTATCCATCACATCCTCAGCTTATTCCAATTTCTGCAAAGAATTTCCATAAAAACGCACAGGCGATCACTCAGTTTCCATTACCCTTGGCATCACTCGCCCGCTCGTGTAACCGAAGATACCTGAGTTCATATGCAAAAACCCCTAATACACATCATGCCGAATTGCTGCGGACCTCATTCAGCGCACGCAAACGCATCGCGCCAATACTGGCGTCGGACCCTATTAGGTGTTCTCGCCCTCGCAGGAATCCTCTATGGCTCACTCGTTGCCGCTCAAAGCGCCCCGAAGGCCTCCGGACAATCCAGTCTCGCCGCTCGGGCAACCGTTTCCCCCATCATCAGCCCCGCAGAGTTGAAGGCCCTGATCGACCGCAAATCTGTTCGGGTGCTCGACATCCGAGAGGTCTTTCAAAACGATGGCAAGACACCTAACTACGCAGCCGGTCATATCCCGGGCGCAATTTCCGCGCCTTATTCAGCCTTCCGCGGCCCCGATTCCAACCCCGGCAGCCTTCTCTCTGATGCAAAGCTTTCCAGTCTATTTAATAAATGGGGTCTAGCGACGGAGTCCCATATCGTGATTGCGCCAACAGGTTCTGATGCAACGGACTTCGGCGGTGCCGCTCGGGTTTACTGGACACTGAAACTCGCCGGATTTCAGAGACTCTCAATCCTCGAGGGCGGACTGGGGGCATGGCTTGCACTGAAGCACCCTACGGAAACCACAACACCGGCCATTGTCGCGACGAAGATCGAGTTCAAACTGGACCGCAGCCAGGTTGTGACGACGAATGAGCTTGCCGAACTCATTAAATCAAGTACGGGAGGTGGCCGAAAATTCACACTCACCGATTCACGGTCTGAGGATTTTTTCTCCGGCAAGGAGCGTCACTCTGTTGCCGCCCGGGCCGGAACAATTCCTAGCGCCACAAATTTTGATCACGAAGAATGGTTTCAGATCAATACCAGCAAGCTACTTCCGAAGGCACAGCTCGAATCACTCGCAAAGAATGCGGGTTTGTTGGCTACAGGTGATGTGATTAGTTTTTGCAACACGGGGCACTGGAGCGCAACAACCTGGTTCGTCCTGTCCGAGGTTCTCGGCAAGAAAAATGTACGTATGTATCCCGAGTCTGCGATTGGTTGGTCGCGATCACGCAACCCCATGGCCAACGAGCCCGCAAAGAAATAATGTATCGTTTTCTTCTTCTCGGCCCCGCCTTCTTGGGATGGATCGCAGTCACCCTACAGGCCGGTCTGCGCGCTGGTTTTCTCCTGTTGCTAGGCCTTGGTTTTGGCGCTGCACTCTCGGCATCCCGATTCGGATTTACGACGGGATGGCGCAATCTCATTGTCAGAAAAGATCCCTGGGGAATGATTGGCCAGATGATCATGATGGCGATCTGTGCTGTGCTCTCCTTCCCGCTACTCGCAAACTTCGGTCATGAGATTGCGGGCGCTGTCGCGCCCATTACGTGGGGGCTGGTCATTGGTGCCGTGTTATTCGGTTTCGCAATGCAGCTCGCCGATGGCTGCGGATCAGGAACACTCTATAAAGCTGGCGCCTCGTCGCCAACATCCTGGGTGGTGCTGCCCGCATTCATCGCCGGCAGCTTTGTTGGAGCATCGCATCAGCACGCATGGGAATCCCTCGGTGGTCCCCTTCAGGCGATTGGACTTCAGCAAGAAGCCGCTCCGATTGACCTCATCACCGCATCCGGAATGCCCATCGCCCTGACCCTCACGTTACTGGGTTGTGCTGCCGTTGCCGCGGCCAGTTATCTCTACGCCAAACGATCCACCACGCAGACAGGTCATCAAATCCCTGCGGTTCCATCCCGTTGGGTCTGGGGTGCAGTGGTCATTGCGGTGCTCTATGCCATTCACCTGGTCGTTGCCGGTCAGCCCTGGGGTATTGTGTATGGGCTTGGGCTCTGGGGTGCTAAGTTCGTGACCGCACTCGGCGCAGACCTCTCAGCCGACACCTTCTGGGGAGTTGCTCCTCACATCGAGCGTATCAGCGAGCCGGTTTTATGGGATGTCACATCCGTCACGAATATCGGTCTTCTCTATGGCGCGCTCATCGCGAATCGCTGGAATACGGATGCAATAACTCGCAGATCCTGGCCTAGCGCAACGCAACTCCTGATCAGCATATTTGCAGGCTGCCTGATGGGTTACAGCGCACGACTTGCCTATGGCTGTAATGTCGGCGCCTATCTCGGTGGTGTTGCGTCAGGCAGTATCCACGGCTGGATATGGTTTGCCTTTGCATTTCTTGGCTCAATCGGTGGTGTGGCAGCCCGCATGAAAGCGAGAATCGAATGACGCGCGGTGTAATTATTTTCTGGGCAATCTTCGTGCTCGTCATCGGAATCGATTACCGCCTCACTGATCGACCTCGCCTTGAACCAAAACCATTTGCCCTTGGAAGCGGTGAGGCCTCGAGCAGCGGCCACTGCTCGGGCAAATAGTCCAGATCAGAAGCTAGTCTGCAATGTCAATTCTATCGATTCTTATGGGGGGCTCAAGAAATGAGCAGTCGTCTGCTCCCCGGGATGACTGCCCACTGTGCACCTCAGAGGGCGGCCAATTGATTTGGCGGGGAGCATTTTGGCGCGTGGTGTCGATTGTTGATCCCCATATTCCCGGCTATGTGCGTCTAATTCTGAATCGCCACTGCGCAGAGTTCACCGAACTCGCAAAGCCCGAACAACAGCAGTTTTTTAAGCTCATGATTGCTATTGAAACGCTCATGCGGGATACCCTCGCACCAGAAAAAATAAATATCGCAAGCCTAGGCAACTACACACCACACCAGCACTGGCATTTCATTCCCCGCTGGTCCGATGATGCCTTCTTTCCTGATTCCATCTGGTCAGCGGCCCATCGTGAGATGTCGCAGCGGGTTCGGGCTACCCGTGACGCCCAGGCGACGCTCCTGTTTGCAGAACTCCCGAAGGTCTGTGCGAAGGCGATCTACTGAGCGTGATCGGGATTGGTCCGGTCCGCTGCTGCACGTTTCAATCGATCTTGGACTGCCTCCCACTCGATGGACTGGGGGGGTCTCTCGACTACGATCACGCGACAGCCCAACTGATCTAAATCATGCAAACGGGCATAGAGATCATGCGCATAACGCTGCGCATCCGATGGCATCACCACTACCGTTATTCCCTGGCCCGAGGGCTCGCGCTTCAAGGGCTCTATCAGGAGGCATCCAATCGAGGATGCAGGGCTAGCTGCACGCAACTGCTGTAGCCCCAACTCACACTCCTCGGAATTAAGAAGCATCACCCTGGCGTTTGGCGCGTAATGGGATTGCAGCGCCCCCGATACCCGGGGTGGTGGCGTTGTACAGTCCTTCGATAGAATTTCCGAATCAGCGGCTGGTTCAACGGCCATCACCTGTATTAGCCGATCACGGCTAATGCCGCCAGGCCGCAAGATTCGGGGCTGTGTGCCAGTGAGATCAACAATCGTCGACTCGACCCCGACCGTACAATCCCCTCCATCGAGAATACAGTCGTCCGGCCCAAGCCGATCACCGAGATCGCGTTGAACATCAATAACCCGCGTAGGACTGACAGCGCCGAATCGATTTGCAGAGGGTGCGGCAATAACACCGCTACCCATTCGTGAGAACTCATTGAGCAAGGCGAGCGCCACGGGTTGCGCGGGGATTCGAATGCCAACCGTCTCTTGGCCCCCTGTGACTGCGTCGGGAACATGGGATGCCCGTTTCAGAATCAGGGTGAGTGGCCCGGGCCAGAATACCTCAGCAAGACGCTGTGCACGGGCAGGCCAACTCGCTGTTAATGATTTCGCAGCATCAATCGTTGCAACGTGCAAAATCACCGGATGATCGGCTGGCCGCCCCTTTATACGAAAAATTCCCTCGACTGCCGATGTACACAGGCCATCCGCACCTAGACCATAGACTGTCTCTGTTGGGAAGACGACCAAATGCCCATCACAGAGCGCGCGCGCTGCATTCGTTAGACTGGTCACGCCAACGCCCGGCCAGTATCGAGACCAAGAATATCGGCAACAATAATTGCACGTGCACGAGCCTCCGATGGTGTTGCGCCCAGACAGGTGACATGCGCCATTTTTCGACCGGGCCGGGGCTCTGACTTGCCGTAGAGATGCAGATGAACACCGAACTGCGCCCGAACGGCATCCCAGTCAGGCTCGATGGGATGATCCGAGGATTTAAACCAACTCTCTCCAAGAATATTAAGCATCACTGCTGGTGATCTAAGCGACGGCTGAGCCAGTGGCAGTTGGGCGCAGATCCTGACCTGCTGCTCAAACTGGCTCACGCTGCAGGCCTCAATGGTGTGATGCCCGCTATTATGGGGTCGGGGTGCAATTTCGTTTGCAATCAGTTGCTCGCCAGACAACACGAAAAACTCGATGCACATCACACCAACGTATTTGAGTGCCTCGATAATTTTCCGGGCATGCTCACGGGCCCTCTGCTCTAGCGCAGGTGAGATTCTGGCAGGTACCTGTGTGACTGCGAGAATTCCGTGGCGATGCGTATTTTCTCCCACGGGAAAGATTTCAATATGACCCAAACGATCGCGGGCGCAGATTACGGAAATCTCTCGGTCAAGGGCAAGCCTCTTCTCGACAATACAATCAACAGACCCCATCGCCTCCCATGCGGCCTTCACCTCTGCAGATGAATCAACGTTCTGCTGCCCCTTGCCGTCGTAGCCGAGACGGGCCGATTTAAGAATCCCGGGGAAAAGCTGGGGGGAGATCTCGTGGCAGTCCTCGACCCGGCTAATCACCGCATAGGGTGCTACGGGCACACCTGTTGCTTGAATAAATCGCTTCTCATCAATTCGATTCTGGGCGATCCCGACGCTGTGGGCATCGGGCATTGTCGACCCGCTCTTAGCCAAAAACCTCAGAGACTCGGCCGGTACATTCTCAAACTCTGTGGTGAATACGTCTGCCCACTGCCCCAGTTGCGCAAGCGCATTAAAGTCATCATAGGCCGCAACGATGACGTGATCCGCAATCTGACTTGCCGGGCCATTGGGGTCCGGATCAAGCACCGCGACTCTGAGCCCCAGCTGATGGGCGGCCTGAATCATCATCCGGCCAAGCTGGCCACCCCCCAACAAACCGATCATTGCCACCGCCCCGACCACTGCCACACGATCCGACGCCGCACTAGGCAGTACCCAGTGTTGCATTCATCGACTGCGCAGCCTGTGTCTGCTGTGAACGAAACGCAGCCAATCGCTCGCGCAAGGAATCATCCTCACAGGCAAGCGTGGCAATTAAATGAAGCGCAGCGTTAGCCGCACCTGCTTCACCAATCGCGAAGGTGGCGACCGGTATTCCTTTGGGCATCTGTACGATGGAATAAAGGGAATCCTCACCCCGTAGATATTTTGAAGGCACTGGCACCCCAAAAACCGGAACCGTTGTCTTGGCCGCTAGCATTCCGGGTAGGTGGGCCGCACCGCCCGCACCGGCGATGATTCCCCGAAGACCCCGGGCCTGCGCGGCCTCGGCATACGCGTAGAGGGCATCGGGCATCCGATGGGCCGAGACCACCCGGGCCTCATGCGCAATACCGAATTGATCCAGAATATCCACGGCATGCCGCATCACCTCCCAGTCTGATTGCGAACCCATCACCACCCCGACAATCGGCAGACGAACCCCAGCGATACGAAATAAGGCTTCTCGATATTTCGCAGCAGTCCGCTCAATGACCTGGGCAGGTAGCGGTGGTGGCGGTGGCGTCTTATCCCAGTCGAGCGTTTCAAGATAGTCGCGCACGAACTGCTTATCAAAGCTCGGCGGGCTTATTCCCTCTTGGTACTCATCAGCGGGCCAGAACCGTGATGAATCGGCCGTTAAGACCTCATCCATCAGATGCAATACCCCGGACTCATCAAGACCAAACTCAAACTTGGTATCCGCAATGATGATGCCGCGCGATGCGGCATAGTCGCTGGCCTCCTGATAGAGCTTTAAACTAGTCTCGCGAATTTTCTCTGCCAGTGGCCTGCCGATTTGATTCGACATCGCTTCAAAAGAGATATTTTCATCATGTAATCCCATCTCTGCCTTGTGTGCAGGCGTGAAGATGGGCGCCGCGAGTTTTGCCGCCTGACGCAGACCCGCAGGCAGTGAAATGCCGCAGACCTGCTGGGTCTCTCGATAATCCTTCCAGCCCGAGCCAATCAGGTAGCCCCTCACGACTGCCTCAACCGGTATTGGGCGCAGCCGCTTGGCCACCACCGCGCGGCCGCGCACCTGGTCGACCTCGGATTCGGCCACAACCGATTCCGGGTCGATCCCCGTCAAGTGGTTGGGAACAATGTGACCAAGCCGAGCAAACCAGAAATCCGTGAGCCGGTTAAGCACAACCCCCTTGTCAGGAATGGGGCTGCTCATAATCACATCAAAGGCAGACAGCCGATCGGTCGTGATCATCAGTAGCTTGTCATCACCCACCGCATAGATGTCGCGTACCTTGCCACGGGATAAGAGTGGCAACGACCGGAGTTTAGATTCCAACAGTGCCGACATTAATGAACCATCTGGGCAAGCGCCCCTGATTGGTAGCGCTTAGCAATTTCATTTAACGATACCGCCTTGATCAGGCTCGCCTTACCGGCCGCTCCAAACTGCTGATAACGTTCGATACAGATTTTCTTTGCAGCCTCACGCGCGGGCTTAAGAAAATCTCTCGGATCAAATTTTGACGGGTCTTCTACCATTGTTCGTCGTATAGCCGCGGTCATCGCCAGACGAATATCGGTATCGATATTGATCTTCCGCACGCCGTGTTTAATCGCCTCTTGAATCTCTTCGACAGGAACCCCATAGGTCTCCTTAATCTGACCACCATACTTTCGAATCTCCTCCAATATCTCCTGGGGCACAGAGGACGAGCCGTGCATTACGAGATGCGTGTTCGGAATTCGACGGTTAATCTCCTTAATCCGATCAATTGCGAGAATGTCTCCGGTTGGCTTTCGGGTAAATTTATAGGCGCCATGACTCGTTCCGATGGCGATGGCGAGCGCATCGAGTTGGGTACGCTTTACAAAATCAGCAGCCTGCTCAGGATCCGTTAGGAGCTGATCGTGGGTCATCACCGCATCGGTTCCATGCCCATCTTCTTTATCGCCCTTCATAGTCTCAAGCGAACCCAGGCAACCGAGCTCACCCTCAACCGAAACGCCTGTGGCATGCGCCATCTCCACCACCCGCTTCGTGACATCTACGTTGTAGTCGTAGCTCGCAATGCTTTTGCCATCTGCTTGTAGTGACCCGTCCATCATCACGCTCGAGAACCCAAGGGCAATCGCCCCCTTACAGACATCCGGACTCTGGCCGTGATCTTGGTGCATCACGATAGGGATATGGGGATACGCCTCGATGGCGGCCTGTATCAGATGCTTGAGAAACGCCTCGCCCGCATATTTTCTCGCGCCAGCAGACCCCTGCATGATCACGGGTGCATCGACCGTAGCAGCTGCATCCATAATCGCCTGCACCTGCTCAAGATTATTGACATTAAACGCAGGTATTCCATAACCGTGCTCAGCCGCATGGTCTAACAGCTGTCGCATTGATACTAAAGGCATAGCGCTCTCCTCCTTGGTGTGACGTTATCCTAAATCCAGATTCAAATTTGACACGGCCTTAGACCCCGATCGCGGACTCGCCTGGACCCGAACAATTTTCATCGTGTTCGTGCCACCTGACTGTCCTATCGGCTCGCCAATCGTCACCACAATGAGATCGCCAGACGACACAATGCCCTCATCGACCAGACGTTGCTCTGCCTCTTGCAAGACTTCCTCCCGCTCGCGTGAGTTGTAATCAAAAAATACTGGCGATACATCCCGATACAAGGCCATCCGACGGCGGCTCGCCTGAACCGGTGTGAGGGCATAGACCGGCACACCTGCGTTTAAACGTGACATCCATAACGCCGTTGATCCCGACTCGGTCAGGGCTGCGATCGCCTTTACCCGCAAGTGCCGCGCTGTAAAGAGCGAGGCCATCGCGATTGATTGATCGACCCGATCAAAGGTGCGATTCAAAAAATCAGTCTCAAGGGTGATCTGAGTAGATTTTTCAGCCTCAACACAGACCCGTGCCATCGACTGAACTGTCTGAATCGGATACTTACCTGAAGCGGTCTCTGCGGAGAGCATCACGGCATCCGAGCCATCCAAGACTGCGTTGGCAACATCTGAGACCTCTGCGCGGGTTGGCACCGGCGAGGTGATCATCGACTCCATCATCTGAGTCGCCGTAATCGTGACCCGATTCGATTCCCGGGCCATACGAATCATCCGTTTTTGAAGCGCTGGAACGGTTGCATCACCCACCTCAACGGCCAAATCGCCCCGGGCAACCATGATCGCATCAGAGGCGTCGATAATCTCCTGCAGGTTTGCGATCGCCTCGACCCGTTCAATCTTGGCAATAGTCGCGGCGTGACCTCCCGCCTTTTGCATCAGCTCCCGGGCACGATGCATATCAGCAGCGTCTTTCGGAAACGAGACGGCGAGAAAGTCCGCATGAATCTCGGCGGCGACCTGGATATCAGCGATATCTTTTTCCGTTAATGCCGGCGCAGAAAGGCCGCCTCCCTGGCGGTTAATCCCCTTGCGATCCGACAAGATACCGCCTTCTAAGACCGTACACACGATTGTTTTAGGTGACACTGCCTCCACCCGCATCGACATGAGGCCGTCATTGAGTAAAAGCGTGTCGCCGGGCGCGACATCATTGACCAATTCTTTATAGTCAAGGCCCACCTGTTGGGCGTCACCGAGTTCGCAATCAAGGTTGAAAGTAAACCTTGCGCCGGTCTCAATCGCGGCCTTGCCATTGGCAAACTTTCCGACACGAATTTTCGGCCCCTGGAGGTCGACCAAGACCCCCACATCAACACCGAGTCGGTCCGCTGCCGCACGAACAATCGCCGCACGCTGGCGATGGTCATCGGCCGTACCATGAGAGAAATTAAGACGCACAACATTGACCCCCGCAGCAATTAACCGCTCGATCGTCTCCGGCGACGATGACGCTGGACCAAGCGTTGCAACGATCTTGGTCGCGCGGGGGATATTGTTCATTACTTTGCTCCCATTAGGGCGACTGTGGTGTCGAGCATTCGGTTCGAAAACCCCCACTCATTGTCGTACCAGGACAGAATCTTGACGAGCCTGCCATCGGGCGAGACACGTGTCTGGGTTGAATCAAAAATACTGGAGCGCGGATCGTGATTAAAGTCGATCGATACTAAGGGCTCTACGTTATAACCCAATACACCCTTCAACTCTCCCTCACTCGCTGCCTTCATCATGGCGTTGACAGCCTCAACAGTAGTTGGTTTTTTCGACATAAAACTTAGATCCACCACCGAGACATTGATCGTTGGAACCCGCATGGCGAACCCATCAAGCTTTCCATTGAGATCTGGCAGCACCAGGCCAACTGCGGCAGCCGCGCCCGTCTTGGTTGGAATCATCGACCTCGTGGCCGAGCGGGCACGCCGGAGGTCCTCGTGGTAGACATCCGTTAACACCTGATCGTTGGTATAGGCATGAATAGTCGTCATCAGGCCACTCTCGATGCCGAGGGCCGCATCTAATACCTTCACAACGGGCGCCAGACAATTCGTGGTGCACGAGGCATTCGAAATCACCGTATGCGAGGATCTCAAGACACCGTGATTCACGCCAAACACCACAGTCGCATCGACATCCTTGCCGCCCGGCGCAGAGATGATTACCTTTTTAGCGCCACCCTTCAGGTGGGCTGATGCCTTCTCTTTGCTCGTAAAAAATCCTGTGCATTCCATCACCACATCAACCCCCAATTCGCCCCAGGGAAGTGCGGCCGGATCACGATTGGCAAAGACCCGAATACGATCTCCGTTTACCACCATAGAGTCGCCCTCTACTGCAACCGTGCCCGGAAATTTTCCATGGGCTGTGTCGTAGCGTGTCAGGTGAGCATTGGTATTAGGGTCGCCTAAATCATTAATGGCCACGATCTGGATATCGTGTTTCTTGCCGCCCTCATAATGGGCGCGCAGCACGTTGCGGCCAATTCGGCCATATCCATTAATTGCAACTCTAATCGTCATTCTACTTTCTCCATAATTAAAAACATTTATTGGTCGAGCACCGCTTTGGCGGTTGCAGCAAGGCTCTCAGCCGTAATTCCAAAGAATTTAAAGAGCTCGCCTGCCGGTGCAGACTCCCCGTAACGGTCCAGACCCAAGACCGCTGCAGGCTGATACTTCCACCAGCCATCGGTCACACCAGCCTCTACTGCTACCCGTGGAACGTCGAATGGCAAGACCGAGGCTTTGTACGCAATGCTCTGCTGATCAAAAACCGTTGTCGACGGCATCGACACCACCTGAGCATGGATACCCTCTGTCAACAGTTGCTTTGCGGCCTGCATCGCTAAAGACACTTCAGAGCCCGACGCCATTAAGACGATGTCAGGTTGTGCCTGCGGAAATAAGACATAGCCACCCTTTTGCGCCTGCTCCGCCGTTCTGGGATGGCAAATCTGCGGCGCAAGATTCTGACGTGATAACAAGAGTGCAGTCGGGCCATCGCGACGCAGAATCGCTGCCTTCCAGGCCACTGCCGTTTCTACTGCATCCGCAGGCCGCCAGACATGTAAATTTGGAATTAGCCTTAATGAGGCGCAATGCTCAACGGGCTGATGAGTCGGGCCATCTTCACCAAGGCCAATTGAGTCATGGGTAAAGACATGGATCACCCGAATCTTCATCAGCGCCGCCATGCGGATGGCATTACGGCTGTAATCTGAGAATGTCAGAAAGGTTCCACCAAAGGGAATGAAGCCACCATGAAGCGCAATTCCGTTCATCACGGCTGCCATTCCGAATTCGCGAACACCATAATTAATGTGATCGCCAGGCGTTAATTCACCCTTTTGATTCACACGCAAGGCCGTCACACCCTTCCAATTGGTGAGATTCGATCCCGTGAGGTCAGCCGAACCGCCAAGCATTCCCGGGGTTCGCGGCCCAATATCATCAAGAACAATTTGAGATGCCTTACGGCTTGCAACGGTGAGATTCTCACCCGCCATTCGGGCAATCATGGCCTGAGTCTTCTCTACGAAATCAGCCGGTAGATCGCCCCGCATGCGTCGCGTAAATTCGGCAGCCTCTTGGGGATAGGTGGCCGTGTACTTCGACAATAAGGCATTCCACTGGGCTTCGCGCTGTATGCCGGTTGCACGAGCATCCCATGCGGATTTCACCGCCTGAGGAATATCAAAAGGCGCATAAGGCCAATCAATCGCCTGCCGCGTAAGACCAATCTCCTCTGCACCGAGGGCCTCACCGTGCGCCTTTGCTGTGCCTGCGCGATTCGGCGAGCCCTTACCGATTTCCGTTTTACAAATAATCATGGTGGGTGCTAATCGGCCAAGATTGCCCTTGATCGACCACTCCCGGGCCTTTGTAATGGCCTGGCTGACCGCCTGCACATCGTGGCCATTAATGGGGCCAATTACATTCCACCCATAGGCTTCAAATCGTTTGCGGGTGTCATCCCGAAACCAGGCGTCGACCTGGCCATCAATCGAGATACCGTTGTCATCATAGAGAGCGATTAACTTCGATAGGCCCCAGACACCTGCTAAGGAGGAGGCCTCGTGAGAGATTCCCTCCATCAGGCAGCCGTCCCCCAAGAAGACATAGGTGTGATGATCAACGAGATCAAAGCCAGGTTTATTAAACTGCGCTGCTAAAAGTTTCTCCGCTAAGGCAAAGCCCACCGCATTGGTGATGCCCTGACCGAGCGGGCCGGTGGTTGTTTCAACGCCCGGTGCCATTCCGTATTCGGGATGGCCCGGAGTCTTGGAATGGAGTTGACGAAAATTCTGCAACTCCTCAATCGGTAAGTCGTAACCCGCAAGGTGCAAGAGACTGTAGAGCAACATCGAGCCATGGCCATTGGACACCACGAAGCGATCACGGTCTGCCCACTGCGGATTTACAGGATTGTGTTTGAGATGGCCTGCCCACAAGGCCACTGCCATATCCGCCATTCCCATGGGCATTCCAGGGTGACCTGAGTTTGCTTTCTGGACAGCATCCATCGCCAAGGCGCGGATCGCGTTGGCCATTTGTGTCGTATCTACGGGAAGATGAGAGGCAGGAAATTGCATAGCGTTGGATTCCAAAAGACGGTTTCTGGGAAGTTCACCCACAAACTCTCGGAGTTTCGATTGTTAAGTTAAAGTCTCTAATCCTGATTGAAGAGATAAGCGTCGCTTACTGGAAAACCCTAGATCTATCAGCCAGCGCTGGATCTCAATTTGAAATGCCAAGCCTTTGATTTTAACTCCCAAATAACTCCCAGACCACGAAAAGAGGCCGGCAGGAATGCAGCCCAGAATCCTTTTTCAGACGCTCGCGATTGGCGAGCACCGACTCGACGCCCAAACAAGCCACCACCTCGCGGTGGTCCTGCGGGCCCAGGCGGGCCAGCTGGTCACACTCTTTGATGGTCAGGGTCAGGAGGGCCAGGGCAAGATCACAGCAGTTCAGCGCTCAGAGGTCACCGTTTGCGTGACCGCAGTCGAGCACGTCTTAAGGGAGTCCCCGCTGGCGATTACGGTAGTCCAGTCTCTGTGCACCGGCGACAAAATGGATTGGGTTATCCAGAAGGCAACCGAATTAGGCGCCGCAGTCATTGTGCCCCTGGCAGCAGCCCGCAGCGTCTTAAAGCTTGAGGGCGTTCGCGCCGCGAAACGGGTAGCCCACTGGGCCGCGACCGCCCAGGCGGCAAGTGCGCAATCGGGGCGCACGCTCGTGCCGCGGATTCGGCCGATTCAAACGCTGCACGAGGTACTTGATGAATGGCGGCACAGCCCATCTCCAAAGACTGGTGTTCACCTTGATCCATTTGCAGCCCAGGGCCTCTCCGAGGCACAAATCTCGGGCCCAATCACCCTTATGATCGGCCCCGAGGCGGGGTGGAGCGACGATGAAGAGGTCCTAATGCAGCGTGCGGGGTTTCGTAGTGTTCGGTGCGGCCCAAGAATTCTTAGAACCGAGACCGCGGCTCTGGTAGCCCTGACTGCACTCGCAATCAGGGCAGGCGAGTTCTAGGATGCGCTTTTGGAACCAGTGTTCGCGTTAGCGTTCAGTACGGTCATCGCCGTCATATTCACAATGCGACGCACCGTGGCTGAGGAGGTCAGAATGGTTACCGATGCCCGACAGCCCAACAATACAGGGCCAACCGCCACGCCATTGCCCGCAGCCACCTTCAGCAGGTTGTAGGAGATATTCGCCGCATCGATATTCGGCATCACCAATAAATTTGCCTCGCCCAGCAGGGTCGAATTCGGCATGATCGCTTTGCGCAACTCTGGATCGAGTGCGACATCCCCGTGCATCTCGCCATCGATATTTAGCTGCGGCCGTCGCTCCCGTACAAGCGCAAGCGTCTGTTGCATTTTCTCTGATGAGGCGGTTGCTCCGCTACCGAAATTCGAGTGCGACAACAGCGCGACGCGCGGTTCAATACCAATTCGGCGCATCTCATCGGCAGCCATTAAGGTGATCTCTGCCAACTGTTCCGCGCTTGGATCGGTATTGACATGGGTGTCGACAAGGGCTACCGAACGCTTTGGAAGAATCAAAAGATTCATCGCTGCATAGGTCTTCTCGGTTGGTTTGTGGCCCAAGACCTGATCGATATAGTGGAGGTGCAGCCCGTAGCTACCAAATGTGCCGCAGATCATTGAATCGGCCTCGCCAAGATGAATCATCATGGCACCAATCAGAGTGTGTCGTCGCCGCATCTCGAGCTGCGCATACTGCGCGGTAACGCCTTGACGCTGCGTGATCTGATAGTAGGCCTCCCAGTACTGACGAAACCGTGTGTCCGACTCGGGGTTCACCACCTGAAAATCAACTCCTGCTTTTAGCCGCAAACCGTAGCGCTCAATACGCCGTTCAATCACAGCAGGCCTTCCAATCAGAATTGGGTCGGCCAGATCCTCATCGCGCACCACCTGAATGGCGCGCAGAACCCGCTCCTCCTCGCCCTCAGCGTAGACCAGTCTGCGCTTGTGGGCCCGTTTCGAGGCCGAGAAAATCGGCTTCATAAAGTTGCCCGAATAGAAGACAAACTCCTGCAGTCGATCCACATAGGCGTCAAAGTCGGTAATCGGCCGGGTTGCAACGCCACTTTCGGCTGCCGCCTTTGCAACCGCAGGCGCGATCTTCATGATGAGTCTCGGATCGAAGGGCTTGGGAATCAGGTACTCGGGGCCAAAGGACAGACTGCCGGATCCATAAGCCGCCGAGACCACTTCGCTTTGTTCGGCTCTGGCCAGTTCAGCCACCGCATGAACGGCCGCTAACTCCATCTGACGGGTAATCGTGGTCGCGCCCGAATCAAGAGCGCCACGAAAAATGAATGGAAAGCACAGCACGTTATTCACCTGATTCGGATAATCCGTGCGGCCTGTGGCGACGATCGCATCATCGCGAACCTTTTTGACGTCCTCGGGAAGAATTTCTGGCTCGGGATTGGCAAGCGCAAAAATCAGTGGTCTTGGTGCCATCTTGGCCACCATTTCAGGCTTCAAAACACCACCGGCCGATAGGCCGAGAAACACATCCGCATTCGCAATGATGTCGCCTAGTGTGCGGGCATCCGTTTTCTGAATAAACCGGTCTTTTTCTGGATCCATGAGCTCTTTGCGGCCCTCATAGACAACCCCTGCAAGGTCAGACACCCAGATATTTTCTTTCGGCAGACCAAGATCCAATAAAAGATCTAGGCATGCTAAGGCCGCCGCACCAGCGCCTGAGACCACGAGTTTAATTTTCTTGATGTCTTTGCCGACGACCTGCAAACCATTGACCAATGCAGCACCCACGACAATCGCGGTGCCGTGCTGGTCATCATGAAAGACCGGAATCTTCATGCGGGCCCGCAGTTTGCGCTCTACAGCAAAACAATCCGGTGCTTTGATATCCTCCAGATTCACGCCACCAAAGGTTGGTTCTAAGGCAGCGATGACATCCACAATACGATCGACATCCATCTCGTTGATCTCAAGATCAAAGACATCAATGCCTGCGAATTTCTTGAAAAGAACTGCCTTGCCTTCCATCACCGGCTTGGAGGCCAGCGGCCCGATATTACCGAGCCCCAACACGGCTGTTCCGTTTGTGATGACCGCGACAAGATTCCCGCGGGCGGTATAACGAAATGCATTCAGTGGATCTTTAACAATCTCTTCACAGGCAGCGGCTACCCCGGGCGAGTAGGCCAACGCAAGATCGCGCTGATTGATCAGCTGCTTAGTTGCAGTGACCGAGATCTTTCCGGGGCT